>JBEGQE010000159.1:0-11135 GCA_041181145.1 Cyanobacteriota bacterium
GGGGCCAGGCGTCACCCCACCGGTCGCCACGTTCCGCTGACGCCGAGGCCCAGACAGTGGCACTGGGGCGCCACCAGGGGTCATGGCACGGCCGTCAGCACCCTGCGCAGCCAGGACACAGGACGAGACCAGACCTACGTCGCACCTCAGACCCCTGAGACGTGTTCCTCGACTGCGCGGTTGCCGTGGGGCTCCAGGTCATGCACTCGTCTCAGGACTCCCATCCGGGATCGTCTCTGCGTCCCGGCCTCAGTCTCAGCTGCAACCCGTCATACGGTGGGGGCGGCGTGACGGCCAGAGGCTGGGAGGGTCGTCCGGCGGCACCCGGATGGCGTGTCATCCATCTGCGTACCTGTGTCTGCAGCAGGTACGCAGCGTCACGAACCCCTGCAGCACAGGCTTCCGATGGCGTCCAGGAGGTCCTGGACACACTGGCGGACAGGCGGGACAGGCGCCGCCGCAGAATTTTTGGCGGCCATCTTCAGCCCACAACCTGTAAGCAGTGATGCAACCAGAATCAACGAAAAACCAGAAAGTGATCGAAACGCCAGCCACGCCGATCCACGCCTGGGCTGCGTCCCGGGAGCTGGATGCCCGGGATAGCTCGCCTGGCCTCCATGGCGAGGATGCGCGGATACCCGCTATCACCGCTCGCTTATCTCAGCCGTGACGCATGTCGCGCTCCGGACTGTGTCTTGCCTGATATCAGTGAGAGGAGGATTTGAGGTGTCTCAGGCGGCGCGTCTGTAGCGCTCCTTGAGGAACTGGTAGGCCTCATTCAGCCGGCGCATGGCATCGGCGGAGCCCCCGGCATCGGGATGATGGCTCTGGGCCTGCTCCCGGTAGGCCTCGCGCACCTCCTGCAACGTGTAGGGGCGATCCGCCACGGTGGGCAACTGCAACAGACGCAGGGCGGTGTGGACCGTCATCGACTGGTCGATCGCCTCAAACGACGTGGTGCGCTTCTGACGGCTGCGGTGCCGTTGCACGAATCGCGTGATCAGGGTCGGCACGCGCAGCGCCAGGGTGGACCCACTGAAGGGATCCTCGAGCACGCCGGCGGCGGTGATCACCCGCGCCAGGGTTGCCTCGCCCTCCCCCCAACTGGGCGCGAAGGAACTCACCACCTGCTGGGTCAGGCTCCAGCTGAACGGGCGCCCATCGCTGTGGTCTGACTGGGGCCACACGTCCCGGGCCAGCCAGACCATCGCGGCTTCAAGCACAGCCTCATGGGGGGGCTGACCATAGACCTCACGCCAGTGGGCATCCACGCGCAGCATCGCTTCATCGAGATCTGCGGCGCTGATCAGCGCCAGGCTGCCCTCGGCGGCAGGCTGCGCCGGCGCCTCCAGGCTGCGGCGCAACTCGCGGGCCTGGCGCCGCACAAATCCGGGAAGCTGGATACCGCCGCCAGAGCTGACGCTGCGACTGGGTCGCCGGGCCGTCGGACGCGGCAGGGGTACCAGGCCACCCGCACTGGCATCCCGCGTCCAAACCCTCTCGTCCTGGACCAGTGCCTGGTCCTGGGTTGGGTCTGATGTGGATCTAATCAGAACGATGGCGCAGGTCTCGTCGAGGGGGTTGCCGTTGCCACGGCCGCTGCCACCGCCCGCCCCGTCCACCCCGTCGTGCGCAGGGGATGCACTCAGTCCGGCTTCGAGATCATCCTCATCACTGTCCTGCTGGCGCAGCTCGCGCAGCAGGTGCTCGAGGATGGCGCCGCGACTGCGATGGCCCAGCTGGGACTTGAGCCCATCGAGCCAATCCAGCAGTTCCTGGCTCAGGTCAACGGAGACCCTTCGCTTGGCGGGCTCGCTCGGGTTCACGCAGGCCTGCAGCTCGACCTGAGGTTATCGACCCATCAGCGATTTCATGAACTGCTGCTGGGCTTCCACAGCCTGCTCATAGCGTTGCATCAGGCTCTGGCTCATCCGGCCAGGGCTGATCACGGCGCTGGGCAGCGCCGGTGGCGAGGCAAGGGCCGGCAAGGCGGGCAGCCAGCCGGGCGGTGCCGCCACGGCGGGGCGCGGTTGGCTGGCCACCACGGCAGGCCGAGGCTGCGGCACGGGCTCCGCATCGAGCAGCACCGCGGCGTCAGCCGCTGGAGGGGCCTGGTTGGGACGAGCCCTCGGGGCCGCCGTGGCACGGGCCTGGGCCTCGGCCAGGAGCTGCTGGCGTTGCTGCACCATCGCCAGCTGCTGGTCGGGCACCACACTCAGCAGATGGCCGGGGGTGGCATCAGCCGGATACACCAGGCTGACGCGGACGCGGTTGTTCTGCCCCGGCTTGAGATTGAGCTCCGCGATCGGCAGGCTCTGGCCGGATCGCATGCCCACATGGACTTCGCGGTAGCCCTCGTCGGTCTCGATGCCGATCGAACCCCGGAAGGCGGTGAAGGTGCGTCCGTTCGGGGTGGGATGGCTCAGGACCAGGGCGTAGGGCCCACTGCCCGTGAGGTTGAGATCGACGTCGAAGCGCACGCCATAGGTGCCCACGTTGTTCACCGAGGAATCGACCATCCGACTGGCCAGGGCATTGACCTGCACTTCGCCCGTGCCGAAGTTGTGGCGGTGCGTGCTGGTGAGGGGCACGTGCAGCGGGCTGCGGCTGAGATCGTGCTGCAGGCTGGCGGTGTAGGTGTCGCCGAGGGCCACGCCGGCCACCCGGGAGAACACGGTGCCGTTCTGGATCTGGGCAATGCGGTTGAGATAGATGCGACCCGGTGCGAGACGGCCACGGTCGAGGACGGCCAGCAGGTCGGCATCGCCGTTGGGGTCTTCGGCGGCCACAACCGCCATCTGGAAGGGACCATCGCTGCGGCCGCGCAGCAGACCGTTGGCGATGCCCTTGGCCGGCAGCTGGGTGCTGAACAGCACGATGCGGCTGTAGGACGGAATCGTGATCTCATCGGTGAGACGGGTGTCGAGCTTGCCGCGCAGCATCTGCACCGCGGTGGCATCACCGGGGCCGGTGTTCCAGGGGCGCGGCCCGAGGGGCTTGACCCCCATCAGGTTCGTGGCCAGGTAGGGAGCCTCAAAGCTGTTGCGCACCGCCCCTTTGTTGAAGCGGATGTGCACCGGATAGCTGCCGGGGTTGATCAGGATGGTGGCGAGCGTCATCTCACCGCGGCGGCCGCCGGGGCGGTGGATGCGGCTGCGGTCCTGGGGGTAGTACTTGTGGTGGACGTGCAGGCCGAACTCACCGTTGAAGGTGTAGGTGGCATTGGCCAGCGGCTGCCCGGTCTCTGCCGCATAGGCGTAACCGGGGGTGGTGCTCACCAAAATCCCTTCTCCCAGCACCTCTTCCGGCTGGTTGGAATGGAGCACGGGCACATTGTTGAACTGCCCCTGAAGGGGGCGTGCCGTCTGGCCGGCCATCAATGCCACATAGGCATGGCCGGGCGCCGGCAGCACGGATGCCGTGACCCCGAGCGCTCCGAGCAGCAGGGGAAACATCAACGGTCTCATGGGACCTATGGGACCAACTGCTCTCAAGATGGGTCGCGGGGTCGATGGGGGCGCCGCTGTGGCGATTCCCTTAACCCCGCGCGAACGGGGTCGAGATCCGCCGTGCGTTGAGGCGCGGCAGGCCGCTGTCGACCGCTAAAACTGCATTTCCGATTCATTTTCCCATGTTTCCGCCTTTCATTGGCTGCGGTGATGGTGAGTCCATGAAACGGCTGCGCCGGCAGCACATGGAGCGCAAGCTGCAGACCCTCAGCTTCTGGCGGGATGGCCTCGAGCGTCAGCTGGCGGCCATCAATGCCGCGATCAGCACGCTGGAGCGTCAGATGGGCCCGTCAGGCGAGTCCTGAGTTCAGCCAGTCCCCGATGCAGCAGGCGGTGCACCGTCGCCGCGCTGCTGTGCAAACGCCGCGCCGCATCGCGCAGGCTCAGGCCTTCCAGCACCACGGTTTCCAGCACCAACCGCTGCTGGATGGGCAGGGTCTGCAGCGCCCGCCGCACCCCCTCGGCCTGCGCGGCGCTGCCGCAGATGCCGCCCCCATCGCCAGCGCATCGCTCCTGCTGCTCGCGCCACCAGCGTTCTTCCCAGGGCACTGGCTGCTGGCGCTGCCATTGGTCAGAGCTCAGGCCAAGAGCCCGGCGCAGATCCTCAGCCGTGGGGATGCGCCCAAGCTGCCGCGTGAGCAGCAGGGCCAGCTGACGCTGCTGCTGGTGCCGTTCCTGCAGGCGGCGCGATTGCCGCACCAGTGGTGCCGTATCTCGCAGGTAATGGAGGATGGCACCCCGCACGTGGCGGCGGGCATAGGCGTCGAACGGCACGGCCAGCCGCCGGTCGTACAGCTCGGCGGCCCGGATCAGGCCCAGCGCTCCGACCTGTTCCAGGTCGTCGCGGCTTTCGGCCGACTGGGCGGCGTAGTGGGCGGCGATCGGTGCCACCAGTCCGCGATGGGCTTCCACCTGCCGGTTGCGTTGGCGCACGCGCCTGCCGGGCCGGTTGCGGCAGGAACGGCGTGGGGGGCGGGTCATGGTCGTGGTCGTCACTGCCCCCACCGAACAACCCCCGGGGCATGGGTGGCATCCGTGCAACCACGGAACGGCAGCGCCTGCCGACTCAGACCCGTGGGTCAGCGGCGACGGCCTGGAGCAGGGGCAGCGGTCCCTCTCGCTCCAACCAGGCCTGGTCGGCCTGCTCAGCGAGCAACAGGTAACCCGCGAAGCCGAGCGCATTGACGCTGAAGCCGGCCCAGTGCTCACGCGTGCGGCGCACGGTCATCAGCCACTGCCGGTCGAACAGCAGGTTGTAGGGGTGCTGGGGCACCGGTTGCTGGCAGGGCTCGCCCAGCCCGAGGCGACGGGCGTGCTGCAGGTAGAGGGCCTCCAGTTCGCTGGCGGCGTCAGCCGTACCGGCGGCCAGCCGGCGGCTGAGTTGATAGGCCCAGGGCCAGCGACGCTCGGATCCCTCCAGCTGCTGGACGCAGAGCTCCGCCAGTGGGCAGCTGGCCTCGCCCCCACGGCGCGGCAGGAGCTGCAGGTGGCGATGCGGCTGGCTGGCACCGGCGGCTGCACAGCTGTTGAAGAACCACAGCCCGTTGGTGTCCGCCTCCACGGCCGCCAGGGCCTGCCAGTCGGCACGTTCCAGCCAGCCCGCCTGGGGCTGCCAGCGCTGGGTGATCAACAGCAGATGGCCGCGCTGCACCGGGAACTTGTTGAGGATCACCACGTGCTCCTCCCCCAGCTTCTGCACCTCCAGCTGCGGATCCCAGGGGAGGAACGGGTTGGGCTTGGGGCCCCCACTGCGCAGGTGCTTGGGGGTGCGCGACAGCAATCGCCGCACGGTGAAGGGCGGCCAGGCGGGATGCTCCACCAGTTCGGTGCGCAGGGGCACCAGGGCGCCGCTGGCTTCAGCCGTGCGGCTGCGCTCCAGGGCGAGCTGCAGCAGGCTCACCCCGCAGCTCCCAGGCGCAGCCGTGCCAGCGAAGCCCCCCGGTAGTAGTGGCCGAGGATCTGGTTGTAGCGCTGGCCGCCGTTGGCCAGGGCCTGGGCACCCTCCTGGCTCATCGAGGCCCCGAGATGGCCGTGGGCCTCGGCGCTGATCTGGCTGTTGGCGGCATAGAGGCTTTCGACGATGCCGCCCTGATAGCTGAGGATCAGGCCGGCGGTGGCCTCGGCCGCCCGGCGGGTGCGGGCGGTGCTGCTGGCCAGGCCGCGGTAGGCCTGCCAGCGGGTGGTGTCACCCAGATGCCAGTGGGCGCTGGCCGGACGGGCCATGTGTGCCAGGGCGTAGGAGCGGGCCGCCACCGCCTGGGCCTTGAGGGCCTCCAGATCCCAGGAGCTCGGCATCTCCGCACCCACCACCGAGGCGACGTATTGCTCGAGGGGCAGGTGGTTCACCACGAGCAGACCGCCGCCGTCGGCGAGCACCCGCAGACGACCGGCATAGGCACGGCCGTTGAGCAGCACGGCCTGTCCGGCAGCGGTTTCCAGCCACACCTCGGGCGGCAGCGCATCGCCGAGGCTCACGCTCAGGGGCTGGCCGGCTCCCCCCTGCTGGATCACGCTGCCATCGCGGCGCCGCAACCACCAGGGGCCGGTGGCTCCCAGGTCCACGCGGCTGGCCTGGCGTTCCACCGCAACGCGGATCTCCAGATTGAGCGGTGTGCCCTGGGCCGGCTCGGCCAGGGTGGCGCCACCGCGCGCGCCGCGCTGGGCCTGCACGCCCTGCAGGTCTTCGCGGGCATCGGGCCGGGGGGCGCTGTGCTGGGGCGGTGCCTCCAGCACCGCCTCAAGCATCGGACCGCTCAGGCCGGAGGGACCTGGCATCAGGCCCTGGGCCATGAACCCGATGCCCAGGGCGCCAACGCCCATCGGGGCACCCAGCAGCAGGCGCCGCAGGCGCTGACCGGCCAGGGCCGCGCTCAACCGGCGCGACAGACCTGCCAGCCGGTCGCGTCCGAACCCGAGGGTCCTGCCGTGATCAGACCGTCCCATAGGAGATGGCCGGTGCCGCTGAGGCGGACCTGGCCCGCCATCGCTTGTTCGCAGAGCATTCCACCACGGCGGGCCGAACACTGCCATCCGCAGACGGTCGGCCGACCCAGCTGTTTCATCCACCACGGCGCCACCAGGGCATGGGCCGAGCCCGTGACGGGATCCTCCTCGATGCCCAGCCCCGGTGCGAAGAAGCGCAGGTGGTAGTCCGGAGCCTGTCCGAGCACGTTGAGGCCACCCCCGCCACCGGCTGCAGCGCCCGGGGCCCGCTGCATCAGCACCAGCCCCTGCCGCTCCGGCCCCCGCAAGGCCGCCGCCGGCGAGGGCAGATCCGCCAGGGCGACACGTTCAGGCAGCAGGGCCACGCGGTAGCCGAGCGCCGACCCCCAATACCGCAGCACCGGCGCCCCCAGCAGGGTCTCCAGGGCGGCCGGGGTGGGCAGGGGCTCCAGGCCACCGGCTGGCAGGACCAGGCTGGCGCTGCCCGCCTGCTCGAGGCACACCCGCAGCGGGCCGCTGCGGCTGGCCAGGCACAGCTCCGCTCCCGACCGCAGCCGCTGCCAGTGACCGAGGGCCAGGGCTGCCGCCAGGGTGGCGTGGCCGCACAGGTGCACCTCACAGCTGGGGGTGAACCAGCGCAGGCACCAGTCCCGCTCGGACCGCTGCCAGAGGAAGGCCGTCTCCGACTGGCGGAAGCTGGCCGCCAGGGCCTGCATCCAGGTGGCCTCGGCCGGACGGTCCAACAGGACCACCGCCGCACCGTTGCCCTGCAGCGGCGCCGCCGCGAAGGCCTCCACCAGGACCGCAGGCAGTCCCGCTGGCTGCACGGGGTGCACAGCGCTCATGCCTGAACCGCCAGGCGCTCCTCGCGCAGATCCCGCTCCATCAGTCGCCGCACGGCCGCCGCGGCGCTGCTGCGACCGGCCATCAGCGCACCCACCTCGCTGCAGATCGGCAGATGCCAGCCCTGCTGCTCGGCCAGGCGGAGCACCGCATCGCTGGTGCCGGCACCCTCCACCGTGGCGCCAACGCGGAGCAGGGCCTCTTCGCGGGTCAGGCCCTCCGCCAGGGCCAGGCCAAAGCGGTAGTTGCGGCTGAGCACGCTGTTGGCGGTGGCCAGCAGATCACCGAGGCCGGCCAGGCCGTAGAGGCTGCTGGGGGCACCGCCGAGGGCCTGGATCACCGCACCCATCTCCACCAGCGCGCGGCAGAGCAGGGAGGCCTTGGCATTGGCGCCCAGCTCCAGGCCGTCGCAGACGCCGGCGGCGATCGCCATCACGTTCTTGAGCGCGCCGGCCACCTCCGTACCGATCGGATCGCTGTTGGTGTAGAGCCGCAGCCGCTCGCTGCTGAGGGCATGCTGCAGATCCCGTGCCAGGGCAGCGTCCTCACCGGCCAGCACACTGGCCGCCGGCTGCCCCGCCGCCAGCTCCGCCGCCAGGTTCGGGCCGCTGAGCACCAGCAGCGGCAGCTCCGGACGCTGCTGGCGCCAGAGCTGGCTGGGGGTCGCAAGGGCCTCGAGGTCGATTCCCTTGCTGCAGCTGATCAGCGGCAACCGGCTGGGCCAGCTGGGAGCCAGGCGTGGTGCCAGTTCGCGCACGCCGGCCATCGAAACCGCCACCAGGGCCACATCGGCGTGCTGCAGCACGGCAGCCGGATCGCCGCCCTGGCGGCGGCTCCAGCCCTGGATCTGGTGGCCCTGCTGCCCCATCAGGCTGGCCAGGGTGTCACCCCAGGCCCCCAGGCCGAGGACGGCGATGCGCAGTGTCATGGCGCCATCATGCGGCAGCGACCGCGTGGGCCTGCAGCACCTCGAGGGGGATCAGCTCCAGGCAGCTCTGCTCGCAGGCCTCCAGGCGCACCGGTGGGGCCATGCCGTCCTCGTAGGCCTCCAGCCAGCGCGCGGCGCAGACGCACCAGCCATCACCCGGTTGCAGCCCCGGGAAGCCGTACTGGGGCATCGGCGTGCTGAGGTCGTTGCCCTGGGCGCGGGTGTAGCTCAGGAAGCGCTCGTCAACCACGCAACACACGGTGTGGCTGCCCAGGTCGGCGCCATTGGTGCGGCAGCTGCCGTCGCGAAACCAGCCGGTCATCGGCTGGCAGCCGCAGAGCGCGAGCGGGCCGCCGAGCACATTGCGGGGCTGTTCGGCATGGGGAGCGGCGGCTGGGGCCTCGGTCACGGTGGCGTGGCGGCGGTGCAGCGCTCCAGTCTGACGAAGGTGTGGAACAAAAAACGTTCGGGTGGTTGACGGATTCGGGGGGGCAGGCGTTAAAGGTCTTTCAGCAGACCCCCCTACATGAGCTGGGACTTCACCGAAGACGCCGCCTTCATGGCACTCTGTGATGCCTTCAAGGAAAGCGGCGAGAGCTCGGCGATCGAGTTCCTGGCCAACGGCGAGGGGGCGTTCCACTTCCAGGAGCTGGCCCAGAACGCCGCCGGCGAGGGCATCGATCTGTCCGACTCCGAGGACCTCGAGGAGTTCCAGCAGGAGGTGATCGAGACCCTCGAAGACATGTGCAGCTAGCCGCCGTAGAAGAAGGCGATCTCCTTCTGCTTGAGACCCTCCCAGCCCGCGGCCTTGAGGCGCGCATCGAGGGTCTGCTGATCGAAGTGCTTGGAGCCCGTCTTGACGATGCGGTTCCGCATCGACTTCTTGACGCCGCTGCGGGCGCGTTGGCTCTCGAGATCCATCACCTCGTTGTAGAGGCTGAGCATCTCGGCGGGGATCGGCGTGCCGTCCAGGTCGAGTCCGGCGGCAATGGCGTCATCGACACCGCCGGGTCCGGCAATGGCCATGGGGATGGGGGCAAGGGCCCGGCGAGCCTAGAAAACAGCGCCCGCGACCAGCTGCAGCCTGATCAGGCCGAGAAGTAACGGGCCTGGCTGTGCAGCGCCACCAGGGCCGTGGTGCTCTGCTCCGGCTCCAGCTGGTCGCTCTCGTCCATCGACAGGCCAATGCGCTCGGTGCCCAGCCAGGCCAGCTGCTGGCGGGAGTCGGCCACGTTCGGGCAAGCCGGATACCCGAAGGAGTAGCGGCTGCCGCGGTAGCGCTGGGCCAGCACATCGCGCAGGGCCATGGCCGGGGGATCAGGGTGGCCGAGTTCGCGCCGGATGCGGGCATGGACCCATTCGGCCAGGGCCTCAGCCATCTGCACGGCCAAGCCGTGGAAGTAGAGGTAGTCGCTGTACTGGTCGCCGCGGAACAACGCCTGGGCGAAGGCGGTGGCCCGCTCCCCCATGGTCACGGCCTGCATCGGCAGCACGTCGGTGGGACGCAGGCCGCCGGCGGCCTCGGCAACCGGCGCGGGCATCAGATCGCCGTAGAAGTCGGCGATGCAGTAGCGGTTGCCGGCCCGTTGACGCGGCAGGTTGAATCGTCCCAGCTCCCGAACGGCCTGGCCGGGCCCGTCACCGGGCTGCAGGGCAGACGGGTCGAACACGACCACGGCGTTGCCCTCACGCCCGCAGGGGAAATAGCCATAGGCCACGCGTGGCGTGAGCAACTGCTCCTCGAGGCAGCGGCGGCTCCAGTGCTGCAGCACCGGTTCAGCCTTCTCGGCCAGCATCGCCTCGTAGGCCTCGCGCGACTGGCCCTGGGACTTGCGCAGTTGCCATTGACCGGCGAACAGGGCGCTGCGATCCAGGTAGGCAAACACCTCATCCAGGGGGATCTCGCTCTCGCGCAGCACCTGGCTGCCCCAGAAGGGCGGCTGCAGGGCAGGCTCCGCGGGCACAGCCTCGGAGCGGTACGTCGTGGCTGTGGCGGCAGCGGCGTTCTCGTTCGCAGCGGTGGAATCGGCGGCCCCGGCCTCCGTGACGGCTGCAGCCGCGGGCGGTTCGCCGGCAGCCTCGCCCGTGGCGGCGGCTTCGAGCCCCAGGCCCTCGGGAGCACCGGCCAGGAAGCCCGCCTGGTTGTCCCACTGGGCCGCATCCCGGGCGGCCACGTAGGCATCCATGAAGCGCAGGTCGGCGAAGGCATCGCGGCCGTAGATCACCTGGCCCCGGTACACCTCACGGCAGTCCTTGTGCACGAACCGCGGTGTGAGGGCAGCACCGCCAAGGATCACGGGCACATCGATGCCGGCGTCATTGAAGGCCGCCAGGTTGTCCTTCATGAAGGCGGTGGACTTCACCAGCAGACCGCTCATGGCGATGCAATCGGCATTGTGGGTGCGCTGGGCCTCGATGATCGCCTCCACCGGCTGCTTGATGCCCAGGTTGATCACCTCGTAGCCGTTGTTGGTGAGGATGATGTCAACCAGGTTCTTGCCGATGTCGTGCACATCGCCCTTGACGGTGGCGATCAGGAACCTGGCCTTGGCGGAGCGCTGGCCACTGCCATCCGGGCCTTCCAGCTTGTCCATCAGCGGCTCGAGGAAGGCCACGGCCGATTTCATCGTTTCGGCGCTCTGCAGCACGAACGGCAGCTGCATCTGGCCGGAGCCGAACAGCTCACCCACCACCTTCATGCCATCGAGCAGGAAGGTGTTGATGATCTCCAGCGGCTTGTAGCGCTCCAGCGCAATTTTGAGCGCATCCTCCAGACCGATGCGCTCACCATCGATGATGTGCTGCTTGAGGCGCTCCTCGATCGGCAGATCGCTGAGCTGCGGGCCTGAGGCGCGCGCCTCCTTGGCGCTGACGCCTTCGAACAGCTGGGTGAGTTCGGTGAGCGGGTCGTA
>JBEGQE010000160.1:0-3492 GCA_041181145.1 Cyanobacteriota bacterium
TCGGTGCAGCTGGTGCTCGGCCGCCTGGCCGATGCCATCAATGAGGGTCGCCACGGCGCCCAGGATCAGCGCGGCGGCTACGACGACGAAGAGGGCTGAATCCCTTCGCCGGACGGGCGCGTCCGAGCGGCGCGCCCCCCGCATTCCCCTGCGGCTGGAGCTTCCCTGAGGGGGAGCTCCTCCGCGTTTGAGCACGACCCACCGTTCCCGTTCACCACCCCATCCCCACCATGGCTGAGATCTCCGCCAAGCTCGTCAAGGAACTGCGCGACATGACCGGCGCAGGCATGATGGATTGCAAGAAAGCCCTGGCTGAAACCAAGGGCGACAAGGACAAGGCCGTCGAGTGGCTGCGTCAGAAAGGCATCGCCTCCGCCGAGAAGAAATCCGGCCGCACCGCCGCTGAGGGTGCCATCGGCAGCTACATCCACACCGGGGCCCGCGTCGGCGTGCTGGTGGAAGTCAACTGCGAGACCGACTTCGTGGCCCGCGGTGAGATCTTCCAGGAGCTGATCCGCAACGTGGCCATGCAGATCGCCGCCTGCCCAAGCGTCGACTACGTCAAGGTCGAAGACATCCCCGCGGATGTCGCCGATCGCGAGAAGCAGATCGAGATGGGTCGCGACGACCTGGCCGGCAAGAAGGAGGAGATGAAAGAGAAGATCGTGGCGGGCCGCATCGGCAAGCGTCTCAAGGAGATGGCGCTGATGGACCAGGCCTACATCAAGGACAGCACCCTCACCGTTGAAGAGATGGTGAAGCAGGTGGCCGGCAAGGTGGGCGAGAACATTCAGGTGCGTCGCTTCGTGCGCTTCAACCTGGGTGAGGGCATCGAGGTGGAGAAGATGGACTTCGCCGCTGAAGTGGCTGCCATGCAGGCCGCCTGATCCGGATCACCGGTTCCGATCGCCTTGCATCCCAACGCCCAGCCGCTTGAGGAGGCGCAGCGCCAGCTCAGCCTGATGCTTCAGCAGCAGGAGGAGCTGGCACCGGCCCTGTATCGCGATCTGGCGCTCTATCTCCAGGTGTTGCGCGAAGGCCTGCTGCCGGCCGTGCAGCAGGCCTGTTTTCATCTGGCTACCCAGGTGGTGCCCGAACGCTACGGCCAGCTGCCCGAGCAGCGCCGCCTTCAGTTCCAGCAGCGCCTGGCTGCGCTGGTGCAGCGCTGCAGTGCGCTGCTCACCGTTGAGCAGTTGATGGGGTTGGCGGCCCAGCAGCTGCAGCGCGAGCACCGTCGCAGCAGCGCCCAGCGTCAGCAGCTGCTGCAGGCCTTTCTGGAGGGCCGTGACCCCGAGGCCGAGCCCGGGCAGGCCGCTTCAGGCTCGCCTGAGCCAGCGGCGCCCGCTCCCCAGGGTTCCGTGCATCTCGGCCTGGATCTGCCCCTTTCGGCGGATCTGTTTGATCGGGGCATCCCTGGCCTGCCCCGGGCATCCGCGGCCCCATCCGCTGCGGACGCCGTTGCAGGCTCTGAGCCCCAGCAGGCAGCGGAGGTCGCAGGCGACGCCAGTGGCGATCTGCGCCTGCTGCAGTCGCTGTTCCAGATGGCGGCCGAGGGACTGGGCCAGGAGCTGCAGCCGTCTGCCGAGGCGTCCCACAGCGGCCCTCAGCCCGCCGAGTCGGGCGATGACGCCCATGGCAAGACGCTGTCGGTGGCGGCACGGATCGAGCCGATGGCACCCCCCGATCCGGCACTCACCGGCAGCCGGCTGCCCCGTGATCCGCTGCAGCAGGTGGCCTGGTGGCGCCAGTTCGATCGTGCCCTCAGTCGCCGGTTGCGCAACCTCTCCCATGCCCTCAATGTGGAGATGATGCGGCTAGGGCTGGCCCAGGGGCTGTTGCCGCTCAATCTGCTTGATGCGGTGCTGGATGGTCAGGTGGAGGCCCTGCCGGCCCCGGCCAACCTGCTGCGCCTGCCCCTGCCCCTGCCGCTCCCCAGTGGGGGCAGCACACCCTCCGAGGTGCTGGCCCTGCTGCTGCGCCCCGGTGATCTGGAGTACGAGCAGCCGCGGCTGCGCACCTGCCGCAGGCGCCTTGAGCAGCGGCGCCGCACATTGCGCACAATGGCCAAGCGCTACCGCATCTGGCAGCGCCGGGTGACGGCCCTCGAGGCAGAGCAGCAGTGGTACCGGGACAATGCCCAGCTCCAGAACCGGCCCCTGCCGCCGTCTCCCAGTTAACGCTGGAGAACTGGCAGCGGCCGCTGCAGCAGGCGCTGCTGCTGGAGGCCGACCGCGGCTTCGCGGATCTGCAGGGACGCCGCGAAACCTTCAGCGCCTTTCTCAGCCGGGAACTGCAGCAGGCCCCGCAGCCCCTGGCCGCGCACCAACGGGCCGCCCTCGTTGAGCTGGCCGAGGCCTTCCGCCAGTACCCGGCTCAGACCCTGGCCCGCCGCCAGAGTCTGGTGCGGCGCTGCCGCCAGCTGCTGCATGAGCTGCAGCGCGCCGCCCGCCCGTCCTCGCCACCGGCTCCACCGCGGCTGCGCCTGCTGCCGGATCCCGATCCCACCCTCGCCGATTCCCCCGCTGCCGGGGCCACGGCCGGGCCGGCGATCCGTCCTGAGACGCCCCTCGCGGAGGTGCGTGGCATTGGAGCGAAGGCGGCCTCGCGGCTGGCGGCCCTGGATCTCTGGCTGGCGGAGGATCTGCTGCGCCACTACCCGCGCGACTATCTCGACTACGCCAACCTGGTGCGCATCGCCGCCCTGGAGCCGGGACGCACCGCCACGATCGTGGCCACGGTGCGCCGCAGCCACAGCTTCACCAGCCCGCGCAACCCCAACCTCTCGATCCTCGAGCTGCAGCTGGCCGATGTCACCGGCCGCTTGAAGGTGTCGAAGTTCTTCGCCGGCAAGCGCTTCAGCTCACCGGGCTGGCTCAAGGCCCAGCAGCGCCAGTACCCGGTGGGCGCCAGCATCGCCGTCAGCGGCCTGGTGAAGGAAACGCCCTACGGCCCGGTGTTCCAGGATCCGCTGATGGAGGTGCTGGCCAGTCCCAATGCACCGATCCAGAGTGAGCAGATCGGCCGCCTGCTGCCCGTGTACGGCCTCACGGAAGGGCTTACGGCTGACCGCCTGCGCCATCTGATCCGGCCGCTGCTGATGGCGGCCCGCCGCTGGCCCGATCACCTGCCCGAGGCCCTGCGGTTGCGCGAGGGGCTACCAGCCCTCGGGGAGGCGCTCTGGCAGATCCATCGCCCCAGCGACCAGGGCAGCCTGGCCAGCGCCCGCCACCGGCTGGTGTTCGACGAATTTCTGCTGCTGCAACTCGGCCTGCTGGAGCGCCGCCGCGAACTCACAAGCCGGCCGGCTCCAGCGCTGCAGCCTGCGGCCCCCGCCGGTCCGGGGCGTCTCGGTGCGTTCCTGGAGCTCCTGCCCTTCCCGCTCACCGGAGCGCAGCGCCGGGTGCTGGCCGAGATCCGCGAGGACCTGGCCCGCGACCAGCCGATGGCCCGGCTGGTGCAGGGGGATGTGGGCAGCGGCAAGACCGTGGTGGC
>JBEGQE010000161.1:0-3136 GCA_041181145.1 Cyanobacteriota bacterium
CGAGGTTGGCGTCGAGCAGACGCTCCACCGCCTGCGGCATCTCGGGTGTGGTGCTGGTCACAGGAAACGGTGTAAATGCTGCTTAGGGTGAACGCCTCGATGCAGGCGCAGGTGATGGAGCAAGGCGGATCCGACAGCCCGATGCTGGTGCTGATCTCAGGGATTCTGCTGCTGGGGGCCATCGCCGCCTTCATCGCCTGGGGCCTGGCCAACGCCTATCCCGCCGCCTGAGGCCAGCAGGGCCGAGGCCTGGGCCGCATCGGCCGCAATCTGGGCCACGAGGGCCTCGAGATCGCTGAAGCGCTGCTGGCGGCGCAGCAGGGCCACCGGCTCCACCAGCAGCTCACGCCCCTGCAGATCGAGGCGTTGATCGAGCAGATGCACCTCCACCGCCGAAGGGGCCGTGGGGTCCACCGTGGGCTGCGGGCCAAGATTCATCACCGCCGGCAGAGGAGCGGCCAGGCCTGAGGGGTCCCCCGCCGCCCCGTCCAGCCACACCCGCGCCGCATACACCCCCTCCAGCGGCAGGAACTTGCGCCCGTCCACCTGCAGGTTGGCCGTGGGCCAGCCGAGCTGGCGCCCCAGTCCCCGGCCGCTCACCACCCGCCCGCCGAAGCGGTAGGGCCGTCCCAGCAGCCGCCCGGCCTCCCGCAGCTGACCAGCGGCCAGGGCCTGGCGGATGCGGCTGCTGCTGAGGCGCTCTCCGCCATCGGTGTGCATCGTCAACACCTCCACGCCGATGCCATGGCGGGCCCCCAGCTCGCGCAGGCTGGCCGTGTCGCCGCTGCGCCCTGCGCCGAAGCGGAAGTTTTCCCCCACCGCCACCCGCGCCGCCCGCAGCTGGGCCACCAGCACCTGCTCCACGAAGGCCTGGGGGCTGAGGGCCGCCAGCTCGGGCGTGAAGGGCACCAGCACCAGCTGCTCGATGCCCAGGGGCTGCAGCAGGTGCAGCTTCTCGCTGGGCAGATCAAGCCGCAGGCGCGTTTCGCCGAACAGCACCTCGCGCGGATGGGGCCAGAAGCTCACCACCGTGGGCACCAGCGTGGGCACCAGATCCGCCGCACCGGCCACCGCCGCCGCGATCACGCGGCGATGGCCCTCATGCAGGCCATCGAAACTGCCAAGCGCGATGGCGGTGGGACCCCGGGCTTCCGCAGGGCTGCGCAGGGGAATCACCAAAGAACCGCCGCGACCCTCGCCAGCCGCATCCTCCCATGGCAGGTTTGGGCGACCCCTTCCGCCCCCATGGCCGATCGCCTTGACCTGCAGCTGATCTCCGCCGCCCTGCGCCGCATGGGCTGGGTGCGCTTCTGGGCCCAGGTGGTGCTGGGTGTGGTGGTGGTGGGCGTGCAGCTGTTCAACAACATCGGCGGCCGCCTGGCCGCCAATTCCTCCCGCGCCCTGGGCCTCGGCCCCGGCATCTCGCTCACCACGCTCTCGTTCCTGCTGCTGCTGTGGTGCCTGTGGCAGAGCTGGCTGATCGTGCGCTGCGGCCGGGCGCTGGGCAGTCCGGTGCGACCCAGCAAGGGGGAAACCGGGCGGCTGATCAAGCGCGGCCTGCTGGTGGATCTGGTGGGGGTGACCCTGGCGGTGGTGGGTTACCAGGCCCTGGCGGGCAGCCTGTTCGTGCAAGCCTCCCAGCAGGTACCGGGCTTCTTCGGGGCCCAGATCCAGCAGGTGCCCGGCGCCGCCGGCCGCGTGGTGGGCCTGCCGATCACCTCGATCGAGATGCTCTCGGTGCTGGGCAACACCCAGGTGCTGTTCGCCCACCTGATCGGCCTGTGGATCAGCCTCTGGCTGCTGCAGCGCATCTACCGCCCCGGCGGCAACTGAAGGTCGGGCAAGGTCGCGGCGTCACCCCGCCAGAACAGCTCGGGCTGCAGCGGCGTGAGCGACACACCGCCGGCGGCCACGTGGGCCACATCGATCGGCCAGTCGGCCGGGCCGGCCACCTCAGCCTCCAGGTCGTTGGCCACTTCACCGGCCAGCCAGTAGTAGGTGCGGCCGCGCGGATCCACGCGCTGGTCGAACTGATCGGTGTAGCGGCGCACGGCCTTGCGGCACCAGCGCAGCGGGCCGATCGCCTCGCTCGGCAGCGGTGGCACGTTGAGGTTGAGCAGGGTGGACGCCGGCCAACCGCGCGCCATCACCTGCTCGGCCACATCCAGGGCGATCCGGGCCGCCGGCTCGAAGTGGCGCCACTGGAAATCAGCGCTGCTCACCGCCAGGGCCGGCAACCCCTCGATCGTGCCCTCCATCGCCGCACTCACCGTGCCGGAATACAGGGTGTCGGTGCCGAGGTTCGGGCCGTGGTTGATGCCGGAGAGCACCAGATCGGGCCACTCCTCCAGCAGGGCGAACAGGGCGAGCTTGACGCAGTCGCTGGGGGTGCCGCTGCAGGCCCAGGCGGTGACGCCATCGGCGAACAGCGCATCGGCCCGCTCCGCCCGCAGGGGGGTCTGCAGGGTGAGGCCATGGCCGGTGGCGGAGCGCTCCTGATCGGGGCAGACCACGCTCACCCGGTGACCGCGGGCCACCGCTTCGGCCGCCAGGCTGCGGATGCCGGCGGCGAATACACCGTCGTCGTTGCTGATCAGGATCCGCACGGGCAGAAGCCGGTTGGGCAGAGGCTAGGGGCTCCTTACAGTGGCCGATCGCCGCCTCCCCGTTGTGAGCGCCACCGTCAGCCTGCAGCAGCTCACCGAGCAGCTCGAGCACCTGGAGGCCCAGGCCGCCAGTGCCATCGCCGCGGCCGGCAGCGCCGCCGAACTGGAGGAGCTGCGGGTGGGGCTGCTGGGCAAGAAGGGGCAGCTCTCCGGCGTGCTGGGCGCCATGGGCAAGCTGCCCGGCGATGAACGGCCGCTGGTGGGTCAGCGGGCCAACGTGCTGAAGGAGCAGGTGCAGGGGCTGCTGAGCGAGCGCCTCCAGAGCGTCAAGGCCGCCGCCATGGCGGCACGCATCGCCGGCGAAACCCTCGATGTGACGATGCCGGCCACCTACACGCCGGCCGGCCACCGCCACCCGCTGATCAGCACGATCGAGGAGATCACCGACATCTTTGCCGGCCTCGGCTACCGGGTGGAGGAAGGCCCGGAGATCGAGAGCGACTACTACAACTTCACCGCCCTGAACATCC
>JBEGQE010000162.1:0-3617 GCA_041181145.1 Cyanobacteriota bacterium
CGCGGATCTGGTCGCACACGGCCTGGATGTCCTCCACGCCCAGGGCGATGTGGCCGTAGCCGGTGCCGATCTCGTAGTGGTCGGTGTCCCAGTTGTGGGTGAGTTCGAGCACGGCGGTATCGCTCTCATCGCCGTACCCCACAAAAGCCAGGGTGAACCGACCGCCGGGATAGTCCTTGCGGCGCAGCAGCCGCATGCCCAGCACCTCGGTATAGAAGCTGAGCGAGCGCTCCAGGTCGCCGACCCGCAGCATGGTGTGGAGCAGACGCATGGTGCCTTCGGAGCGCTGATGGGGAGCGCCCCCAGGGGCGCCGGCCGTGCCGATGGCCGCATTCTGACCAGGCAGACCAGGGGCCGGCCAACGGCCGATTCGGTGCCAACGGTCACCAAGGGGCCGGCAGGGGCGACCCATAGGATCCAACGCAAGGACAACCGCTACCGCGCCCAGGCCGCTGTGATCGACACCCTCGACCTCGTCATCGACACCATCGTGGCCCGCGAAGTGCTCGACTCGCGCGGCACCCCCACGGTGGAAGCCGAAGTGATGCTGGAGGGCGGTGCCAGCGGCCGGGCGATCGTGCCCAGCGGCGCCAGCACCGGCGCCCACGAAGCCTGCGAACTGCGCGACGGCGATAGCCGCTACTGCGGCAAGGGCGTGCTGCAGGCGGTGACCAACGTGGAGGAGAAGATCGCGCCGGCCCTGTGCGGCCTCAGCGCCCTGGATCAGGCCGCCGTGGACGCGGCGATGATCGAGCTCGACGGCTCCGACAACAAGAGCGCACTGGGCGCTAACGCCATCCTGGCGGTGAGCCTGGCCACGGCGCGGGCCGCCGCCAACGGGGTGGGCCTGCCCCTCTACCGCTACCTGGGCGGCCCGATGGCCAGCCTGCTGCCGGTGCCGCTGATGAACGTGATCAACGGTGGCGCCCACGCGGCCAACAGCCTGGATTTCCAGGAGTTCATGCTGGTGCCCCACGGCGCTCCCACCTTCCGGGAAGCGCTACGCATGGGCACCGAGGTGTTCCACACCCTCAAGGGCCTGCTCAAGGACAAGGGCCTGAGCACCGCCGTGGGGGATGAAGGTGGCTTCGCACCGGACCTCGGCAACATCGAGGCGGGCGATCTGCTGGTGCAGGCGATCGAGAAGGCGGGCTATCGCCCCGGCGATCAGATCTCCCTGGCCCTGGATGTGGCCAGCACCGAATTCTTCAAGGATGGGCGCTACGCCTTCGACGGCGGCAGCTACAGCAGCGCCGAGATGGTGGACCAGCTGGCGGCGCTGGTGAACCGCTTCCCCATCGTTTCGATCGAGGACGGCGTGGCCGAGGACGACTGGGACGGCTGGAAGTTGCTCACCGAAAAGCTGGGCAACACCGTGCAGCTGGTGGGCGACGACCTGTTCGTGACCAATAGCAGCCGCCTGCAGCGCGGCATCGATCTGGGTGTGGCCAACTCGATCCTGATCAAGGTGAACCAGATCGGCTCCCTCACCGAGACCCTGCAGGCGATCGATCTGGCCGGCCGCGCCGGCTACACCAGCGTGATCAGCCACCGTTCCGGCGAAACCGAGGACACGACCATCGCCGATCTGGCGGTGGCCACCCGCGCCGGCCAGATCAAGACCGGTTCCCTGAGCCGCTCCGAGCGCGTGGCCAAGTACAACCAGCTGCTGCGCATCGAGGACGAGCTGGGCAGCCAGGCCGTGTATGCCGGCGCCGCCGATCGCGGCCCCCGCGGCAAGGCGATCTGAACCACTTCCGGGGCCGTTTCCCAGAGCACGGACAACACGAGGCCGGCGCTATAGCGTGAGCGGGCTTCACTGCGCACTGGAACAGGGAGCACGCCTGCCCTTGCGGATCTCCTCAGCAGTCATTGAGCGTCGGCAGAGTCTTCCTGACGTTGCCGGAACCGGTTGTTCGCGGCTCTGCTTTCTGCTCGCCGGGATCGGCCTGGTGCTGACCGCAGCATCCACCCTGTTCACCTACCAGCAGCAACACGAGCAGATGGAGGCCCTCGGGGCCTCCGTAGTGGATCACCTGGCCTCGTCCAAGTGCACAGCCATCACCAAGAGTCTTGCTGCACTGGCCGTGGCTCGCAGCGACGTGCTCAACGGTGAGCGCAAGGACGAACGCACCGAGACCGCCGCCAGCACCGTGATCGGTGTGGTGACGCCCTCCAGCTGGACGCTGGAGGACTATCACGCCGCAGCGATCCGCCCGGCCCAGGCCCTGGCGGTGCTGCGGCAGCTACCCGGCCAGGCCTTGCAGGACGCCCGCCCGGGGCCACTGAGCCAGGCCCTGCCCAGCCATCTGGACGCCCATCGCTGCAGCCTCGGCTACGGGCTGAATCCAGCGGCGGTGAGGATCTATGCCATCCCATCGCCGCACGGTGCGCCTGCCCCCCGTGGCGGAAGCTCAGCCTGGGTGGCCTTGCTCTACGGTCCCTGGCCAGCCCAGGGCCAGCAGAAGACCGCCTTTGCCCTGGTGAACCTGCCGGCGGCCACGGTGGCCGCCAGCGGTCACAACCACAGCCTTGACGACCTGTTGCCAGGAAGATCCGGCCAGCTGGCGATGCGGGTGGAGGTGCGTCCGGCCGAGCTGCGGACAGAGGCGCTCACCGTCCATCGCGCTACCCCCCTGCTCGATGTGGAGGACCAGAAGCTGCTGGGCCTCAAGCTGGTGCCCTTCGCCAATGGGCTGCTGCGCAGCGAGCTGAGCGTGGACCACAACCGCCTCGATCGCGGACCACGGCGCAGCGCCGCCTTGGTGTTCCTGATCGGCCTGCTGGCCACCAGCGCGGTGGTGTTGGTGAGCCGCCGCACCGAAACGCGGCTGCGGCAGCTGAACCAGGCCCTGCTGCAGGAAAGCCGTAGCGACGGCCTGACGCAGTTGGCCAACCGCCGTGCCTGGGATGAGGCGCTCCTCCAAGAGGAGGAGCGCCGGCGGCGCTACGGCCAGCGCTATGGCCTGGTTGTGGTGGACCTGGATGGGTTCAAGGTGATCAATGATCAGCAGGGCCACCAGGCCGGCGATCAGGTGCTGCAGATGGCGGCGGTTCAGCTGGCCAGGCAGCTGCGGGGTTCCGATGTGCTGGCGCGGGTTGGCGGCGATGAGTTCGCGATGCTGATCGTCAACCCCACGCCGGAGGGGCTGAACGATCTGATCGGGCGCCTCAGAACCGCGCTGACCGAGGCAGGCATCCAGGCCTCGATCGGCGGAGCCCTGAGCGAAGCGCAGGCCACCCTGGATCAGACCTGGGCCCAGGCGGATGTCGCGATGTATGCGGTCAAGGCCGCCAGCCCAGAGGCCCAACCTTCGCCCATAGAACAACCATGAACCGCCTGATGGAGACTATGAACCGTCTCAAGCGGGCCCTCGGCCTGCCCGAGACGGTGAGCGTGCTGGGGCTGGTGCGGATGTGCCCGATCCTGGTGTTCTTCAGCCTGCTGATCCTGGCGGCCCTGGCGGTGATGGTTCTGAGCTGACCGCGCTCGCAGCGGCGGCACCGGGTAACCGGTCCAGGCGCCCATCGCGGCGCAGACGGGCCTGCAGCTTCAGCCAGGTCAGGCCCACCGGCAGGGCAAGCACCAGCGGCACGGCCGTGAGGGCGGGGCGGGC
>JBEGQE010000163.1:0-15170 GCA_041181145.1 Cyanobacteriota bacterium
TGATCCAGTCGATCATCGCCGCCAGGGTGGTGCTCTTGCCGGAACCGGTGGGCCCCGTCACCAGGATCAGACCCTTGGGCCGGGCGCAGAGCTCCTTGAGGACCTCCGGCAGGTTGAGGTCCTCAAGGGTGAGGATCTTCTGGGGAATCAGGCGCAGCACCATCGCCTGGCCGCGCAGCGAATCCATCAGGTTGATGCGCACGCGCACGAAGGGGAAGGCATGGGAGCCGTCGAACTCCTTCTCCTGCACGAAGGCATCGATCTGGGCGGGTGTGAGCATCTCCCGCAGCCAGCCGTGGAAGGTGGCCGGATCGGTCACGGGCCAGCCGGTGCGCAGCATCTCGCCTCGGGCCCGGTAGCGGGGCTCTTCTCCCACCCCGAGGTGCACGTCGGAGAAGTTGTTGGCGTGGGCGATCTTGACGATCGCTTCCAGGCTGCTGGGCTGCGGGCCGTTCAGGGCCCCGTCGTGGGGTTTGCCGCTGGATGTGGAGCCTGGGATGGCACCGGTTGCGGGCGGTGCGCCGGCCGGCATGGCCTGGCTGGCGCCGGGGATCGGCGGCAGCGGCAGACCCGGCGCGGGGGACTGGGGCACCGGCGGAGCGGCAGGGGCTCCGGGCATCGGTGGGAACAGCGAGGCGGGGAAGGGGGAATCCGGGCTCACGTCCGCAACAACGACAGCGTGTCCCCAGCTTCGCTGGAATGGGGCGCCTTGTCAGGTGGTTCGGGCTGCGATCTTTAGGATCAACGCACCGGCAGGCCTGCCCTGTGACCAGCCCCGTGAGCAGCCTCCACCACGTCACGATCGTGCTCGGCACCCGGCCCGAGGCCATCAAGCTGGCGCCGGTGATCCAGGCCTTCCAGCGGGCCGAGGGCTTCAGCACCCGTGTGGTGCTCACGGGCCAGCATCGCGAGATGGTGGCCCAGGTGATGGAGTTGTTCGGTCTGACGGCCGATCGCGATCTGGCCCTGATGGCCCCGAAGCAGACCCTCACCCACGTGACCTGCGCGGCCCTGCAGGGCCTCAAGGAGGAGTTCGCCGAGCATCCGCCTGATCTCGTGCTGGTGCAGGGCGACACCACCACCGCCTTTGCCTCGGCCCTGGCGGCCTTCTATGAGCAGATCCCGGTGGGGCATGTGGAGGCCGGTCTGCGCACCGACGACCTCTTCGATCCCTTCCCCGAGGAGGCCAATCGCCGCCTGATCTCGCAGCTGGCCCTGCTGCATTTCGCCCCCACCGAGCGCTCCGGTGCCAATTGCCGGGCCTCCGGCGTGATGGGTGAGGTCCTGGTCACCGGCAACACGGTGATCGATGCCCTGCTGCTGATGGCCGAGAAGGCCGCGCCGTTCACGTTGCCGGGCCTGGATCTGGAGGCTCACCGCCTGATCCTGGCTACGGTGCACCGCCGCGAGAACTGGGGCGATCGGCTGCAGGAGATCGGCCGCGGTTTCCTCGATCTGCTGGAGCGCTTCCCCGATACGGCCCTGCTGCTGCCGCTGCACCGCAACCCCACCGTGCGCGAGCCGCTCCAGGCCTTGCTGGGGGATCACCCGCGCGCCTTCCTCACCGAACCGCTCGACTACGACCGCCTGGTGGCGGCGATGAAGGCGGCCACGCTGCTGCTCACCGATTCCGGCGGTCTGCAGGAGGAGGCTCCCGCCCTCGGCAAGCCGGTGCTGGTGCTGCGTCGCACCACCGAGCGGCCCGAGGCCGTGGATGCGGGCACCGCCCGCCTGATCGGCACCGCCAGTGACGACATCCTGCGCGAGTCGGCGCTGCTGCTGGAGAGCCCGGAGGCCTACGACGCCATGGCCCGGGCCCACAATCCCTTCGGCGACGGTCAGGCCAGCGCCAGGATCGTGGAGGCCAGCCGACGCTTCCTGGCTGCCCGCAAGGGCTGAACTGGGTTCAGTCGCGCTCGCGGGTCTTCTTCGCCCAGGGCGGCAGGTCGATGAAGATGCGCTCACCGGGCCGCAGGCCCTCAAGGATCTGCGTGTCGCGGCCGCTGCTGGCTCCGAGGGTCACGGCGCGGAAGCTGGGTTGGTTGCCTGGGCCCACCAGCAGCACGCCGGGACGACCCTCCTCGGTGACCACGGCCACCGTCGGCACCAGGGTGCGGGGGGCGAGGGTGCCGGTGTTGAAATCGATGTCGGCGGTCATGCCGATGCGCAGCTCCTGCGGCGGCTGCAGCAGCTCCAACTTCACCTCGAAGGAGGTGACGTTGTTCAGCTTCTCGGCCCGCGGTGCGATCTGGCGCACCCGTGCGGCGAAGCGCCGGTCGGGGAAGGCATCCAGGCGCACGCTGGCCGTCTGTCCCACCTGCAGACGACCGATGTCGCTCTCGGGCACCTTGGCGATCGCCTCAAGACCCTGGGCCAGCTCCACGATCGAGGAGCTGCTGGCGCCGGCCGAAGCGCTGGCCGAGGTGGTGGGCGTCACGTAGGCGCCGGGGTCGGCATAGCGGGCCGTGATCACGCCGCTGAAGGGGGCGCGCACCGTCAGCTCCCGGCCCTCCACCCCCCGCTGCTCGAGGCGTTGCTGGGCAGCCTGGGCCGAGGCCCGGTCCACCAGATAGGTGGCGCGGATGCGGTTGTAGTCGTTCTGGCTGATCGCCTTCTGGCGGAACAGGCCCTCATTGCGCTCCAGTTCGCTGCGGCTGCGCGCCAGCTGCGCCCGGGCCGAATCCAGCTGGGCCTGCAGCTCCTGCTGGCGGTCGTCCAGGTCGCCACTGTCCATCAAGGCGATCGCTTGACCGGCACGCACCTGATCCCCCTCCTCCACGTAGAGCTTCTCCAGCACTCCCTGGCGCTTGGGACTCACGTTCACCTTGCGGAAGGCACCCAGCTCGCCACTGGCGGTGATCACGCCCGGCAGCGATCCCTGGCGGGCCACCACCGTGTAGCTCGCCAGGCTGCGCTGCTGACTGGCGGTGCGCCGCTGGGCGATCAGGACGCTGCCGCCGCCGATCAGCACCGTGGCCGCCAGCAGGCCGGCCCAGAGGCGCCGACGCCGCAGCCAGGGGCGGCCGGCCTGGGGGCGCCGCGCTGGGCCTCCGGAGCCGGGGCCTGGGCCGGGGACAGCCGGGTCCCCGGCGGGCCCGGGACCCGAGCGCTGCGGGGTGGGTTGGAGCATGACGGAGGTGATGACGCGGCCGCGACGCTGCTCCCAGTCTTCCTGGTCGGGCCGGCGGCTGTGGACCTGGCCCTGGGCGGATCACCGGCGGCACCGGCCCCTGCAGGGGCCGCGACCGGCACGGCCCGTAGATTCCAGCCATGCTTAAAGCCGGAATCGTCGGCCTGCCCAACGTCGGCAAGTCGACCCTGTTCAACGCCCTCGTCGCCAACGCCCAGGCCGAGGCGGCCAATTACCCCTTCTGCACCATCGAACCCAACTCGGGGGTGGTGGCGGTGCCCGATCCGCGGCTGCAGCAGCTCTCGGATCTGAGCGCCAGCAAGGAGATCATCCCCACGCGGGTGGAGTTCGTCGACATCGCCGGCCTGGTGAAGGGCGCCAGCCAGGGCGAAGGCCTGGGCAACAAGTTCCTGGCCAACATCCGCGAGGTGGACGCCATCGTGCACGTGGTGCGCTGCTTCGAGAACGACGATGTGATCCACGTGAGCGGCTCGGTGGGACCGGTCCGCGATGCGGAGGTGATCAACCTCGAGCTGGGGCTGGCGGACCTGAGCCAGGTGGAGAAGCGGCGCGAGCGCCTCAAGAAGCAGGTGCGCACCAGCAAGGAGGCCCAGGTGGAGGATGCGGCCCTGGAGCGCATCCAGGCGGTGCTGGAGCAGGGCGGTGCAGCCCGCAGCGTGGCGCTCAACGAGGAAGAGTTGGCGATGGTCAAGCCCCTGGGGCTGCTCACCGCCAAGCCGATCATCTATGCCACCAATGTGAGCGAGGACGATCTGGCCTCCGGCAATGCCTATTGCGAGGAGGTGGCGGCCCTGGCCGAGACGGAGGGCGCCGGCACCGTGCGCATCAGTGCCCAGGTGGAGGCCGAGCTGATCGAGCTGCCCGAGGAGGATCGCGCCGAGTTCCTGGCGGGCCTCGGAGTGCAGGAGGGCGGGCTGCAGAGCCTGATCCGCGCCACCTACGCCCTGCTGGGCCTGCGCACCTACTTCACCACCGGCGAGAAGGAAACCCGCGCCTGGACGATCAAGGCCGGCATGACGGCCCCCCAGGCCGCCGGTGTGATTCACACCGATTTCGAGCGGGGATTCATCCGCGCCCAGACCATCGGCTACCGGCAGCTGCTGGAGGCCGGTTCCCTGGCCGAGGCCCGCAACAGGGGCTGGCTGCGGGCGGAAGGCAAGGAGTACGTGGTGGCGGAAGGCGATGTGATGGAGTTCCTGTTCAACGTGTAGGCCGGGCCTGCAGGTCGAGGCGATCGGCATCACCGATGCGGACCCGTTTGCGGCTGGCGTCGTAGAGGCACAGCTCCTGGCCGCTGCGGCCGGCCAGATGGGGCTGGGGGTAGGTGCCCCGCAGCAGCAGCGCGCTGATCAGGCTGGCGCCTTCGCCCTGGCCGGCAAGGTCGAGGCGATCGCCGGCCGGCTTGGCCTGTCGCAGCCGGCTGGCGGCCAGGCAGGCCCGCTGCACCTCCCGGCCGTAGCTGGCCCAGGCCTGGGGACTGGAGGCTCGGGCGCTGCCCTGGGCGCTCCAGGCCAGGGCAGCGCCAAGCGCCAGCGTCAGGCTGGCCCGCAGGGGTGAGAACGGGCCGGAGGAGGTGCGGATGGCCATCGGCGGTGGGTCGGTGCGCGCTAGGGGTGCGCGCTGGGGTGCGCGCAAGGTAGGGGTGTGGCCCCCGGCTGGCCAGTGGCTGCCCCAGCGTCGGGATGACGGGCAAGAATGGAGCCCAGCTGAAGCCAGGCCATGACCCCAGCCGATCCCGCGCAGGCCGCTGCTGCCGCTGCCCAGCAGGGGGGAACGCCCCCCGTGGCGGGCCATGATTTCGAGGTGCAGAAGCAAGTGCACCAGCAGATCCGCAACGATCCCGATTACGACGACTGGGAGTACGGCACCGAGCCCCTGCCCCACGAGGCCTGGGTGGCCAAGATCAGCCGCGACGGCGAATCGGCCCCACAAGCCGCAGGCTGAGCAGGCAGGTTGCCGCCACCAGCGTCCACAGCCAGGCGCCGTGGGTGTGCCAGTCGAGCAGGGCGCCGGCGAGCAGGGGTGAGGCCAGGGCACTCAGGGCAAAGCACTGGGAGAACAGGGCCATCGCCAGGCCGCCGTGGCGAGCCGGGCTGAGTTCCACCACCGCCTGGGTGGAGGTGGGCAGGAAGGCGGCCTCGCCCAGGGCGATCGGCAGCTGGGCCAGCACCACCAGCGCCATGCCCTGCGGGATCAGGGCTGAGAGGGCCAGCAGCGCCGCCCCGAGGCTGAACAGCAGCAGGCTGAGCTTCAGGCCCACCGCCACCGGGCGCTTGGCCAGGGCCTGACCCACCGGCCACTGCACGAGCAGCAGCAGTCCCAGCTGAAGCCAGATCACCAGGGCGCTCAGGTGCTGGGGCTGCGCTGGCCGCGCCAGTCCGCCCCGCACCAGATCCAGGGGCAGGGCGCTCTGCATCAGCGCGGGGATCGCTGTGGCCACCAGGGCGATGCCGAGCAGCGGCAGCAGGGGTCGCACCCACAGGACCATCGGCAGGTAGCGCCCCCTGGAAGCCTCGCTGCGGCCGCCCTCGCCCACCGCCGGCAGGGGGCGGCGCAGCAGCAGGGCTACCAGCACCAGCACGGCGCTGATATCCACCAGATAGATGCCGCGCAGCTGGCCCAGGGCCGCCAACAGGGCGCCGGCCAGCGTGCCGCCGGCCACGCCGGCGGCATCGGCGCTGCGCACCAGGGCATAGCCGCGGGCGGAGGGCAGGGGGTCACTGCAGAGCGGCACCGCCAGCTCCACAGCCGGCCAGTAGAGCCCGCCCGCCATCCCCAGCAGCACCTGGCCAGCGAGGTACCCCGGCAGGTGGCTGGCGCTGAGCAGCACCGCATCGCCGCACGCGCCGCACAGGCCCGCCAGCAGCACCGGCACGCCGCAGCTGCGGCCCTGGTCAAGCAGGGCGCCGCTGGCGAAGCGGGCCAGCGTGCCCACCAGGGCGGCCACCGCCAGCCCGAGGCCCACGGCGCTGGCACTGAAGTGCAGCCGGTGGAACACCATCGGCGTGAGATAGAGCACCCCACCGGCCCCGAAGCCAGCCACCAGCCGCACGATCGCCAGCTCCCGCAGTGGCGCGGGAAACTGGAGCCACCAGAGCCAGCCCCGTGCCTGCGCCCCTGCCTGCGCCTCGTTCTGCCTCCCGCTGTGGCCCGGTGGTGCTGTCAATCCCTGCCCGTCGCCGTTGCGGCCTGCTGCGCAGTCTGCTGGGCGCCCTGCTGCTGGTGGGCCTGCTACCGCCGGCACCCCTGCGGGCGGCGGAGCTGCTGGAGATCCGACTGGATGGTCTGGTGCTGCCGCTCGATGTGGGCGAACTGGAGGCCTGGAGCCGGGATCCGGCCCGCACCCAGGGCGATCTGGGCGCCTGGCTGCCGCTGCTCGATGCCCCGCGCCGCCAGGCCCTGCTGCGGGTGCTGCGGGCGCCGCTGGTGCGCGATCGCTCGATGGCCCAGCAGTTGCTGCAGAGCTGGGCAGGACAGCGCCTGCTGGCCTCGGCGGGTGGACTGCTCAGCACCGAGCAGGGCAATGCCGGCCCCCTGCTGCACAGCGCCCTGACCCGGCTGCTGCGCCAGCGGGAGACGGTGACCACCCTGGAGCTGCTGCGGGCCCTGCCCACGCGCCGGATCACCCTCAATCTCGACGGGGTGCTGGAGCTCGCGAGCCAGTGGCAGCAGCAGCTTCAGACGCAGCGGCAGGCCCTGCGGACCCTGCGCCGGCTGCCCTTGCCGGAGGGCAGCCCGCTGCTGCCCCTCACCGATGGTGTGGTGCTGGCCCGCGGCAAGGGGGGCGGCCTGCTGGCGGAGGCCCCCGCGCCGCGGCACCTGCAGCTGGTGGTGCCGCACCGGCGTGAGCCGCTGCAGCTGCAGCTGTGGCGGCCGCTGCAGCCGCGCGCCGGCGCCCCCTGGTTGCTGCTCTCGCCCGGCCTGGGCGGCAGCTCCGCGCAGCTGGAGTGGCTGGCTGCGGCCCTGGGGGAGCGGGGCTGGGCGGTGCTTCTGCTCGAGCATCCGGGCAGCGATGAACCGGCGATGCGGGCCTGGCTGGAGGGGCGGCGCCCCCCGCCGGCTGCGGAGACCCTGGGGGATCGCGTGCGGGACCTCCAGGCGGTGGTGGCGGCCGTGCGCGGCGGCCCCCTGCCGCCGCTGGGGGCGTCGGTGGTGCTGGTGGGCCATTCGCTGGGCTCCGTCAGCAGCCTGCTGGCCGCCGGGCTGCGGCCCGAGCCCGGCCTGCAACGCCGCTGCGACCGCGCCCTCGACGACCTGCCGCTGAGCAACCTCTCGCGCCTGCTGCAGTGCCAGCTGCCGGAGGTGCCGCTGCCGCCGCCCCAGCCCCTGGCCCAGCCGGTGGCGGCGGTGGTGAGCCTGAACGGCTTCGGCAGCCTGCTTTGGCCCCAACGCGGCCTGCAGCCGCTGGGGGTGCCCGTGCTGCTGATGGGCGGCAGTCTGGATCTGATCACGCCGCCCCTGAGCGAGCAGCTGCGGCTGTTCCTGCCCCAGGCCCATCCCCGCAGCCGCCTGGTGCTGCTGGAGGGCGGGAGCCACTTCTCGCCGGTGCGGATCCGGCCCGGAAACCAGGCCCTGTTCCAACTCGGTGAAGAGCTGGTGGGGGTTGATCCCGGCCGCATGCAGGCCCTGATCCTCAGTCTGAGCAGCGACTTCCTGCAGGGCGTCGGTCGGCCTGGCCTCGGCGGTGTGCTGCCCCAGCGGCGCCGCCTGGGGGGGGTGACGGCCTATGTGCTCGATCGCCCCCGCGCCCAGGTCTGGGCTGCGGGGATTCGCCAGCCTGCTGCCGATTGAGCGGTGGCCGGCAGGGCCGGCGCGCTCGGCCCGGCCTAGAAGCTGATGCGCGGATCGAGCAGCGCCACGAGCAGATCCACCAGCACGCTCACGGCCACCACCAGGGCGGCCACCACCACGACGATCCCCTGCACCACCGGATAGTCGCGCTGGCTGATCGCCTCCTGCAGCTTGAAGGCCACCCCTGGCCAGCTGTAGGTGACCTCGATCAGCAGGGCGCCACCGATCAGCGAGGCCACGGTGATGCCGGTGATCGTGAGCACCGGCAGCAGGGCGTTGGGCAGGGCGTGGCGCAGCACCACCCGCCGCTCGCTCAGGCCGCGGCTGCGGGCGGCTTCCACGTAGTCGGAATCGAGGGCACGGCGCAGGTTCAGGCGCAGGGCATTGGCGAACACGCCGCTGAGCAGCAGGCCCAGGGTGCTGGCCGGCAGCACCAGATGGCGCAGGGCCCCCTGGAACTGGCTGCCGTTGCCGCTCAGCAGGCTGTCGAGCAGGTAGAAGCCGCTGCCCTCCGGCGGCAGCAGGGTGGCCGGGAAGCGACCACCCACCGGCAGCCATCCCAGCCAGACGGCGAACACGAGCTGCACCACCATCGCCGCCCAGAACGGCGGCAGGGCGTAGGTGCCGATGCCGTAGAGCCGGGCGGCGAGGTCCACCTTGCCCTCGGGCCGGGCGATGCCGCTGAACCCCACCGCCAGGCCGATCACGGCGGCGATCAGCAGGGCCACCAGCCCCAGTTCCAGGCTGGCGGGCAGGCTGCGGCCGATCACCGTGCTCACCGGTTCCTGGTTGGCCAGGGATTGGCCCAGCTGGCCATGCAACAGGTCGTTCAGGTAGTGGCCGTACTGGGTCAGCAGCGGCTGATCCAGCCCCAGTTGCTGACGCAGGGCCTCCCGGGCTTCGCGCGGCGCCCGGGTGCCGAGCAGGGCATCGATCGGATCGCCCGGGGCCACCCGCAGCAGCAGGAACACCAGGCTGGCGATCAGCCAGAGCATCAGCGGCACCAGGGCCAGCCGGCTGGCCAGATAGGAGAGGAGATGGCGACGGCGGCTCATGGCAGGCGCTGCAGGGTTTGCAGCTGCACGCGGCCGGAGCCGTCAAACAGCGGGGTGGTTAGCTCCGGTCGCGCCCAGGCCACCGGTGCACTCAGCCACACCGGCAGGTAGGGGGTGCCGGCGGCCGCCCGGCGCTGGATCGTGTGCAGCACTCCCAGTCGGGCCGGGCCGGTCAGTTCGCTGCTGCGCTGCAGGGCCTCCTCCAGCCCGGGGGCGGTCCAGAAGCTGCCGCCGAGCACGCTGTTGCCCTTCAGGCAGCGCTGCCCCCTGGCCTGGCTGCAGCCCAGCAGTGGCACCAGGAAGTTCTCCGCGTCGGGGTAATCCCCGCTCCAGTCGTAGAAGAGCATCGTGATCGCCCCCTTGTCGAGCTGGGAATAGGCGGTGGTGGATTCCATGCCGCTGGCCTCCAGCGCCACGCAGTCCCCGAGGTCGCGGCGCAGCTGGCTCTGCCAGGTGAGGGCAAAGAGGCGATCGGTGGGGATGTCGGAGCGGAAGGTGAGGGGCAGGCTGAGCCGGCGTCCGTTGCAGTAGCCGGCGCGGCGGTAGAGGGCGCGGGCGGCGGCGGGGTCGTAGGCCGGCCAGGCCCTGGGCAGTGATCCCGGCAGGGAGGGCGGCACCAGCTGGCGCAGGGCGGGGCGCATCCCCAGCCCGACGCGCTGCTGGATGGTCTGCCGATCGAGGCTGCGGGCCACCGCCTGGCGCAGCAGCGGGTCGTTCAACGGCGGCTGATCGCTGAGCAGGGACACCAGGGCGATCTCGAAGGCCGGACCGACCGCCTCGCGCAGGCGCCCGGCGACCGCCTCGCGGTGCAGCGCCTGTTGGTGGTCGATCTCCAGGCCACTGCTGAGCAACACATCCACCTCGCCGCTGCGCAGGGCCCCGAACAGGGCGGTGGAGTTGCTCAGGGTGACCAGGCTCAGGCCGGCGTTGGCCGGCTTGCGGCCCCAGTAGGCCGGGAAGGGCGTGAGTTTCTGTTGCTGAGGGCTGTAAAAGGCCAGCCGGTAGGGGCCGGTGCCCACGAAGCGCTCGTTGAGCGGCTTGCCGCGGTGGGCCCGGTAGGCGGTGGGGGAGACCGGGGTCAGGAAGGCGGCGCTGAGCAGCCGCACCAGCGGGCTGAAGGGCCGGTGCAGACGCAGTTCGATGGCATCGGGGCTCAGCACCCGCACGCTCTCCACCCGATCGGCCAGCTGGTAGCCGAGGGTGCCGATGGCCTTGAAGCGCTCCAGGGAGAAGGCCATGGCGGCCGCATCGAAGCGCGTGCCGTCGTGGAAGCGCACCCCCTGGCGCAGGGGGATGCGGACCCGCAGGCCGTCGCCGCTGACGACCGGCAGGGCGCGGGCCAGCCGCGGCTCGATCGTGCCGTCGCTGCGGATGGCGTACAGGGGGTCGCCGAGGGCGCTGAGCACCTGCATCTGGCCGATGCGGGAGGCCGAGACGGGATCGAGGGAATCGATGCGGCTCTTGCTCGCCACCACCAGGCTGCCGGCGGGGCGTGGTGTCTGGCAGCCCCACAGCGGCAGCAGGCCGATGGTGGCGCTCAGGCCCAGGGCCAGCGGCAGGCGGTGGGGCTGTCGAGCCAGGAGGGAGGGCGGAAGCGCCCGCCCATTCAAGCCCCGGTTGGCTTGCGCGGGGGATGGGGATGGCCGTTGCTGGCCACCTGCTGCAGGGAAATTTCAAACACAGGCGAGCCGTGGCTGGCCAGGGGCCAGCGCCGCACCCAGCAGCGGTTGTGCCGATCGTCGACGCCGATCACCTGATACAGGTTCTCGTCGTGGCTGTTCTCATCACTGGTGAGGGTGATGCAATCACCCTGATGGAGCGTCATGGCTACCGGAGGAAGAGGGATCTCAGTCGGAGTCGTCGGGAGGGGTTGGTGGATGGACCTCGGCAGGCTGTGGAAGGCAACCTCACGCCAGGCTTGGCGGGGCGGGTCCAGCAAAGGGTTGCTGCTGTTACCGGGCAACCACTGCGTCAGCGGATTCCCACGGGGGAGTGCCATGGGCGAGCCCCGTGGGACGGGCTGAAATCTTTCGATTTGCTTCCACTCTGCACCAGGGCGGTGACGCCCTGCCAGGGGCGGTTGTCCCTACAGCGTGCGCAGGCAGGCCGCCACGGCCGTGACATCGGGCAGGGCTTCGATCGCCGCTAGGGCGCGGCGGAAGCTGGCCTCGCTCACCTCGTGGGTGATCACCACGATCTCCGCATCGGCGCCGGCGGCGCTGGTTTCGAACTGGACGATCGAGCGGATCGAGACGCCTTCATCGCCGAAGCAGCTGCCGATCTTGCCGATCACGCCCGGCTGGTCGCTGGTGCGCAGGCGCAGGTAGTTGCGGTGCTGGGTCTGCCCCGGGTCCACCAGGCGGCAGCGGCGCCAGCGGCTGGCCGCCAGCAGCGGATCGAGTGCACCACTGCTGCCGGCCACTTCCCGGATGCCGGCGATGTTGAGGATGTCGGCCACCACGGCGGAGGCGGTGGGCCCCGCACCGGCGCCCGGGCCGTAGAACATCACGCGTCCCACCGGGTCGCCCTCCACCAGGATGGCGTTGTTGACGCCATGCACGCCGGCCAGCGGATGCTCGCGCGGCAGCAGCGTGGGGCTGACGCCCACATCCAGTTGCACGGTGCCGTCGGCATCGGTGCCGAGGAACTGGGCCTTGGCCACCAGCTTCACCACGTAGCCCAGCTGGGCCGCGTAGTTCACATCGCGGGAGTCCAGGCGGTTGATGCCCTCGGTGGGGATCGCCGGCCGCTCGACGCTGCCGCCATAGGCCAGGCCCGCCAGGATGGCGATCTTGTCGGCGGCGTCGCCCCCTTCCACATCGGCGGCCGGATCGGCCTCGGCGTAGCCCAGGCGCTGGGCATCGGCCAGCACGTCGCCGTAGGCGGCGCCCTCATCCGCCATGCGGCTGAGGATGTAGTTGGTGGTGCCGTTGATGATGCCGCTCACCCGCTGGATGCGGTTGCCGCCGAGGGATTGCTTGAGCGGTTCGATGATCGGGATGCCCCCGCCCACGGCGGCCTCGATCAGCACGTACACGCCCCGGGCGGCGGCGGCCGCGGCGATCTCCTCGCCGTAGCGGGCGATCACCGCCTTGTTGGCGGTCACCACCGGTTTCCCGGCGGCGATGGCGCGCAGAATCAGACTGCGGGCCGGCTCCAGCCCGCCCATCACCTCCACCACGATGTCGACCGCCGGGTCGTCGATCACGGCCTCCGGGTCGGTGCAGAGGATCGCCTCCGCCAGCTCCACCGGCCGCGGCCGGCTCAGATCGCGCACCGCCACCCGGCGCAGGGCCAGCTGGCTCACCAGGGGATGGCGACCGTCGGGGCTGGTGAGGATCCCGGCAACGCCTGCTCCCACCGTGCCAAGCCCGAGCAAGCCGATGCCGATGGTCATGCCTGCGTGTCCGCGTAAACCGCGATCCTAGAAATCCGGCCGTTCAGGCTTCGGCGGCCAGGGCGCTGGCCTGGGCCTGCATCATCCGCAGGATGTTGAGGAAGCCATTCGCCCGCGACGGGGTCAGGCTCGCCTGCAGTCCCGTTTCGGCCAGGAAGGCGGGATCGATCGCGGCGGCGGCTGCCGGCTCCAGCCCCTCCAGCCCTTCGATCAACAGGGCCAGCAATCCCTTGGTGATCGCCGCATCGGAATCCCCCTGCCAGTGCAGGCGTCCCTCGCGCAGCTGGCCCACCACGTACACCTGCGACACGCAGCCCTTCACCTTGAAGGCGTCGTTGCGGAACTCCTCGGGCAGCGGCTCGAGTTTCTTGGCCAGCCAGAGCACGTACTCGTAGCGCCGCTTCGGATCGGCGGTGCCCTTCAGGCGGGCCACGATCTGGTCGAGCTTCTGGCTGCCGGTGGCCATCAACGGGGGCGGCGGATGCGCTGGAGTCCCAGCAGCATGGCAGCTGCCCCGAGCCCGCCGAGCCCGGCCAGCAGCCCGCCCAACGGCGCGTGCCTGTGCTCGCTGAGTTGATCGAGCTGGGCCTGGCCGGCACGCACCGGCATCTCCAGGTAGTCGCGGTGGCCGGGGCCGCCATCCACCTGCAGTTCCCAGTCGCCGCTGGCGTTGCGCGGCAGCGCGAAGCTCAATTGCCCCTGGCTGTCGGTGCGGCCCACCTCCAGCGGCTGGCCGCCGGGGGGCACCAGGCGCACCACCGCATCGGCCGTGGGTGCCCCGCTGGAGAAGGCGCTCTGCAGCAGCAGCTGATCGCTGGCACCGGCCAGGTGGGTGACGCTGCTCTGGATGCCGTGGGCCTCGGCCAGGCCGGGGCTGAGCAGCACGAGGGCGCCGGCGAGGGCGAGGCGGCGAAGGCGCATGGCAAAGGGGTGCAACCGGTCCACGCTCAGTCAAGCGCGGGCCAGACGGACGTCGAGGTGGGCCTGACCGGCCTCAGGCCGACCAGCGGCTGACGCTGCTGCGGGTCTTGCCGGCCTGGACCATGTGCACCATCGAGCTGACCATCATCGAGAGCGCATCCGAGGGCTCCTGGCGGCTGCGCAGCTCGGAGGCCAGCACCTGCTCGGCGGCGGTTCCCCGGTTCATGCGGATGCCGGGGCCGCGGCGACCCGCCTCAGCACTGGCCCGCTGGCTGGCGGCAGTGGCGGAGAGAAACGCGTCGTTGGCCTGGAGATCCACAGAGGCGGCATTGGCGTGCTCCGATCCTGCCAAACCCCGCCGCGTGGCGCGCCGGCCTGCCCAGGCTGTTACACAGCTTGCAACCAATGCAGGCCGTGTTCATCGAGCCAGCCGTCGAAGGGCACATCCCAGGGATCCCGGGGCAGTGCCTCGCAGCGGCAGGCGGCGGGCAGCACCGCCAGGGCCGGCACCGCCCGCCAGGCGGGGTCGGCGCGCAGGCGATCGAACCAGCCGCCGCCGTAGCCCAGCCGAATGCCGGAGCGATCCACGGCCAGGGCCGGCGCCAGCAGCAGTCCCATGCGGCTGGGGGGAAGGGCCCCGCCGGGACCCAGGGGGGCGGGGATGCCACAGCCGTCCGGCTGCAGCGGGCTGTCCGGCGTCCAGGGGCGGTAGAGCAGCCGCTCTGCCTCGATCGCCGGCAGGGCCAACCGGGTGCGCTGCGGTGCTGGCAGCAGCCGGGCCAGGCTGCGCAGGTCGGGTTCGTGCTGGATCGGCCAGTAGAGGCCCAGGTGCGTGCCGTCCGGCAGCAGCGGGGCCAGGTTGCCGGCCGCTGCCCGGGCGATGGCCGCGCCGGCGGCGGGGCCGGCCAGCAGGGCCTTGCGGCGCAGCTGCCGGTAGTGATCCCGCAGCGCTGGCTTGTCGTTGGGATTGGCCATCGGGGCCTCAGCGCTGGAACCAGCCGGTCAGGGCCACCGCCAGGGCATCGGCGGCATCGTCCGGCCGGGGCGGGTCGCTCAGGTCGAGCTCACGCATCACGGCATCGAGCACATCGTCCTTGTGGGCGTGGCCGTGGCCAGCCAGGGCCAGCTTGATCTGCATCGGCGGGAACTCCACCACCGGCACCTTCAGCCGTGCCAGGGTCATCATCACGACGCCGCGCGCCTGCACCACCGCGATCGTGGTGCTGGAGCGGTAGAAGAAGAACTTCTCCACCGCCGCCAGTTCCGGCCGCCAGGCGCGCACCAGGGAGCGCAGGTCGCGGGCGATCTCCACCATCCGGTCGCCCTCGCTCCGGCCGGGGTCGGTGCGGATGATGCCGCAGTCCAGGAGCTGCTGTCGTCCGCCCGGCGCCTCCTCCACGTCGATCAGGCCATAGCCCACCCGGGCCAGGCCGGGGTCGATGCCGAGGATCCTCATGGCGATCCCCGGCGACCCATCAGGCCGCCAGGGCCAGTTCGAAGGCGCCGCGGTCGGTGCTTTCGGGGCGCTCGAACACCTTGCAGAACACCTTCACCACGCGGTCGCCGGAGTCGATCTGCTCCAGCGGGTCCTTGCGCAGGCGGTGGCGCAGGCAGCAGGCGGCCACGCGGGCCACGTCGTCTTCGGTCACCTCAGTGCGGCCCTCGAAGGCCGCCAGAGCCCGGGCGGCGCGGTTGGTCACGATGTCGCCGCGCAGGCCGTCCACATCCAGCTCGCCGCAGATGGCGCTGATGCGGATGCGCAGGTCGTCGTCGATCTGCACCTGCGGCAGGCGGTTCTGGGCCTCCACCACCCGCGCCTGCAGGGCGTCCTGGGTGGTCTGCACGGCGTTGTTGA
>JBEGQE010000164.1:0-2976 GCA_041181145.1 Cyanobacteriota bacterium
GTGCGCGACGTGCTCGCCAGCCAGAGCCTGGCGATGGGCAAGCTCAAGGTGCGCCGCATCTGGGTGGACGGGCAGCTGCAGAACGGCGTCTACGCCAAGGATCTGGTGCTGCACGTGATCCGCACCCTCGGCGTGAAGGGCGGCGTGGGTTACGCCTACGAGTTCGCCGGCCCGGCGATCGCGGCGCTCTCGATGGAGGAGCGCATGACCCTCTGCAACATGGCGATCGAGGGCGGTGCCCGCTGCGGCTACGTGAACCCCGACCAGACCACCTTCGCCTACCTGCAGGGCCGGCCCTGCGCCCCCAGCGGTGCGGCCTGGGATCGGGCCGTGGCCTGGTGGAGCAGCCTGGCCAGCGGCGCCGATGCCGTGTTCGACGACGAGGTGCGCTTCGATGCCGCCGCCATCGCCCCCACGATCACCTGGGGCATCACCCCAGGGCAGGGCATCGGTGTGGATGAAACCGTGCCCACCCTCGAGCAGACCGAACCCGACGAGCGCCCGCTCGCCGAGGAGGCGTACCGCTACATGGATCTGCAGCCCGGTGCCCCGATCGCCGGCACCCCGGTGGACGTGTGCTTCATCGGCAGCTGCACCAATGGCCGTCTCAGCGACCTCCAGGCCGCGGCGGCCGTGGCCAGGGGCCGCCATGTGGCTCCGGGGATCAAGGCCTTCGTGGTGCCCGGCAGTGAGCAGGTGGCCGCGGCGGCGGAAGCCGAGGGGCTCGACAAGGTGTTCGAAGAGGCCGGCTTCGAGTGGCGCGAGCCCGGCTGCTCGATGTGCCTGGCGATGAACCCCGATCGCCTCGAGGGCCGGCAGATCAGCGCCAGCTCCTCCAACCGCAACTTCAAGGGCCGCCAGGGGTCCGCCAGCGGCCGCACCCTGCTGATGAGCCCGGCGATGGTGGCCGCGGCGGCCATTGCCGGGCGGGTGAGCGACGTGCGCGAGCTGCTCAACGCCGAGATCAACGCCTGAACCGATTGCCTGCCAGACCGCGCCAGACCCGCCTGCCATGACCAGCTCCACCCCCTTCCCCTCCGGCCCGATCAGCGGCGTCAACGGCACCACCGTGGTGGTGCGCGGCGACGACATCGACACCGACCGGATCATCCCGGCGCGCTTCCTCAAGTGCGTCACCTTTGATGCCCTCGGCCCGGCTGCCTTCGCCGACGACCGTGCCGAACTCAGCGGCAGCCCGACGGGCCCCCACCCGTTCGACCGGCCGGAGCACCAGGGGGCGGCGATCCTGCTGGTGAACCGCAACTTCGGCTGCGGCTCCAGCCGGGAGCATGCCCCCCAGGCGCTGATGCGCTGGGGCATCCGCGCCGTGGTGGGTGAGAGCTTCGCCGAGATCTTCCACGGCAACTGCCTCGCTCTCGGCATCCCTTGCCTGGTGGCCGGCCACGACACGATGCTGGCGATCCAGGAGGCCGCCGCCGCCCGGCCCGCCGAGCCCTTCCAGCTGGATGTGGCCCGTGCCAGCCTCAGCGGCGGTGCTCAGCAGTGGGCCCTCGAGCTGGCCAGCGGTCCGCGCCAGATGCTCACCACCGGGCAGTGGGATGCCACCGGCCAGCTGGTGGCCAACACCGCCGCCCTGGAGGCCACGGCGGCACGCCTCCCCTATCTGCAGGGCTTCGCCGCGGTGGCCTGAGCGCAGCCCGCTGTGGCGGCCGGTCGGCGAACTGTCTATCACGAAGACAGGACGTGCGCGGGTCGGGCCGATGGGCGCTTCAGCGGGGGTAATGGCCGGGTGGTCGGTGCTGGCGGCGTTGCTGGCGGTCGTGGATCCAGCGGTGCGGCCCTTGCCGGTGCAGCCCTGGCGGCCGGCGGCGTTGCCCCAGGTTGCCTCGCCCCCCTGGGAGGCCTGCCGCGGCTGTGACCTGCGGGGTGCGGATCTGCGCGCCCTGCTCCTCAGCGGCATGGATCTGCGCGAAGCCGACCTGCGCGGCGCCGACCTGCGCGGCAGCAACCTCGAGGGGGCGGATCTCAGCGGTGCCAACCTGCAGGGGGCGCAGCTGGCCGGGGCCCGGCTGAGCAATGCCGACCTCAGCGACGCCGATCTGCGGGGCGCCGACCTGCGCGGCGCCGTGGTGATTCAGGCCCTCAGCCCCGGCGTGCTGCTACAGGGTGCCGTGCTGGTGGGAGCCGACATCCATGGCAGCGATCTGGTGATCGGCGGGCCGGAGGAGGCGGTGCCTGTGCTGCCGCCTGTTCCCTAAGGGAGGGGTTCCGGCCGCATCGGTGGCCCTGCCGATCAGAAGCCGCGCCGCTGCAGGGTGGCGGGATCGTTGGCGGTCACCACCGGGTTGTAGGGCACGAACGGCACGCCGGTGCCGCTGAAGTTGAAGTCGTTCAGCTTCACGCGGATGCCGCCCAGTTGCTCATAGGGGCTGTAGTACACGGCCAGCTCATAGGCGCGCCGCTGCCAGCGCAGCTCCACGTAGGCCCCCACCGTGTCGCCGAAGAATTCCGAGCGGGGATCCACATTCAGGCCCAGGCCGCCGCTGAACAGCAGCGGACCCACCAGCTGCTGGGTGAGGCCGATGCCCACGGTGCCGAGGTCCACCTCGCGATCGAAGCTGAATGGACTGAGGCCCTCGCGCAGCGTGCCGCCGCCGGTGATCGTCAGCTGGGTGTAGTCGAACCAGTTGCGCTGCAGGTGGCCGAGGGTGAGCGTTGGGCCGCCGCTGATGCTGTAGAGGTTCTGGTAGGTGCCATCGCCGTAGTAGGCGAGGTTGAGGCTGGTGTTGGCGTTCAGCACCAGCCCGGGCACGATCGGCACTGGGCTGAAGCGGCTGGCGGATTCGCTGCCGGTGTCGACCGCCTTGCCGGTCCACAGCGGCAGGCTGCTGTTCAACGAGGCAAAGACGCTGCCCCGCCACAGATCGGCCAGGTTGGACGACTGATACTCCGTGCCCTGGAAGTTGCCAACCCCGGCGCGCCAGAACAGCTGATTGCTCAGCCGCCCCCAGTTGG
>JBEGQE010000165.1:0-4047 GCA_041181145.1 Cyanobacteriota bacterium
GCAGCCCGCCGGGCGCAGTTTCCGTCGCCGTTCCTGATCGAAACGCCATCGCCCAGGCCCCTCAGCTGTGGAACAGCAGCACCAGGCCCTTGCTCACCTGGTGAAATTCACGTTCCTCGCGGCTGAGGTCGAGGCCCACCTCCAGGCCCTCCTGCAAGGCACTGTCGTAGGGCGGCGGCGTGGGCGGTGTGCCTTCGGTCCAGAGGGCGGCAATTCCCACAGGGGTGGCATGCCAGGTGAAGCGGGCGGTTGCACCGATCGACGGTTCCTCGAGGGCGTCTTCCAGAAGCTCGCGAATCGCCATGGCCGGCAGGAACTGGGCACAGCATCGGAACCGCCCTGAGGCCTCGCAATCAGCTGAGAGTTTTTGTGACCTGGCGAGCAATCAATCTTCAAAAGGCCACGCCTACGCTGCTGGCCATGGCCTCGCTTCCCGCCCCGGTTGCCCTCGTGCACGAGTGGTTCACACCGCGCTCGGTGGGGGGAGCGGAGCTGGTGGTGCGCGAACTCGACGCGCTGCTGGGCCGGCCCCAGCTGCATGCGCTGGTGGACGGTGAAAGCGGACGCCGCGGCAGCTGGCTGGAAGGACGGGCGATCCGCACCTCGTTCATCCAGGCGCTCCCGTTCGGCATCAGCCACGTGCAGCAGTACCTGCCGCTGTTGCCGCTGGCGATCGAACAGCTCGATCTGGGCGACTTCCCCCTCGTGCTCAGCAGTTCGCACCTGGTGGCCAAGGGGGTTCTCACCAGCCCGGATCAATGCCACATCAGCTATGTGCATACACCCGTGCGCTACGCCTGGGACCAGATGCATGCCTACCTGCGCCACTCGGCCCTGGCGCGGCGCGGCCTGGGTCCGCTGATCCGCTGGCAGCTGCATCGGCTGCGCCAGTGGGATGTGCTGAGCGGCCAACGGCCCGATCAGCTGATCGCCAACTCCCGCTTCACAGCCGCCCGCATCCGCCGCTGCTGGGGCCGCGACGCCGTGGTGGTGCATCCGCCGGTGGCGGTGGAGCGCTTCCGCTGGGATCAACCCCGCGATGACGTGTATCTCTGCCTCTGCCGCCTGGTGCCCTACAAGCGGGTGGACCTGGTGGTGGAGGCCTTCAACCGCACCGGCCTGCCCCTGGTGGTGATCGGTGACGGGCCGGAGCGCCGGCGGCTGGAGGCGCGGGCCCGTCCGAACGTGCAGCTGCTGGGCCGGCTGCCGCAGGCGGAGGTGAATGGCTGGCTCGCCCGCTGCCGCGCCTACGTGTATGCCGGCCTGGAGGATTTCGGGATCGCTCCGGTGGAGGCGATGGCGGCTGGAGCGCCGGTGATCGGCCTGGGGCAGGGCGGCCTGCTCGACAGCGTGCGCTGCCTGCGCAGCGGCGCCAGCCACCCCACCGGCCTGCTGTTCGCCGAACAGAGCGCCCGCTGCCTGGCGGAGGCGCTGGAACACTTCGAGGCCGAGCAGCTCTGGCGCCGCCTGCCCGCCGAGCAGCAACGCCTCTGGGCCGAAGGCTTTGCTCCCGGGCGCTTCCAGAACCGCATGGCCGCCGTGATCGAACGCAGCTGGGAGCAGCACCAGCGGCGCCACAGCGCCAGGTCCGGGCCGCTGCCCGATCCCCTGCCGCACCCCTGCCTTCCGGCTGTGCCTCTGGGGTGAGTGACTGCGGGCAGCCGCCCGGACGGGGGGTGCACTTCTTTAATAGCGTCAGTGTCTTGACGGGATGCCGAAACGCCGCGCCGCCACCAGCATCCCGGCCGAACCCACCGCCAGCCAGCTGCTGCTGGATCAGTCGAAGCGCGGCCGGATGATCAAGCGCGCCGGCGACATCGTGTTCTCGCTGCTGGTGCTGGCGCTCGGCTCGCCGCTGTTCCTGCTGCTAGCCCTACTGGTGAAGCTGAGCTCCAGGGGCAGCGTCTTCTACAGCCAGCGCCGCATCGGCCGCGGTTACAAGGGGTTCGGCTGCCTGAAGTTCCGCACGATGCGCAAGGACGCCGACCGCGTGCTGGCGTCGGTGCTGGCCGCGGACCCGGAGCTGCGCGCCGAATTCGAGCGCGATCACAAACTGCGCAACGATCCCCGCATCACGCCCCTGGGCAAGCTGCTGCGCCGCTCCAGCCTCGATGAGCTGCCGCAGTTCCTGAACGTGCTGAAGGGGCAGATGAGCGTGGTCGGCCCACGGCCGATCGTGTGGGAGGAGCTACCCCGCTATGGCCGCGCCATGGACGAGGTGCTGTCGGTGCGGCCGGGCCTCACCGGGCTCTGGCAGGTGTCGGGGCGCAACAACCTCAGCTACCGGCAGCGGGTGCAGATGGATCTGGAGTACGTGCGCCACCGCAGCTTCTGGCTCGACCTGCGCATCGTGCTGCGCACCGTGGGGGTGGTGCTGCTGCCGATGGACCGCGGCGCCTACTGAGCGAGCAGCATCGCTACCGATCGGAACAGCATCAGAGCCACAGCCAGCCAGAGCACCTGCAGACGAGCGGTGAGTGCCAGGATCCGCTCCACCGCCGCCGCATCGGCCGGGGGCTGATCCGCCGCCAACGCCGGTTTGGCACGCTGCTCCCCGCCGTAGTGGTTGAGGCCACCCAGCCGCACTCCAGCGGCATGGGCGTAGGCCGCCTGGGACAGGCCGGCATTGGGCGAGGGATCGGGAGCGCCGTCCCGGCAGGCAGCCCTGAACTGGCGCCAGGCCGCCGCCGGGGGCGCACCGGCGATCAGCGGCAGGCCCAGGGCCACCAGGCGGCAGGGCAGCCACACCAGCAGATCGTCGAGCCGGGCGCCGGCGGTGCCCAGCCAGCGCAGCCGGCCGCGGCGATAACCGAGCATCGAATCGAGGGTGCTGGCGGCCTTGAACCCCCAGGCCAGGGCCAGGGGGCCCGGGGCCTGCAGTGCACCGGAACTCCAGAGGCCTGCGCCCACGAGCATCCAGAACAGCGGCGCGAACAGGCCGTCCACGGCGTTCTCACTGGCGGTCTCCGCCGCGGCCCGCAGGATCCCGGGGCCATCGAGGCGGTCGGTGTCCCGCCCCACGATCCAGCTCAGCCGCTGGCGGGCCAGGGGCAGATCAGCGGCCGCCAGGGCGGCGAGCACGGCGCGAACGGCCTGGGCCAGGCTGCGGCCGGCCAGGGCACTGGCCAGGGCGATCAGCAGCAGCAGGGCAGAAACGCCGTGCAGCGACAACCCCAGGGCCAGCCGCTCCAACCCCCAGCCCGCCAGTCCACTGCCCCCCACCAGCAGCAGGGTGATCAGCCCGCCGGCCAGGCGCAGCCGGCGGGGGCGATCGCCGGCCCAGGCCTCCGCCCAGCGGCGCAGGCGGCTGATCACCCCACCCATCACCACCACCGGATGCAGGCACCAGGGCGGATCGCCCACCAGCTGATCGAGGCCACAGGCCAGGGCCACCAGCAGAACGGGGTGGATCCCCGCGAAGGAACCCACCCCGAGCAGACCCGCCGCAGGCAGCAGGCTCAAGCGCCGATCAGGCGGCCTTCAGCCAGGAGAACATCGAGCGCAGGCCCTTGCCCACCTGCTCGATCGGGTGCTGGCTGTCGCGCTCGCGGATCTTCGCCATCTCGGGCTTGCCGGCCTCGCACTCGGCCACGAAGTTGCGGGCGAAGGTGCCGTCCTGGATGTCGGCCAGGATGCGCTTCATCTCGGCCTTGGTGTCGGCGGTGATCAGGCGCGGGCCGCTCACGTAGTCGCCGTACTCGGCGGTGTTGGAGATCGAATCGCGCATGGCGGTGAGGCCGCCCTTCACCATCAGATCCACGATCAGCTTCACCTCGTGCAGGCACTCGAAGTAGGCCAGCTCGGGCTGATAACCAGCTTCCACCAGGGTTTCGAAACCGGCCTTCACCAGCTCGGAAAGGCCCCCGCAGAGCACGGCCTGCTCACCGAACAGGTCGGTTTCGGTCTCTTCCTTGAAGTTGGTTTCGAGGATGCCGGCGCGGGTGCCGCCGATGCCCTTGGCGTAGGCCATGGCCAGGCCGCGGGCGTTGCCGGAGGCGTCCTGGTGGATGGCGAACAGGGCGGGCACGCCCATGCCGTTCTGGTATT
>JBEGQE010000166.1:0-18488 GCA_041181145.1 Cyanobacteriota bacterium
TGCACCATCAGATCGAAGGGGGAGAGCGCATAGCTGAGGGCAGCCATCACGGCCAGCACGGCCAGCTGCGGTTGCAGCACGCGCTGCTGCTGACCGCTCAGACCGGGAAAACGCAGGTCGGAGAGGCTGGAGCCCTCGCTGAGGGTGAGCCAGAGACAGCCCGCCAGGCCGACCACCGCCTGGGCCAGCACCACACTCACGAGCAGATGCAGGGCCGGAAGCTGCAGGGTGGTGAAGCTCAGATCGAAGCCGGCCACCGGATCGCGCTCCCCGAAGGGCACCGCCAGCAGGGCAGGCAGCCACAGGCTCCAGCCGCGGGCCAGGGCGGTGGCGGAACCGGCCAGGGCGGCCGCCAAGGTGATCCGCAGGGTGGTGAACGGCCAGAGCAGCAGGGGCAACAGCAGCCCCGCCGCCAGGCCGAGAAACAGCCAGGGGGGCAGATCCGCCAGCACCGGGATGCCCGTGATCACCCGACCACTGAACGGAGCGGCGATCAGATCCTTGGCCTGCACCATCAGGTAGGTGAAGCCACCGGCCAGCAGCACCACCAGTGCCACGAGCACGGCCACCAGGCCGCGCTGGCCGAGCACCAGCAGGGGAGTCGGGGGGAGGGTCTTGCGGAGGGCCTCCTGGCGCAGGCGCCAGCAGCGGCTGAGCTGCTGCAGCTGCAGCGGCACACCGAGGCCCATCACCACCACAAAGGCCAGAAGCTGAAACAGCCAGCGGCGCCAGAGCACCGCCTCGGCTCCGAACTGACCGAACCACTGGCTCTCCACCGCCACGCGGGAGGCCAGAACAAACAGCCCCACCACCAGGGCCAGGGCCGCCAGCAGCGACAGTCGCAGCGAAGGGGAGGAGCGCACAGCCACCCCGCGAGGCTAAGGAGAGCGGGGGCGCGGTCAAGGGGCAACCCGCCACCGAAGCAGCGGCGCAATCCATGGCGAGCCAATACCCGATCTGAGAGATCGGGCTTTTCAGGGCCGACCAGGAGGCGCTGCTAGCGTCCAACAACCTTCAGCGTGCAACCGTGACGGCGACCCTTTCCCGCGCCACTTTCACCGGCCTGCGTTGCAAGGAATGCGGCCACGCCTACGAACCCGGAGCCCGCCACGTCTGTGAAGACGTCTGCTTCGGCCCCCTGGAGGTGGTCTACGACTACGACGCCATCCGCAGCCGCGTCAGCCGCGCCACCATTGAGGCCGGCCCCGCTTCGATCTGGCGCTACCGCGAATTTCTGCCGATCGAGGGCGACCCGATCGATGTGGGCACCGGCTTCACACCGCTGCTCAAGGCCGACAACCTGGCCAGGCGCCTGGGGCTGAAGAGCCTCTACATCAAGAACGACGGCGTCAACATGCCGACGCTCTCCTTCAAGGACCGCGTGGTGAGCGTGGCCCTCACCCGTGCCCGCGAACTGGGCTTCAAAACGGTGAGCTGCGCCTCCACCGGCAACCTGGCCAACTCCACCGCCGCCATCGCCGCCCACGCCGGCCTGGAGTGCTGTGTGTTCATCCCCAGCGATCTGGAGCTTGGCAAGGTGCTCGGCACCTTGATCTACAACCCCACCCTGATGGCGGTGAAGGGCAACTACGACCAGGTGAACCGCCTGTGTTCCGAAGTGGCCAACACCTACGGCTGGGGCTTCGTGAACATCAACCTGCGCCCCTACTACTCCGAGGGCTCCAAGACCCTGGGCTATGAGGTGATCGAACAGCTGGGCTGGCAACTGCCCGACCACATCGTGGCGCCGCTGGCCTCCGGCTCCCTGTTCACCAAGATCCGCAAGGGCTTTGATGAGTTCATCAAGTGCGGCCTGGTGGACGAGAAGGCCGTGCGCTTCAGCGGTGCCCAGGCCGAGGGCTGCAGCCCGATCGCCCAGGCCTTCGCCGAAGGCCGTGATTTCATCACGCCGGTGAAGCCCAACACCATCGCCAAATCGATCGCCATCGGCAACCCGGCCGACGGCCCCTACGCGATCGACATCGCCAACCGCACCAACGGCTCCATCGCCGCGGTGAACGACACCGAGATCGTGGAGGGCATCAAGCTGCTGGCGGAAACCGAGGGCGTGTTCACCGAAACCGCCGGCGGCACCACGATCGCCGTGCTCAAGAAGCTGGTGGAGCAGGGCAAGATCAACCCCGACGAAACCACCGTGGCCTACATCACCGGCAACGGCCTCAAGACCACCGAAGCCGTGGTCGATGCCATCGGGGCGCCCTACACCATCGAGGCGCAGCTCGACAGCTTCAACGCCGCCTGGCAGCGGGCCCAGGCCGGCCACGCCGGCACCTGAGCCCCCTGGGCCGCCGAGCACGCACTCCTCCTCTCGTCCACCGTTCACGCACCACCGTCCCCATCCCCGCCATGGCCGTTCAGGTTCTGATCCCCACCCCCCTGCAGAAGTTCACCAACGACGAGGCCAGCGTCAGCCTCGAGGCCAGCAGCGTGGATGGTCTGATCGATGCCCTCGATGGACGCTATCCCGGCCTGAAGGGTCGTCTGTGCGATGAGGCCGGCAAGCTGCGCCGCTTCCTGAACGTTTATGTGAACAGCGAGGACATCCGTTTCCTCGACAACCAGACCACCGCCCTCAGCGATGGCGATGAGGTGAGCATCGTGCCGGCGGTCGCTGGCGGCTGAGCTCCAGGCTCCGCTGCCAACCGGTCAACGGGCGCATCATCCAGGACGTAGCGAATCAGGCAGTCGTCAGCGACGACCCACGCCTCAATACCCTTAACCCCAACAGCAGAGAGGGACGGTTCCATGACCCAGACCCCCGAGAGGCTGCAGCCGTTCCACGGCGACAGCCAGGCCGGCGGCCCTGCTGAACCCAGCGCCAAGGCCCTGCTGTTCGATTACCGGCAGGCCGCCAACCCGGTGCGCACGGGGCTGACCGAACCGATCCCCTACCGCACCTGGAGCCCGGAGCTGCATGCCAGCGGCCCCAGCGCGATCCTGCCGCTCGATCTCAGCGCTGAGCTCGCGGTGGCAGGTCCGGCCACCAGCCCCGGCCTGGCGGCCCACTTCATCCGCATCGCCGGGGGCGAAGGCATCCGCGCGGCGGCCCAGGCCACCAGCGCGCTGTTCTTCGTTCTTTCCGGCAGCGGCCGCTGCCGCCAGCGGGCCGAAGCCGGTCAACCCGAGGCCACGATCCCCTGGTCGCAGGGCGACCTGTTCGTGCTGCCGGCGGGCGGCACGCCCCTGCTCGAAGCCGATGAAACCAGTGTTCTCTACTGGGTTCATGACGCTCCGCTTCTGAGCTACCTGGGGGTGGTTCCGGCGGCTCCTCGCTTCGAGGCCACCCACTATCCGGGGCCCTGGCTGCGCCGTGAGCTCCAGGCCCTGGCCGACCAACCGGGCAGCGCCCGCAGCAACCGCCTGAGCCTGCTGCTGGCCAACCGCGACCTGCCAGCCACCCGCACGGTCACCCATGTGCTCTGGGCGATGTTCGGTATGGTTCCAGCCGGCGCCACCCAGGCCCCCCACCGCCACCAATCCGTGGCCCTGGATCTGATCGTGGATTGCCAGCCCGGCTGTTACACCCTGGTGGGCACCGAGCTGAACGCCGACGGCACGATCCACAATCCCCGCCGCATCGACTGGCAGGCCGGTGGGGCCTTCATCACCCCGCCCGGCCACTGGCATGCCCACGTGAACGCCAGCGGCAGCACCGCCTGGCTGCTGCCGATCCAGGACGCCGGCCTGCAGACCTATCTGCGCAGCCTCGACATCCGTTTCGCCTGAGGCTCAGCCGGTCAGGACAGGGGCGCCTTCGGGCAGCCCCTGGCTCTCGTGGCGCTCGACGATGGCTGTGAAGGCGGGGCCTTCGATCGTTTCCGTCTCGATCAACAGCGTGACCAACTCATCCATCAGGGCACGGCGCGGCTCGAGCAGCTCCACAGCCTGGTCGAGGGCCTGGCGGGCCAGCTGCCGCACCTGGGCATCGATGCGGTTGCCGGTTTCCCGGGAGTAGTGGGGCTCGGAGCGCAGCCAGTCGCGGCCGAGGAACACCTCGGCCCCATCGGCCTCCAGAGCCACCGGACCCAGGCTTGAGAAGCCATAGCGGGTGACCATCTCGCGGCCGATGCGACTGACCAGCTCCAGATCACCCTGCGCGCCCTGGGTGACCTCACTGGGGCCGAACACCACCAGCTCGGCCGCGCGACCGCCCATGGCCACCACCATCCGGGCACGGAGGTAGGCCTTGCTGATCAGGCCGGAATCGAGCACATCCTCATCCGGCATCATCCGGGCGAACCCCCCCACACCGCCAGCCCGCGGCAGCAGCGTCACCTTGTCGAGGCGATCGGCGGCCGGCACCAGCGTGGTGAGCAGGGCGTGACCGATCTCGTGATAGGCGATCAGGCGTTTCTTGGCGCTGTCCTGGAGCGGGGCCGCACTCAGGCCCATCGTGATCCGCTCCAGCGCATCGGTGAGGGCCTGGTCATCGATGGTGGGCCGCTCCCGCCGGGCCGTGAGGATCGCGGCCTCATTGAGCAGGTTGGAGAGATCGGCGCCGGAGAAGCCGGGAGTGCGGCTGGCCCAGTCCGCCAGGGAGACCGCCCCGTCGAGGGGACGGCTGCGGGCATGGACCGCCAGGATCGCTTCGCGGCCGCGGCGATCGGGAAGATCCACGTGGATCCGGCGATCGAAGCGCCCGGGGCGCATCAGGGCCGCATCGAGCACATCGGGCCGGTTGGTGGCGGCCAGCAGGATCACGCCGGAGTTCTCGGCGAAGCCATCCATCTCCGTGAGCAGCTGGTTGAGGGTCTGCTCGCGCTCGTCGTTGCCGCCACCGATGCCGGCACCGCGCTGACGGCCCACCGCATCAATCTCGTCGATGAACACGATGCAGGGGGCCTTCTCCTTGGCGCGGCGGAACAGATCGCGCACCCGGCTGGCGCCCACGCCCACGAACAGCTCCACGAACTCGGAGGCCGCCATCGAGAAGAACGGCACCCCGGCCTCGCCGGCAATCGCCTTGGCCAGCAGGGTCTTGCCGGTGCCCGGCGGGCCCACCAGCAGCACCCCCTTGGGGATCTTGGCGCCCACGGCCGTGAACCGCTCCGGCTCCTTCAGGAAGGTGACGACCTCCTGTAGCTCCTCCTTGGCCTCATTAATGCCGGCCACATCTTCAAAACGCACCGGCACCGCCGCCTCGGGCTGCACCATGCGCGCCTGACTGCGGCCGAAGCCCATGGCCCGATTCGCCACCTGGGCTGAGCGACGGATCAGCAACGCCAGGCCGCCGAACAGCAGCAGCAGCAGCAGGCCGTTGGCCACCAGGCTGGCCGTGGCCTCGTCCTGACGGTCGTCGCGCACGCTGAGGGGGACGCGGGCGTCCTGGGCGGCGCGCAGCAGGACCTGGTCGTTGCTGAACACCGGCACCTGCACGCGACGGCCGTCGCTGTAGGTGACGCTCACCTGGCGCTGGGCCGTCGACAGCTCCAGGTCCTTGATGCGATTGGGTCCCTCGCCATGGCGGAGCTGTTGCAGCAGCTGGCTGTAACTCGGCGGTGGCTGGCGCACGAGCCCCAGGTCGCGCAGCAGGCCGGTGGAAGGTTTCGCTTCAGCGTCCCGTCGCACGCTGGGCGGCGACGCTTCAGAGGCGGGCGCAACCGGCTTGACAGGGGATGGGGCAGCAGGGGTTGTCGGGCCCGGGGAATCGCTGCTGCTCACAGGGGTCTGCCGCTGGTTTGAGCTTAGCGATTTGACGAAAGGCAGGGTGGCAATGGAGGATCCTGGTTTGGCAAAAAGCGAGCGGGATGGCTGTTCCCAAGAAGAAAACCTCCAAAGGCAAGCGGAATCAGCGCCACGCCACCTGGAAGGGCAAAGCCGCGGTGGCCGCCCAGAAGGCCCTCTCGATCGGCAAGGCCGTGCTGAGCGGCCGTGCCCAGGGCTTCGTCTACCCCGTGGCTGAAGAGCAGGGCGACGAGGACTGAGCCTCCCGCTCGATCCAGGCGTCGCCGGGGCCCTGCCAGGTGCAGCGGCGACGCCCATCCAGCACCCGCACCCAAGCGGCCCGCGCCAGCAACGGCTGCTGGTAGAGGTCCGCGGGGAGCGATTCCAGACTGGCCCGGATCAGCCGATCCAGATCGGCCACCGGCATCCAGCCGCCACCGGAGCGGCGCTGCCGGGCTTCCGCCTGCAGACGCCAACGGCGTGGCGACTGCCAGTTGAGCGGCCAGAGCATCAGCAGGCCATCGAGGGCCGCCCAGAGCGATTGATAGCACTCGAGCTCCCGGTTGCAGCGCAATAACCACGCCCGAGCCGCGGCGCTGCGATCCCCCCGGACGGGGCCGGTGCGCAGCAGCTCCTCCGCCAGCGGCCGGCACCCCAGCAACCACCCTTCCAGCAGCACGGCATCGGCCTGGCCATTCCAGTCGTCGATGCGGTCACCGGCGCCCTGGCGCAGACGTTTATCGAAGCGGGGCAGCGTCAACGGGGCCGGCCCGCGGCACGGATCGGCGGCAACGGCGCGCCAACGCCGGATCGGATCGAGCAGGGCCGCCGGATCGTGGCTGCCCGGGGGCACACGGCTGACGCCGAAGGGGTTGCCCGCCAGGCGCCGCTCCCGCTCCGGCCAGGGGAGGTAGGCGTCATCGATCGACGCCACAGCCAGCTGCAGCCCCACCCGGGCGCAACCCTGCTGCAGCTGGTGGGAGAGGGTGGTCTTGCCGGCCCCCACCGGCCCATTGAGCCCCAGCACGGGGCGATGGCCGGCGGCGATCGCCGCGCGGCACTCCGCCAGCAGCCAGTGCAGCAGCGGCTCGATGGGCGCCGAGGCGGCCCCTGGCGCCGGGCCCTGTGCCAGGCGATGGGTGCTCATGAACCGAGCTTGAAGGCTTCCAGCACCACGGCGTAGACCAGGCCGATGCGCAGGTTGTCGAGCATCAGCCAGCCCAGGGACACACGATCCGCCACCAGGCGCGTGCGCAAGCGCACCATCAGCTCGATCAGCAGCACCAGCACCAACACCACGGGCGGACGGAGACCGATCCGCTCCAGCCAGAGGGCCGTCACGTTCTGGCCGGCATAGAAGCCCCCCAGCAGGGCCAGGGCGGCCAGGCTGCGGCGTCGCCAGCTGCCGCGGAACAGACCCAGCAGCTGATCGCCCAGCCGCCGCTGCAGGCGATCGAAGCGGGTGGCCTGATAGGGCGGCGGGGTCATCGGGCCGGCAGCAGCTGCTCCAGCCACGACAGCGTGACGTGGCCCTCTGGGCAAGCCGGACCCTGACGCACCGCACAGGGCTGAAGGGGCTCGCCGAGGTGGTCCAGCTGGGCGGTGGCCAGCGCGAAGTGCCCATCGGCCTCCGCGGCACTGGCGGCACTGCGGGTCACGAGCACCGGCAGGCCGGCCCCATGGGCCGCGGCCACGCCGTTGCCGGAATCCTCAATCGCCAGCGCCGCAGCGGCGGGCAGATCCAGCTGGGCCAGGGCCAGGCGATAAGCCTCGGCATCGGGCTTCTTGCGCTGCACGTCCTCCCCGCAGATGCGCAGCTGCAGATCGGCCAGGCGCTCCGGCAGCAGCTGCTCCAGCAGCGCCGCCACCGCCGGGCGGCCGCTGGTGGTGACGATCCCCTGAACCACGCCGGCGGCAGCCGCCTCGGCCATCAACCGCGCCACCCCCGGCCGCAGCTGCAGCTCCCCCGCCGCCACCAGGGCGCTGTAGTGGCGCTGCTTGGCCAGCTGCAACGCCTCCACCCGCTCAGCCGAGGGATCCTCCCCCTCGGCCTCGCGAAGGAAGGCACGCAGTCGCTCGCGACCACCACTGATGCGCAGCAGCTCGAGGTAGTGCGTCCGCTCCCAGCGCCAGGGGTCGCCAGCATCGGCGAAGGCACGGTTGAAGGCGCAGCGGTGGCCCTCCAGTTCCGTTTCAGCCAGGGTGCCGTCCACATCCCAGAGCAGGGCGGCCGGAAACGCTGCCATCAGCCGATGCAAGGACCCTGAGGCTAGGGCGGCTGACACCTGGCCCCGGGCGGCGGCGCCCCGCACAATGGAACTCTCACGAACGCGGCTGTTGCTCCCCTCGACCCCCGAGCAGCGCTGGCAACTGCCCGCCCCCGTGACCATCGAGCCGGAGCTGCGCAGCCTGGGACTGCCCGATCCCCTGCTGGCCCTGCTGCTGCGACGGGGCCACGGCGATGGCGCCGCGATCACGGCATTGCTCGATCCGCCGGCGGCACCCGACCCCGCCCGCCACTTCCCACAGCTGCGCCAGGCGGTGCAGCGGTTGCGCCAGGCCTGCCGCAGCGGCGAAACCGTGGCGATCTGCGGCGATTACGACGCCGACGGCATGACCAGCACCGCCCTGCTGGTGGGCGTGCTGCAGCGGTTGGGGGCCCAGGCGGTGGCCGCCATCCCCAGCCGCCAGGACGACGGCTACGGCCTGAACAGCGGCATGGTGGAGCAGCTGGCCGGCCAGGGGATCCGCCTGCTGGTGACGGTCGACAACGGTGTGGCGGCGCGGGAGGCCCTGGAGCGTGCCGCCAGCCTGGGGGTGGACGTGATCCTCACCGACCACCACACCCTGCCGGCCGAACTGCCGCCCTGCCAGGCGCTGCTCCATCCGGCCTGCACCCCCGAGCAGTCCCCGTACCGGGGACTGGCCGGCGTGGGACTGGCGGCCGTGCTCGGCCAGGCCCTGGCACGCTCCTGCCGCTCCCGCGACGGACTGGCGATGGCGCTGGATCTGTTCTGCATCGGCACCATCGCCGACATGGCGCCGCTGGTGGGGGTGAACCGCCGCTGGCTGATGGATGGTCTGCCCCGGCTGGCGGCCAGCGACCTGCTTGGCCTGCAGGCCCTCCAGCAGGTGGCCGGCCTGGAGGACGCCCCGATCGATGCCACCGCCGTGGGCTTCCAGATCGCCCCGCGCATCAACGCCGTGGGCCGCCTCGGGGACCCGCAGCTGGTGGTGGATCTGCTGACCACCACCGATCCGGAGCAGGCCCTGGAGCTGGCCCGGCAGTGTGAGGCGCTCAACCGCCAGCGGCGTGAACTGTGTGAGGCGATCGAAGCGGAGGCCAGGGCCCTGGTGGAGGCCGACGGCCAGCAGCGCAGTGCGTTCCTGCTGCTGGCCCAGAGCCACTGGCACCACGGGGTGATCGGCATCGTGGCGGCGCGGCTGGTGGAGCATTTCGGGCTGCCGGTGGCGCTGCTGGCCAGCGAGGGCAACGGCCGCCTGCGGGCCTCCGTTCGGGCACCCCGGGGCTTTGCGGTGGATGCGGCGCTGCAGCACTGCAGCGCCCTGCTGGAACGCCATGGCGGTCATCCGGCGGCGGGCGGCTTCACCGTGCAGGCCGAACGGCTGGCGGAACTGCACGGCGCGCTCAACCAGCTGGCGGAGCAGTGGCTGCAGGAACGGGGCAGCCAGGTGCTGCTTGAGCCGGAGGCCCTGGTGAACCTGGCGGAACTCACCCCCGCCTTTTGGCAGCAGCTGCAACGGCTGGAACCGTTTGGCATCGGCCATGCCACGCCCCTGTTCTGGAGCAGCGGCTGCCGGGTGGTCCAGCAACGGGAGCTGCGCGGCGGTCACCTGCAGCTCACCCTCGAGCAGGGCAAGGCCACGGCCCGCGCCATCGCCTGGCGCTGGCAGGGGGGCGATCGGCTGCCCGCGGAGATCGATGTGGCCTTTCACCTGCGGCTGAACCGCTGGCAGGGGAGCGAACAGCTGCAGCTGGAGCTGCGCGGCCTGCGGGCCAGCACCAGCAACACCGTGGTTCTGCAACGGCAGCAGCGCCAGTACTGGGCGCGCCGCGACGGCGAGCGGGTGGTGATCCGCAACGCCCAGGGCGAAGAGTTGAGCGGACGACCCAGCCCGGCGGGCCCAACGGACCATGCCGACGACGATCCCCGCACCCAGCACCCCTATGTGCGCAGCCTGCTGCAGGAAGCGGCCATGGCGATGGGTCTGGCCGCCTGAGGGGGCCATAAAAAACCGGCCGGTGCTGACACCGGCCGGAGCAGATCACGGCGTGGTTGCCAATGGAAGCCCGCCCCGGACGGGGGACGGGTCCCGGGGATCAGAGGGCGCCGCGGCGATAGAAGAGGATGAAGATCACAGCCGGTCCGGCAATGGTGATCAGGAACAGGGCAGCGAAATTGGCGATCAGATGGAAGTCGATTCCCATGGGAGAACGGCGCAGCGGCTGCACAAGTCGTGCCCAACATTACGGGCAGGGCTGCGGTCAGCCAGGGCCTGCCGCGGCGCACTGTGACGGGTTGTCACAGCCCTGGCCGGTGCGGCCATGAGCGAGACGCTGCACTGGCGCTGCATCAGCGGCTGCGGCTCCTGCTGCCGCCTGGATCCCGAAGAGCGTGAGGAAGCCCTGGAGGCCCTCACGGCCGAGCAGCAACAGCAATACCTGGCGATGGTGGGCCCGGACGGCTGGTGCGTCCACTACGACACCGGCTCCTGCACCTGCCGCATCTACGACGAGCGGCCGATGTTCTGCCGGGTGGAGAATCTGGCCGCGCTGTTCGATGTGGCGCCGGAGGAGGCCAACGCCTTCGCCATCGCCTGCTGCCGGCAGCAGATCCGCAGTGAACACGGCGGTCGTGGCATCGTGATGAAACGCTTCGAGCAGGCGATTCGCCAGCCCGCCGAGCCCACGCCCTGATCGGGTTCCGCTGCCCCCTCTGAGCTGATGACCGAGCACGCCCCCGCCGATGCGGCCGAGGCCACTGCCGCCGACGCGGCCGAGGGCACTGCCGCAGACGCGGCTCCGTCCCGGGCGGCGGATTCCGCCAAGGCGCCTGCGGCAGCCGGCAGCTTTGGGGCGGTGTTCCTCACCACCTTCACCACGGTCTTCCTGGCGGAACTGGGCGACAAGACCCAGCTGGCCGCCCTGCTGCTGTCGGCGGAATCGGGGCGGCCGGTGATCGTGTTCATCGGTGCCTCCCTGGCGCTGATCAGCTCCAGCCTGGTGGGGGTGGTGCTGGGCCGCTGGCTCTCACGGGTGCTGCCGCCCCAGCAGCTGGAGCGCCTCGCCGGCATCCTGATGATCGGCTTGGGCCTCTGGCTGGGCCGTCAGGCCGCCATGACCATGCTGCCCCTGGCCTGAGCCAGCACCGACCGCACCCCCCGCGATGCAACTGCCCCTGCTGGCCTCCACCTTCCTGACGGTCTTCCTGGCGGAACTGGGCGACAAGACCCAGCTGGCCATCGTCACCATCAGCGGCACTTCCAGCCGCAGCGGTGCGGTGTTCGCCGGCAGTGCCACGGCCCTGGTGCTGGCCAGCCTGCTCGGGGCCGGGGCGGGGGGGTCACTGGCCAGCGTGATCCCACCCGATGCCCTGCAGCTGGCGGCGTCGGCCGGCTTCCTGGTGATCGGCGGCCGACTGCTGCTGCTGGCCGGACGGGGCGATGGCGATGGCGATGGAGGCGACGACGGCCCTGCGGACAGCGGCGACTCCCCTGTCTAGATTGCGTGAGCTGGTTCATCGGTGCGGGGCGTTGGCCGTCCCGCCGCTGCTGTGAACCGCACGCCAGTGCCGGGGCCCTGCGCCATCGCCAACAGCCACCTCAACGCCACAGCGGCCACCGGCCAGCCGAACCGTCTGAGCACCTCCGCCCCCGCAGCCCTGACCGCACCCGAGACCGCCCCCCATCCCATGAAGTTCACGGTCGCCGATCTGATCGATCAGCTCCCTGCCCAGGATCCCCTCGATCCGGCCAAGCTGGAGAAGGCCCTGCGCCTGAGCAACAAGAGCGAACGCGAGCAGCTGCGCATCGCCCTCGACGCCCTGGTGAAGGTGGGCGTGTTGAGCGAAAGCGAAGCCGGCATCAGCCGGGTTCAGGACGAGGGGCTGATCGAGGCCCGGCTGCGCTGCAGCAGCAAAGGTTTCTGCTTCGCCCTGCGTGAGGACGGCGGCGAAGACATCTACATCCGCGACAACCAGCTCAACCACGCCTGGAACGGCGATCGGGTGCTGGTGCGCGTGACCCGGGAGGGCGGGCGCCGCCGTTCGCCGGAGGGCGGTGTGCAGTGCATCCTCGAGCGCAGCACCACCAGCCTGCTGGCCCATGTGGAGCAGCAGAACGAGCGGCTGGTGGCGGTGCCCCTCGACGACCGCCTGCTGACGGCCGTGGAACTGCCGGCCAGCGATGCCGAGCACCTCAAGCCCGCCGATGAGGCCGTGGTGGAGGTGCGGGTGGATCGCTTCCCGGTGGGTCAACTGCCGCCCCAGGGCCACGTGGCCCGCAGCCTGGCGGTGAATGCCGGGCCGGAGGCCGACCTCGACCTGCTGCTCACCAAGCACGGCCTGCGCGAGCGGCCGGCGGCGCCCAAGGCCACGGCCAAGGCGCTCGAGGGCAAGGAGCGCGACGACCTCACCGCCCTGCCGACCCTGCTGCTGCTGCCCTGGCAGGGCCAGGAATCGCCGCTGCTGCCGGCCATCTCCCTGGAGAGCCTGGAGAACGGCTGGCGGCTGTGGGTCCATGCCCCGGCCGTGGCCGAACGGGTGGGCTTCGGCAGCGCCCTCGACCTGCACCTGCGCGAAGTCGGTGAAGCCCTGTGCGTGGGCAGCACCTGGCTGCCGCTGCTGCCGGCGGCCCTGAGCAAGGCTGCCGCCTTCAGCGCCGGCAGCGGCCAGGCGGCCCTGTCGGTGGCGATGGAACTCGACACCGAGGGCGCCCTGCAGCACTACCGCTTCTGCCGCAGCACGATCCAGCCCGATGGGGCAGTCGATGCCGCCGCCCTGGCGGCCCTGGCCGAGCGCAAGCCGAAGGCCCGCACCACCCCCGCCGCCCTCAAGGCCCTCAAGGATCAGCTGCCGCTGCTGGAACAGCTGATCAGCGTGGCCCAGCTGCTGCGCCAGCAGCGCCTGGCCAACGGCTCGATCGATCTGGACCTGGCCATGCCGGCCATCGACGGCCTCGCTGATCTGGCCGTGCCGGAACCGGATGAGAGCCGCCAGGGCTGGCTGGTGGCCCTGGATCCGGCGGTGAGCGCGGCCGGCCTGCTGCGCGAGCTGGTGCTGCCGGCCCACCGGGCCTTCGGCCGCCACATGGCCGCCCTGGAACTGCCGGCGATCTACGCCCAGAACCCGGCGCCGGATGCCGAAGCCGTGAACGATGTGGCCAAGGCCGCCCTGGCCCTGGAAATCCCACTGGAGCTCTCCGCCGATGGCAACGCCACCGCCCAGGAGCTGGCCGTGGCCTTCCGGGCCACCGATCGCTGCCGGGTGCTGCAGCAACAGCTGCGTGAACCGCTGCGACCGGTCACCCTCAACAGCGAACCCGGGCCGAACATGCTGGCCGGCGAGGCCGAGGCCTATGGCCCCTGGTGCTGCCCGGCCCTGCACTACGCCGACCTCTGGAACCAGCACGTGCTGGTGCTGCTGCTGAGCGAGGGCAAGGATCGGCCCTCCGTGCGTCACAAGACGCGGGTCGACATCGCCGGCGATGCCAGCCACGGCGTGATCGACTGGCCGCTGCTGGCCCCCAGCCAGGTGAGTCCGGTGGAGGAGGGTCGCAGCGTCGGCCTGCTGCATCGCCTCAACGGCCGCTGCCGCTTCGCCGCCGACCTGCAGGCCGATGCCCTGGCCATGGCCCAGGCGCGCCAGGCCGAACCGCTGGTGGGCCAGACCCTCACCGGGGTGATCAGTGGCGTGCAGAGCTACGGCTTCTTCGTGGAGGTGCCCCCGTCCCAGGTGGAGGGTCTGGTGCACGTCAGCTCGCTGAAGGACGACTGGTACGAGTACCGCTCGCGCCAGAACCGCCTGGTGGGTCGCAAGAACCGCCGCACCTACATGCTCGGCGATGCCGTGGAGGTGATCATCCAGAAGGTGGATGTGCTGCGCCACCAGATCGATCTCGAGGTGGTGCTGCCTGAGGGTTACGAAGCCCTGGAGGGTGACGACACCAGCACGGCCGATGCCGGCCACGGGGACTGAGCCATGACGGGCGCCGGCCGCGAGCCGATCGTGCTGGCGGTCTCCGGCGCCAGTGCCCAACCCCTGGCCCAGCGGGCTCTGCAGCTGCTGCTGCAGCGTGGCGACACGGTGGATCTGGTGGTGAGTCGGGGGGCGATCGGCGTGTGGCAGGCCGAACTGGGCGTGCGTGTGCCGAGTGAACCCGAGCTGCAGGAACGCTTCTGGCGTGAACGCACCGCCTGCGCCGATGGCCTGCTGCGCTGCCACCGCTGGAACGACCAGGCCGCGGCGATCGCCAGCGGCAGCCACCGCACCCGCGGCATGGTGATCCTGCCCTGCTCGATGGGGGCGGTGGGCCGCATCGCCGCCGGGGTGGCCACCGACCTGCTGGAGCGGGCGGCGGATGTGCACCTCAAGGAGGGTCGACCGCTGGTGATCTGCCCGCGGGAAACGCCATGGAACCTCGTGCACCTGCGCAACCTCACCGCGCTGGCGGAAGCCGGTGCCCGCATCGCTCCGCCGGTGCCGGCCTGGTATCACCAGCCCACCACAATCGAGGAGATGGTGGATTTTCTCGTGATCCGCGTGTTCGATGCCCTCGGCGACACGCTCGCCCCCCTGCGCCGCTGGACCGGCCCGATCCAGTCCTGATCCACCCGTGAGCCTGTTGCAACGCCTGCTGCTGCTGCCGCTGCTCAGTCCGCTGCTGGCGGTGCTGCTGCTCGGGGCGCTCAATTCACGGCCCTGGGTGGCCCTGCGCCTGCTGACCTGGAGCTCGCCGGCCTGGCCCCTGGGCGCCTGGATCAGCGGAGCCGCCGCCGCCGGTGCTGCCCTGAGCGCCGCCGCCACCGGCCTGGCCCTGCAGAGCGGCGCGCCGCTGGTTCCCACGGGCGCGCGCCGCCAGGTGCGCTGGCGCCGCCGCGACGAGCGGGAAGCCTCGGACGGCTTCCCCGAGACCACTCCCCCCGAAGACGCTGCAGCATCGCCCGACAGCCGGACGGGCTGGGGCGGCTGGGCGGGCCCCAGCCGCGCTGCGGCCGACCCGCCGCCCACCGTGGCGGTTCCCTACCGGGTGATCCGCAAGGGCTCAGGCCACCCGGCCGCCCAGCCCCCCAAGGCCAGCGCCACGGCCACGGCCCCCGCGGGCACCCATGCCGATGCCAGCGCCTCCGCTGATGGCTGGGACAGCCCGATGAACGACGACTGGTGAGCCCAGAGCACGGCGCCACCATCCCTAGAGTTCCGCCAGCTTTCCGCCTGAGGCCCGCGACGGTGACCGACTCCGCCAGCCCCGCCACCCCAGCCGAACCCAGCAAGGCGTCAGCCGAACCCGGAAAGGCGTCAGCCGCGGCGGCCAAACCGGCCAAACCGCCCGCACCGGAGGACAAGCCCTTCGACGACTTCGTCCCCAACCTGCTGATCCCGGCGATCGCCAGCGAGATCAAGGCCTATGGCGGACCGGAGGTGAACCTTCAGTTCGAGCAGGGGACGATGCCGGTGGTGGGCAGCCCCTGCTGGATGGTGCGGGGCGAGCTGCCGGGTGGTCGCCGCTTCTGGCTCTGCTTCACCAGCGATTCGATCAGCTCGGCGAAGACCATCGCCGTGGCCGAGGCCGGCGCCGAGCCGAGCCTGCTGGAGTCGTTCCTGATCGACGAGAAGAAGATGACCCAGGCGCTGCTGGTGTCGCGCCTGGTGCAGCGCCTCAACGGCCAGAAGTGGCTGGGGGCCAACTGAGCGCCACCGCAGGCGGTGGCAACAGGTGAAGCAGCCGCCGCAGGACGACCCGCGGCTCCTACGATGCAACCTCTGTCCACCGCTGCCGCCCCGATGGTGCCACCCACCGCCGTTGCCTCGCCCGACGCCGCAACAGCCGCCGTCGGCACCGCTGGCGGCCCGGCGATCAAGGATCCGGTGAAGGACACGATCCTGACGCCGCGCTTCTACACGACCGACTTCGAGGCCATGGCCGCCATGGACCTGCGGCCGAACGAGCAGGAGCTGGAGGCGATCTGCGAGGAGTTCCGCAAGGACTACAACCGCCACCACTTCGTCCGCAACGAGGAGTTCGAGGGCGCGGCCGACAAACTCGATCCCGAAACCCGCAAGGTGTTCGTCGAGTTCCTGGAGCAGAGCTGCACCTCCGAGTTCTCCGGCTTCCTGCTCTACAAGGAACTGAGCCGCCGCATCAAGGCCAAGAACCCCCTGCTGGCTGAGTGCTTCGCCCACATGGCCCGCGATGAGGCCCGCCACGCCGGCTTCCTCAACAAGGCGATGAGCGACTTCGGGCTGCAGCTCGACCTGGGCTTCCTCACCGCCAGCAAGGCCTACACCTACTTCAAGCCGGCCTACATCTTCTACGCCACCTACCTGAGCGAGAAGATCGGCTACTGGCGTTACATCGCCATCTACCGCCACCTCGAGAAGAACCCCGATAGCAAGATCTTCCCGATCTTCAACTTCTTCGAGAACTGGTGCCAGGACGAGAACCGCCACGGCGACTTCTTCGATGCCCTGATGAAGGCCCAGCCCAAGACCGTGACCGGCCTGACGGCACGCCTGTGGTGCCGCTTCTTCCTGCTGGCCGTGTTCGCCACGATGTACGTGCGCGACGTGGCCCGCAAGGAGTTCTACGAAGCCCTCGGCCTCGACGCCCGCGAATACGACAAGTACGTGATCGCCAAGACCAACGAGACCTCGGCTCGCGTCTTCCCCGTGGTCCTGAACGTGGAGCACCCCAAGTTCTACGAGCGCCTCGAGCGCCTGGTTCAGAACAACGCCCAGCTCAGCAAGGCCGATGAGAGCCAGGCCCCGGCACCGCTGCGCGCCCTGCGCAAGCTGCCCTACTGGGTGGCCAACGCCACCGAGATGGCCAAGCTGTTCCTGATGAACCCGATCCGCAGCGAGCAGTTCCAACCCGCGGTGCGCTGATCGCCCCGCCGGTCGATTGTCTCCAGGGGGCCCTGGCCAGTGCGGCCAGGGCCTTTTTCCTAGGTCGGTCCGCCGGGCATTCCTGCTAGGACCGAGCCACTGCTTCCGCTCCTCCGCCACTCGCCGCGTGACCGCCACCCTTCCGGCCCTGCAGACCGACGGTCTGGGCAACCACTGGACCCCCAGGCTCGAAGCCCTGCTAGGCGCCGGCCGTACCGCCGGGGCCGACCTGGTGGAGGTGTTCCTCGAGCGCACCGACCACCTCGGCCTGCTGGCTGAGCAGGACCGGATCACCAGCGTCACCCCGGCCTTCGGCATGGGCGCCGGCATCCGCGTGTTCCTGGGCCAACGGGATGGCTTCGTGAGCACCAACGATCTCAGTGATGCCGGTCTGCGTCAGGCCCTGGAGCAGGCCCTGGGCATGCTCGGGCTGCAGGTTGGCGGCAGCGGCCGCAGCGGCTTTGAAGGGCTGGCCAGCCTGCGCGACTTCGGCGCCCCCAAGGCCGACTGGCTGGAGCGCTGCCCGGCCCTCGATGAGGCGACCCAGCGACTGCTGGAGGGCACCGATCAGCTGCAACGCCATGGCCGCCACCTCCAGGCCCGCCGCGGTAGCTATGCCCGCGACTGGCAGGAGGTGCTGGTGGCCGCCAGCGACGGCACCTACGGCCGTGATGTGCGCCTGCACCAGTCCGTGGGGCTGAACGTGCTGGCCGCCGACGGTGAACACCGCGCCGGGGTCGGACGGCGCTACGGCACCTCCGGCCGCCCGGACGACCTGCGCGCCTGGGATGCCGAAGCCTCCGCCCGCGAGGTGTGCGACAGCGCCGGCACCATGCTCTACGCCGACTACGTGGAAGCCGGCCAGCTGCCGGTGGTGCTGGCCAACCGCTTCGGCGGAGTGATCTTCCACGAGGCCTGCGGCCACCTGCTGGAAACCACCCAGGTGGAGCGCGGCACCACCCCCTTTGCCGACAAGGTGGGTGAAACGATCGCCCACAGCGCCGTGACCGCCATCGACGAAGGCCTCAGCGACGGCGCCTTCGGCTCCCTGTGCATGGACGACGAGGGCATGGAGTCGCAACGCACCGTGCTGATCGAGAACGGCGTGCTGCAACGCTTCATCAGCGACCGCGCCGGCGAGCTGCGCACGGGCCATCTCCGCACCGGCAGCGGCCGGCGCCAGAGCCACACCTTCGCGGCCGCCAGCCGCATGCGCAACACGTACATCGCCGCAGGTCCCCACAGCCCGGAGGATCTGATCGCCTCGGTGGACCGAGGCCTCTACTGCAAATCGATGGGCGGCGGCAGCGTTGGCCCCACCGGCCAGTTCAACTTCGCCGTGGAGGAGGGCTACCTGATCGAGAACGGACAGCTCACCAAACCGGTGAAGGGCGCCACGCTGATCGGCGAGGCCAAGGAGGTGATGCCCCGCATCTCGATGTGCGCCAACGACCTCGAACTGGCCGCCGGCTTCTGCGGTTCCGTGAGCGGCAGCATCTTCGTCACCGTGGGCCAGCCGCATATCAAGGTGGATTCGATCACCGTGGGTGGCCGTTGAGATGACGATCAGCCCCCCCAGCAACCCCAGCACCCCTACCCACTCCAGCGCCGTGAGCACCACCACCCCCGGCCTCCATGCCGAAGCCCTGCGCAGCCGGCTCGAGCAGCTGGCCGCCGGTG
>JBEGQE010000167.1:0-7758 GCA_041181145.1 Cyanobacteriota bacterium
TCATCGGCGGCGGCGACTCCGTGGCGGCTGTGGAGAAGGCCGGCCTGGCCGACAAGATGTCCCACATCTCCACCGGCGGTGGCGCCAGCCTCGAGCTGCTGGAAGGCAAGGTGCTGCCCGGCGTGGCCGCCCTCGACGAGGCCTGATCCGTGCACGGTGCCCCCGCGGCATCCCACGAACCGATCGGTTTCATCGGTCTGGGGGCCCTCGGGGCCCCCATGGCCGCCAACCTGATCCACGCCGGCTTTCCGCTCACGCTGCACAACCGCAGCCGCGAGCGGGAGGCCGTTTTGCTGGCGGCGCTGGCCCAGGGCTCAACGGCCCGGCGCGCCGCCACACCGGCCGAGGCCGCAGCCGGCGCCGGGCTGCTCTGCCTCTGCCTCAGCGATGACGCCGCCGTGGAGGAGGTCGTCCTCGGCGGCGCGGGTGCCGCCCTGCAGGGGCTGAAGCCCGGCGCCCTGGTGGTGGACTTCTCCAGCATCGGGCCCGCCACCACCCGCCGCCTGGCGGAGCATTGCGCCGCCCGGGGCGTGGCCTGGCTGGATGCGCCAGTGACCGGCGGCACCGAAGGCGCCCGCGCCGGCACGCTGTCGGTGCTGGTGGGCGGCGAGGCCTGTGATCTGGAGCGGGCCCGGCCGTTGCTGCAGGTGGTGGGCGGCCGCATCACCCACCTGGGCCCGGTGGGCAGCGGCCAGCAGGCCAAGGCCGTGAACCAGGTGCTGGTGGCCGGCAGCTATGCCGCCTTGGCCGAAGCCCTGGCCCTGGGGCAGCGCCTCGGCCTGCCGATGGCGGAGCTGGTGGCAGCGCTGCAGGGCGGCGCCGCCGGCTCCTGGGCCCTGACACACCGCGCCAGCCACATGCTGAACGGCCACTTCCCGCTCGGCTTCCGGCTGGCGCTGCACCGCAAGGACCTGACCATCGCCCTGGAGGCCGCCGCCGCCGCGGGCCTCGAGCTGCCCGTGAGCGAGCGGGTTGCCGCCCTGGAGGACAGCCTGATCAGCCGCGGCCATGGCGAGGAGGACGTCTCCGCACTGGCCCGCTGGTTCAGCCCAGCCACCCCGCCGCCGGCAGGGCCGGCAGGCGATAGCGCTGGCGCAGGGCGGCCAGATCGATCAGGCCCTGCTGACGCTGCTGCTCGGCGCGATAGCGGTACCTGACCAGACAACGCTCCGCCCCTGCCCGCTGGCGGGGGCGCTCCAGGCAGTCCTCCAGCTGGCGCAGCTCCGCCAGGCGCTGCTCGCCATCGCGGCGTTCCAGCTGGCGCAGGGCTTCGAAATAGCGGCGCCGATCCCACGGGCTCAGGCGGGCGATGGCCTGGGCCTCCAGCCGCGGCGTGGACTGGAGATCGGGGGCGCGGCGCTCCGGTCGCTCCGGTCGCTCCGCCAGGGCAGGCAGCGGCAGAGCCAGGGCCGCCAGGGCCAGGGGCAGGGGCAGCCAGGCGCTCAGGCGGTGGCGGCAGCGGTGGGGTTGGGCCTGGGGCATGGGGGTCTGGGACGACATGACGCGGGTTGCGGGTCGGCCTCAGCCTCCCGGCGGCGAGCGCTGCGGGTGTGACCGCCAGGCCCGGCAGGTATGACCGATTGCAGCTGGTTTCCCCGCCGCCGCCGCCGGTGCCTGGCGTCAGCGATCGGCAGACAGCAAAAAGGCCCCTGACGGGGCCCGGCCATCCCTGCCGCGGCGGGGAACGCTCAGCCTTCGGCGCCGGGGTGCTGGCCCCACGACCGCCGCGGAGCCGGCAGGCCGAAGCGCTGGGCCAGGGCCTGCCGCTGCTGCATCTGCTGGTTGCGCCACTGGTGCCGTCCCTGGGCCATGGCCTGCCAGCAGCTGCGGATGGTGGGCGCGCTGCTGGCCTGGGCCAGGCAGCGCTGCACCTGATCGAGCTGCGCCAGCTGCTGGCGGCTGCGGTTCTCCTCCAGGCGGCGCAGCTCCTGGATGTAGGCGCTGCGCTGGGCCGGCGTCAGCCGGGCCAGGGCGTCGAGCATCCCCTGGTCCTTGGCGGGGCGATCAGCGCGGCCAGCGGGCGTGGACTGGCTCCAGCCGGAGCCGGACCCCAGCAGCAGGGCCCCGGCCAGGGCAAGCCCGGCCCGGCCGAGATGGGTGGAACGCGTCATGGGTCTGGATGGGTGGGCTCCCGCAGCCTGCCGGCGGGCAACCGGCTGCATGCGTCCACCCCGCCGGGGGACTGTGACCAGATGCGACCGGGCCCGACCGCGGCGGCGCGCCTCAGCCTGGCGCGGGCAGGGAACGCCCCCGCAGCACCACCGCAAAGCCCGTGGCGGCACGCTGCATCGCCAGCCCACCGCCGTGGGCCGCCGCCACACGGGCGGCGATCGCCAGGCCGAGGCCGCAGTGGCCGCTGCCGCCGCGGGCCTGGTCGAGGCGCTGAAAGGGCTGGAGGGCCTGGGGCCAGTCGGCTTCGGCGATGCCGTCCCCCCGATCCCACACCTCCAGGCGATAGCCGGGCCGGCCGCCGGCGGGAGCGGGTTCGGCGCGCAGCACCAGCCGCAACGGCGGGCGGCCATGGCTGAGGGCGTTGTCGATCAGGTTGCCCACGGCGCGGCCGAGGGCGGTGGGCTGGATGCGGACCTCGATCGGCTCCAGATCCAGCTGCAGATCCGCAGGATCGAGAGCCGCCGTGAGTTCCGCCAGCCACTGATCGAGCGGCAGCAACACCGGCGGCTCCGCATCCCCGCCCCCGGCGAACAGCAGGAACTGCCCGGTGATGCGCTCCAGGGCATCGAGATCCGCACCGGCCCGCTGGCGGTCCTCCGCGGCGGGCGCGGCCCGATCGAGGCGCAGGCGCAGCCGCGTCAGCGGACTCTTGAGGTCGTGGGCGATGCCGGCCAGCATCGTGGAGCGGTCGCGCTCCCCCTCGGCCAGGCGCCGCACCATGGCGTTGAAGTGGCCCGTGAGCCGCCGCACCGGCACGGCGCCCTGGGGCCGCAGCGGCGCCGGATCCGGGGCCCGGCCCCCCACCTGGGCCAGGGCCCGCTCGAGCTGCTCCAACGGCCGGCGCACCTCCCACCACAGGAAGAGCAGCGAGGCGGAGATGCTGCCGGCCAGCAGCGACACCCCCAGCAGCAACGGATCGGGCGGCCAGCGCCGCGCCGGCCCCAGCGGGGCCAGCAGCCACACCGGCTCCAGCGGTGAAAGCACCTCCACCCACAGGCCCGGCGTGTCGGCCCGGGCCGGCAGCACGGGCGGACAGGGATCCAGGCGGCGGCAGAGGTGCCGGCGCAGCGCATCGGCCTGGCGGCGCAGCCGGCCTTCGGCGCTGACCGGCGGCCGTTCCCCCACCCGCAGCGGCAGGCCGCTCAAGCGCGCCAGGGCCTCGGGTGGCAGACGATCCAGCGCCAGCTCCGCCAGCCGCAGGTTGAAGGCCACCTCGGGCCCCATCTGGGCGATCTGGGCCCGCTCCAGGCGCTGGGCGAGCAGGGTCTGCAGCAGGGCCAGGGTGAGGGCCGACACGCCCGCGCCCACCAGCGCATACCTAACGGGTGCGGGGCTGGCCATCGGGCACGAACACGTAGCCGTAGCCCCACACGGTCTGCAGGTAGCGGGGCCGGGCCGGATCGGGCTCCACCAGCTTGCGCACCCGCGACACCTGCACGTCCATGCTGCGGCTGTCGGTGTCGGAGCCGGGACCGCGGGCCAGCTCGATCAGCCGCTCGCGCGAGAGGGGCCGGTGCGGGTGCTGCACGAAGGCCGTGAGCAGGCTGAACTCGCCGCTGGTGATCACCACCGGTCGGCCGTCACGCTCCAGGCAGCGGGCCGCCAGATCGAGCCGGCACGCACCGAAGCTCACCACCTCCCCTGCCGCCAGCGGCGTACCCGCCGGCAGGGCCACCCGCCGCCGCAGCACCGCCTCGATCCGGGCCGTGAGCTCGCGCGGCAGGAAGGGCTTGCCGAGGTAGTCGTCGGCGCCCTGCTCGAGGCCGATGATCCGGTCCACCCCATCACCACGGGCGGTGAGCATCACCACCGGCAGGTCGTCACCGCCGTCGCGCAGGCGGCGCAACAGGGTGAGACCGTCATCACCGGGCAGCATCACATCGAGCACCACCAGGTCAGGCCGCTGGCCCCCCAGCCGCGCCATCAACTGCTCACCGCTGGCCAGGCAGCGCACGTCGTAGCCCTGATCGGTGAGGTAGGTGCCCACCAGCCGCCGCTGCTCGGCGTCGTCGTCCACCACCCAGATGCGGGCCGGGGCGCTGCGCTGGGAAAGGGCCATGGCTGAGCGGCCAGCTGGCACGACTGTATGGAGCCCAGGCGGCGCCGTCAGCCGCAGACGGATCTGGTCACACCTGGGCGCCGTCCCGGCTGACCTCAAGCCACCCCAGGCTCCATAACCTTGGCCCATGGCCGCTCAACCCACCCATGCAGCCGCGGCGACGCTGGCGAGCTGGCTGCTGCTGGCGGTGCCGGCGCAGGCCCAGAGCCCGGCGGAGCTGCAGGGCTATCAGCAGCGGTTGCAACAGCTGTTCCAGCGGCTTGATCAGAACGGCGATCAGCGGCTTGAGCGCCACGAGGTGAACGGGCAGCCCTACCTGCAGCGGCATTTCGAGCGGCTCGATCAGCAGCAGCGCGGCTACCTCACCCCCGCCGATCTCCGCCCCGCCGCCGACAGCGCGCGGGCGCGCCAGTTCTTCAGCCGGGCCGATCGCAACGGCGATGGGGTGATCACCCGCGAGGAGGCAGAGGACTCCCCCTGGCTGCAGCGCCGTTTCGGCGAAGCCGACCGCAACAACGACGGCAGCGTCAGCCGCGACGAGCTGCGCCAGCTACGTCGCAACCCGCCGGCGGCGGCGCCGCGCTGACGGATCCCGGCTGCCGCAGGGCACAGCGCTCAGTGCTCAGAGCTGCAGCGCCGAACGATCCGCCACCACCCGCACCTGCTGGCTGGCTGCCACCACCCCCCGGGGATGCACGAGCAGCACAGCCCAGGTCTGCCGGCCGGGCTGGTACGGCGCCTGCACACTCTTGAACAGCCCACCACCGCCGAGGGCCTCGAGCGGCATGTCCGGGGTCTGCAGACGCAGCAGCTCGCTGGCCGTCACGGGTTTGATCGCACCGGCCACCACCGCCCCATCGAGGGGGTCGTCGAACACCACGTCGAGGTCGTAGCGCTGACCGGTGAGCACGGCCTCGGGGATCAGCAGGCTCACCTTGAGGTCGGCATCGCCGCTGCGCAGGATCGAGCTCTCGCGGATCACCTCCTGGCGGTTGAAGCGGGCGCCGGCGGCGCCGAGCACGAGCTGCTGCCGCGCCTCGAGCTGGAAGCGGACCGGACCCTCCTGGCGGCTGCCGCTCACCAGCACCTCGGTGGTGGGGCGCCCGTCCTTGAGGGGAGCACCGGGCTGCACGCGCCAGGTGGCGTCGGGGAAGCGCTGGCGCAGCAGGGCGCGGCGCTGTTCGATCTCAGCCGGATCGAGCCCCGCGCCGGCTTCCAGCACGGCGCTGAGGGCCTGGGGGGCCGGGTCGTTGAGGGCATCCTGCAGGGCCTGCAGGCTCGGAGCGGCCCGCAGCGGCGCCGGCAGAGCGGCCGCCCCGAGCAGCACCCCGGCCAGGGCGAAGGCGGCCGGCGGCAGGGGGCGGAACGGCACGGGGGCAGACGGTTGGAGTGGTCCTTAAGTTAGGCGCGCGTCCAGGGCCACGCCCATTCCGCGCCCATGTCCCGCCTTCTGATCGCCGCCAGCGGCACCGGTGGGCATCTGTTCCCGGCCCTGGCGGTGGCGCAGGCCGTGCCATCCGACTGGACCGTGCACTGGCTGGGGGTTCCGGACCGGCTGGAGCGCGAGCTGGTGCCCGCCGCCTACCCCCTGCACACGGTGAAGGCCGGCGGCCTGCAGGGGCGCGGCCTCCAGAAGCTGGTGAACCTGCTGCGGCTGCTCGGGGCCACCTGGAGCGTGCGCCGGCTGATCCGGCGTGAGCGCATCCAGCTGGTGTTCAGCAGCGGCGGCTACATCGCTGCACCGGCGATCCTGGCGGCCCGCTGGTGCGGCATCCCGGTGGTGCTGCACGAATCGAACGGGGTGCCCGGCAAGGTCACACGCCTGCTGGGCCGCCTCTGCAGCCGGGTGGCGGTGGGCCTGCCCCAGGCGGCGGAGCGGCTGCCCGGCTGCCGCCCACGGGTCACCGGCACACCGGTGCGCCAGGCGTTCCTGGCGGCGGCCCCCCTGCCGGACTGGGTGCCGACGGGGGCGGGCCCGCTGCTGCTGGTGATGGGCGGCAGCCAGGGGGCCGTGGGCCTGAACCGGATGGTGCGGCCGCTGCTGCCGGCGCTGCTGGCCTGCGGCTGCCGGGTGGTGCACCTGAGCGGCAGCAACGACCCCGACAGCGGCCAGTTGCGGCACCCGGCCTACGTGGAGCGTCCATTCAGCGCCGAGATGGCCGGCCTGCTCCAGCACGCCGACCTGGTGATCAGCCGCGCCGGCGCCGGCAGCCTGAGCGAGCTGGCGGTGTGCGGCAGCCCGGCAATCCTGGTGCCCTTTCCCCAGGCCGCCGACCGCCACCAGGACGCCAACGCCGGTGCGGCCGCCGCCGTGGGCGCCGCGCAGATCGTGTGGCAGCACCCCCCCGAGCACCCCGCCCTGGCCCAGGCGATCTGGCGGCTGCTGGGGCCGCGCCTGCGCGGCTGCGCCCCCGCCGCCGACCCACTGCTCAAGCTGCGGGCCGGCATGGAGCGCCTGGCCGTGCGTGACGCCGATCAGCTGCTCGCCCAGCTGCTGCAGGACCTCAGCGGCTGAGGCCCGCGCCCAGCTCCCGGGCCAGGGCCGCCACGATCCGGCGATGACCGGCCCGGTGCTGCAGGCCCAGGCGCAACCAGTTCTCCCCCAGCCCCTCGAAGGAGCGGCAGTCGCGCAGCAGGATGCGATCGCGCTGCTCCAGGGCCAGCCGCAAGGGCTCCAGGCTGGCGGGCTGGCCCTGGTGCTCCCCGCGGATCAGCAGGTAGTTGCTGGCCGAGGGCAGGGGCACCAGGCCGGGCAGGGCCTGCAGCCGCGGCTGCAGCCAGTCCCCCTCCCGCACCACCCAGCCCTGCACCCGGGCGCACCAGCGCTGGTAGCCACGCCGATCCGCCAGCAACGCCTCGCCGGCGGCGGCGGCCAGGGCATTGACCGGCCAGGGATCGCGCCAGGCGCTCCAGCGCGCCAGGCGATCGGGGTGCGCCAGGGCGTAGCCGAGCCGCAGCCCGGCGATGGCGAACAGCTTGGTGAGGCTGCGGATCACCACCAGGTTGGGATGGTCGGCCAGCAGCGGCAGCAGCGACTGGGCCTCCCCAGCGGGCGTCAGCGGCAGGAAGGCCTCATCGCAGATCACCAGCGCATGGCGGCGCAGCAGCGGAGCGAGCGACGCGCGGCTCCAGAGCTGGCCGGTGGGGTTGTGGGGGTTGGTGATCCACAGCACCGGCGCCGCGGCCGCGGGCAGGGGCCAGGCACACCCAGCGGGTGCGGGGCCCTGACCGGCCGGCGGCCCGCCCAAGGGGAGCGGGGCCGTCTGCACGGCGCCGCCCCAGCACTCGAGGGCGCGGCGGTAGTCGGCGAAGCCGGGGGTTGGCAGCAGGCTGGGGCCGAGGGCCGCGGCATCGCGGGCGGCCCAGGTGAACAGCTCGGCAGCGCCATTACCTGGCAGCACCCAGGCCGGATCACAGCCGTGCAGCGCGGCGATCACCCGGCGCAGCTCGCGGTAGCTGCGGTCGGGGTAGGGACGCAGGGCCTGGGGCCGGCAGGCGGCGCGCAGGGCCCGGCGCAGCGATGCCGG
>JBEGQE010000168.1:0-4494 GCA_041181145.1 Cyanobacteriota bacterium
CCGAGCACAACGGCCGCCTGGGCACCAACCTCGAGCCCGGCCAGTTCACTCCCTGGGAGGTGATCCCCACCGGCACCGACCTCCTCTTCTACGAAGGCCTTCACGGCGGTGTCGTGGGCCAAGGCTATGACCTGCCCAGCCTGGCTGACCTGCTGGTGGGCGTGGTGCCGATCGTGAACCTGGAGTGGATCCAGAAGATCGCCCGCGACAACAAGGAGCGCGGCTACTCGGCTGAAGCCACGGTGGACACGATCCTGCGCCGCATGCCGGATTACATCAACCACATCTGCCCGCAGTTCAGCCGCACGGACATCAACTTCCAGCGGATTCCGACGGTCGACACCTCGAACCCGTTCATGATCCGCGACATCCCGACGCCGGATGAGTCGTTCGTGATCATCCACTTCCGCAAGGGTGCCCGCGAGAAGTGGGGGATTGATTTCACCTATCTGCTCGACATGATCCACGACTCCTTCATGTCCAGCCCCACCTCGATCGTGGTGAACGGCGGCAAGATGGGCTTCGCCATGGAGCTGATCCTCACCCCGATCATCCACCGCATGATCGAGGAGAAGAAGAAACTGGCCTGAGGCCCTCAGGGGCGCGAACAGCAGTCCTGGCCTAACCTGACAGCCATCGGCGGACCCGGTGACGGCCATCGCGCTCGCTCCTGAGCCCACCACCCCCGGACCCTCCCGGAGGTTCAACCCACCGTCCTCCCCATCCTTTGAGATCCGGGGGGCGGTGGGTGTTTCTCTAGCCGGGCCCCGCTGGGATCGCATCAACAGCGCGGTGGTGATCGCCGTGGCCCGCAGCGTGTACTACGCCTACCTGCAGGACAGTGGTGGCGGCCCGGACCCCAGCGGGATCGTGCTCAGCGGACCCGCGGCCGATCAGGGACGGGTGGTGTTCGAACCGCCGGTGCTGCTCCCCGGGGAGCAGTACATCCCGATCGATCTGGTGCGCAGCCGCAACCCCGGCCGCAACCGCACCCCTCGCCCCTTCACCCGCGGCTGATGCTGCTTGCTCTGCCCTTCCCCCTGCTGCCGCTGGCCGCCCTCACCATCGCCGTGCTTGGAGCCTGCCTGGGCAGCTTCCTGAACGTGGTGGCCTGGCGCCTGCCGCGGCAGGAATCGGTGGTGCGCCCCGGCAGCCACTGCCCGCGTTGCGGCACACCGCTGCGCTGGTTCGAGAACGTGCCGGTTCTCAGCTGGCTGCTCCAGGGCGGCCGCTGCCGCCATTGCGGCACCGCGATCCGCCTGCGCTACCCGGCGGTGGAGCTGCTCACCGCCGGCCTGTTCGTGGCGGCGGCCGCCGGCTCACCGAGCGGCCTCGGCAGCGCGGCCCCGGCGCTGCTCACCCTGCTGGCGGGCTGGGTGCTGGTGGGGCTGCTGATGCCCCTGATCCTGATCGACCTCGATCACCTCTGGCTGCCTGAACCGCTCTGCCGCTGGGGGGTGATCATCGGGCTGCTGGTCACGGCGATCGCCGGGTTCAGCCAGGGCGATGCCGCCGGGCGGTCGCTGCTGCTCTGGCACCTGCTGGCGGCCAGCGCCGGCCTGCTGGGCTTCGAGGGAATGAGTGCCGCTGCCGGCCGGCTGCTGGGCAAGCCGGCCCTGGGGCTGGGCGATGCCAAGCTCGCCGCGCTGCTGGGGGCCTGGCTCGGCCTCACCGGCCTGGGGCTGATGGTGGTGCTGGCCGTGTTCAGCGGCGCCGCCTTCGGTGTGCTGGGGCTGTTGAGCGGCCGACTCAAACGCGGCCAACCGTTCCCCTTCGGCCCCTTCCTGGCCGGGGCGGGCCTGGCGGTCTGGTGCGCCGGCAACGGCTTCTGGTTGCAGGTGCTGGCCCCCTTGCTGGGTGGCGCCCCGCCTTTAATGGGCTGATCCCCTCCCCGCCGCCGCCGCCGCCCCATGTCGCTGTTCGACTGGTTCGCCGATCGCCGCAAGACCGCGCCGGCCGTGCGCAACGCCCAGGAGGTGAACGAGGAGGACGGGCTGTGGAGCAAATGTCCGGAGTGCGGGCTGGTGGTGTACCGCAAGGACCTGGCCGCCAACGCCAGCGTCTGCAGCGGCTGCGGCTACCACCACCGCATCTTCAGCGAGGAGCGCATCGCCCTGATCGCCGATCCCGGCAGCTTTGAGCCCCTCGATGGCGACCTGGCCCCCACCGATCCGCTGGCCTTCAAGGATCGCCGCAGCTACGCCGATCGCATCCGCGACACCCAGCGCGCCACCGGCCTCAAGGACGGCGTGATCACCGGCCTCTGCCGCGTGGAGGGCATGCCCCTGGCCCTGGGGGTGATGGACTTCCGCTTCATGGGCGGCTCGATGGGCTCGGTGGTGGGAGAGAAGCTCACCCGCCTGATCGAGGAGGCCACCGCCCGGCGCTGGCCGGTGCTGATCGTCTGCGCCTCCGGCGGGGCCCGCATGCAGGAGGGCATGCTCTCGCTGATGCAGATGGCCAAGATCTCCGGCGCCCTGGAGCGGCACCGTCAGGCTGAACTGCTCTACATGCCCCTGCTCACCCACCCCACCACCGGGGGTGTGACAGCCAGCTTCGCGATGCTGGGCGACCTGATCCTGGCCGAACCGAAGGCGCTGATCGGCTTCGCCGGCCGCCGCGTGATCGAGCAGACCCTGCGCGAGAAGCTGCCCGACGACTTCCAGACGGCCGAATACCTGCGCGACCACGGCTTCGTGGATCACATTGTGTCCCGCACCAAGCTGCGCAGCACCCTGGCCAGCCTGCTGGCGCTGCATGGCTGCGCCAAGGCCGTGGCGGCATGAGCACGGGCCTGGGTGCACGGTTGGGCCGTCTGATCGGCGCTGGGCTGCTGCTGGCGGTGCTGGTGCTGGGCTGGGCCAGCCCGGCGCCGGCCGGACCGGTGGACTGGCAGGAGCTACCCGCCAGTGGGGAGGGCCGTCAGTGGTGGGATGCCGGCAGCCTGCGCCGCAACCGCGAGGGCAACCTCACCGTGCTGAGCCGGTTCCAGCCCGCCGCCACCGAAGCGAAGCAGCCCGCCAGCTCGCTCTATGTGATGGAGATCGACTGCGGCCAGAACCTGTTCCGCGACACCTCGATCAATGGATTCCGCCAGTGGAACAGCAGCTGGCAACCCGCCGGTGCGGATGGACTGATCGACGCCACGATCGCCGCCGTCTGCGCCGCCGGAGCCGACCTGCTGGCAGGCTCCTGAGGTCGCCCTCGCCCGCCTGCCCGCCGTGACCGCCCGCCCATCCAGCCCCCGCCCCCTTGGTGTGGCCATCGCCGGCCTGGGCTTCGGCGAGAAGGTGCACCTGCCGGCGCTGCGGGACTGCCCGCTCACCGAGCCGGTGGCCCTGTGGCATCCCCGCCGCGAGCGGCTCGATCAAGCCTGCACCGCCTCAGGCCTGCCTGGCTTCACGGCGTTCGAAGCCCTGCTGGCCGATCCCCGTGTCGACGCCCTGGTGATCGCCACGCCGCCGGAGCCGCGCTACGCCCTGGCCGAGGCAGCGATCGCCGCCGGCAAGCACCTGCTGCTCGAGAAGCCGGTGGCGCTTGATGCGGACCAGATCGAGGCCCTGCAGCGCCAGGCGATCGCCGCAGGGGTGTCCGTGGCGGTGGACTTCGAGTACCGCGCCGTGCCGGCCTTCCAGCAGCTCAAGGCTCTGCTGGCGAGCAACCCGGTGGGCACCCCCTGGCTGGTGAAGCTCGACTGGCTGATGGGCAGCCGCGCCGATGCCTCCCGCGCCTGGAACTGGTATTCCCAGCGGGCCGCCGGCGGTGGTGTGCTGGGCTCCCTGGGCACCCACGCCTTCGACACCCTCCACTGGCTGCTGGGCCCCAGCCGGAGCGTCAGCGCCAGCCGCAGCCTGGCCATCCCGCATCGCCCCCTCGCCGATGGCAGCGGCCGGCTGGCGGCGGTTGATGCCGAAGACATCGCCCTGCTGCAGCTGGAGCTGGAAACCGCCAGCGGCCAGCGGCTGCCCGCCCAGGTGAGCCTGGCGGCGGTGACACGGCCCGGGCGCGGCTACTGGATCGAGATCTATGGCAGCGAGGGCAGCCTGGTGCTGGGCTCCCCCAACCAGGCCGACTATGTGCATGGATTCAGCCTGCAGCGGGCCACTGCCGGCGGCAGCCTGCAGGAACTGGCCCCCGCCGCCGAGCTGGCCTATGCCCGCACCTGGCCCGACGGCCGCATCGCCCCGGTGCGTCGCCTGATCGAATGGTGGGCCGAGGCCGCCCACGAGGGGCGGCCGATGGTGCCCGGCCTGGCCGAGGCGGTGCTGAGCCAGCGGGTGTGCGATCGGGCGCTGCTCGCGGCCGACACCGGCCTGCGCCAGAGCCTCTGAACGCCGCCAGGGCCCTCCGGCAGCCATAGCAGGCTGAATCCGCTGAAAAGGCGCCGGTTAGGATCCCCCGCAATCTCCCCTGAGGTCTCCCATGGCGCTCGTCCCGCTTCGGCTGCTGCTCGACCATGCCGCTGAGAACGGCTATGGCATCCCTGCCTTCAAC
>JBEGQE010000169.1:0-4418 GCA_041181145.1 Cyanobacteriota bacterium
TGGTCTGCACCTTGGGCTGGGCCAGCCAGTGGCGGGCGGTCTCCCAGGTGAGCCAGGGGCAGACGGCACTGGCGCCGTAGCCGATCAGGCAGGCCAGGTGATGGGTGCTCCAGCACTGGGCCGTGTCAGCCACCAGGGAGGTCTGCAGGCGCAGCCCCAGGTTGAGCAGATGGTGGTGCACCGCACCCACCGCCAGCAGCGGCGGGATGTAAGTGCTGCCGGCGGCGATGCCGCGATCGCTGAGCACCAGCACCTGGCTGCCGGCGCGCACGGCGGCCTCGGCCTCGGCCTTGAGCCGCTCCACGGCGGCGGCCAGGCCCGCCGGGCCGTCCGCCACCGGCAGCAGGGTGGAGAGGGTGGTCGCCCCCAGGCCCTGCTGGCCGATGGCCGCCAGCTCGTCCTCATTGAGGATCGGGCTGCTCAGGTGCAGCACCGCCGCGGCGCCGGCCTCGGGGCGCAGCGGTGAGCCGCGCTTGCCCAGATGCATCTCCAGGCTCATCACCAGCTTTTCGCGCAGCGGGTCGATCGGCGGGTTGGTCACCTGCGCGAACCGCTGCTTGAAGTAGTCGTAGAGCAGGTGCGGTTTGTCGGAGAGCACCGCCAGGGGGATGTCGTCGCCCATGCAGTAGGTGGGCTCCTTGGCGGCGCCGGCCATGTCCTCGATCACCAGATCGAAGTCCTCGGCGGTGAAGCCGAAGGCCGTCTGCTGCTGCAGCAGGTCGAGATCGCCGAGCTGGCGCTGCTGCGTCCAGGGCTGGGCCGCCAGGCTGCGGCGGTGATCCGCCAGCCACTGGCCGTAGGGATGGCGGGAGGCCACCTCGGCCTTCACCTCCCAGTTGCGCAGCAGGCGACCGTTCTCCAGGTCCACCGCCAGCATCTGGCCGGGGCCGAGGCGACCCTTCTCGATGATGCGGCTCTCCTCCAGCTCCACCACGCCGGTTTCGCTGCCCATCACCACAAAGCCGTCGCTGGTGATGCAGTAGCGGGCCGGGCGCAGGCCGTTGCGATCGAGGGTGGCGCCGACGCTGCGTCCATCGGCGAACACCAGCAGGGCCGGCCCGTCCCACGGCTCCTGGGTGCAGGCGGAGTACTCGTAGAAGGCCTGGATCTCGGGCTTGTCGGCCAGCTCCGGTTGATCGCGGAAGGCCTCCGGCACCAGGGTGAGCAGGCTCTCGGTGATCGGCCGGCCGCTGCGCACCAGCAGCTCGAGCGTGGCATCGAGGTTGGCCGAGTCGCTGAAGGCGGCGTTCACCACCGGTTTGAGGTCGGCCGCTGCCTCACCCCACACGGCATCCAGGTTGGCCTCAGAGGCCCGGGCCCAGTTGAGGTTGCCCAGGAGCGTGTTGATCTCACCGTTGTGGCCCAGCAGCCGCATGGGCTGCGCCAGGGGCCAGCGGGGCAGGGTGTTGGTGCTGAAGCGGCGGTGGTACACCGCGAAACTCACCGCAAAGCGCGGATCGCGCAGGTCGCCATAGAACGCGGAGAGCACCTCCGAGCGCACCATGCCCTTGAAGACCACGGTGCGGCTGCTGAGCGACGCGAAGTAGAGCTCGCTCGGCCCGGGCCCCCAGGCCTCGCGGGCGCGGTCGCCGCAGCGGCGGCGCAGGCGGAACAGCAGCGCCTCGAGCGCATCGCCCTCGGCCTCAGCCGCCAGCAGCCACTGCTCGATCACCGGAGCGGTCTGGCGGGCCAGGGGGCCGAGCACGCTGGGATCCACGGGCACCACGCGCCAGCCGAGACTGCGCAGGCCGAGCTTGGCGGCCTCTTCGGCGCAGAAGGTCCGGGCCTGCTCCCGGCGGGCCGCATCGGCGGGCAGGAACACCATGCCCAGGCCGCGGTGGCTGCCAGCGGCGCCGGCCGCCTCGGGCCAGATCGCCTCGAGGTAGCTCCAGGGAATGCCGCAGAGCACGCCGGCGCCATCGCCGGAATCACCATCACCGCCGCAGCCGCCGCGGTGCTCCATGCAATCGAGGCCGCGCAGGGCCTGCTGCAGCACCCAGTGGCTGGACTCGCCGGCCACGTGGGCCAGGAAGCCCACACCACAGGCATCCTTCTCACCGGCCACCGCCGCCGGGGCGGGGCTGTCGCAATGGGGCCAGACGGGACGAGAGGACAGCGGCATAACCCGGCGACAACCTGAAACTGAACAGCAGCGGAGACAGCGGTCTGAACCGTTGCCTCAGTCGCAGGCCGGGGCCGCGGACCGGAGCCATGCTCCTGGTCGGTGGCGGATTCCGGATGCATCGCTTGCGACCAGAGGTGGCAAGCGAGATCCGGGCGGCGAGCGCTGTGGGCTGGCCCCGGGGAAACCGGGGTGCCAGCGGGATGAGCCGCCGGCACAGACCGTGCTGCGAACCACTGATCCTAAGGACTGAGCCTCCCGCGACACGACGCGAGCCACACCCCGGGCCGCAGCCGGCGATGGGCGGGGATGAACGCACTCGCTAGCGTTCGCAGATCGTTCACAGGCTCCCGCATGGCAGGTCTGCCGGCCCTGCTGGCGGCGGTGGTGCCCCTCACGGCACCGCCGCCGCTGTCCGCGCCGGTGGAGCGGCCCGCCCTGGAGCGACCACCCGCCGGCGCGTCGCTCGGGCTGCCGCGCCGGGCCGCAGGCGATGGACTGCAGATCAACGGCCTGCGCCAGCAGGCCCGCTGGCAGATCGAGGGCGGCGAGCTGTGGCTGCCCCTGGAGGTGCTGGAAGGCCAGCTCGGTGTGACGCGTCGCGCCGCTGCCGACGGCGGCCTGGTGCTGGAGTGGTTCGGCGAGCGGCTGGTGCTGCCGCCCGGCCGTGAGCGCAGCCTTGCCGATGAGGTGGCGGTGCCCGCCCTGGGCCTGCTGCAGCCGCTGGGCGTGACTGCGGTGGTGCGGGGCCGGCTGCTGGAGCTGAGCCTGCCGGCCCGGCCGCTGCTGGGCATCCGCAGCCGGGATCTGGGCAGCGGCGGGCGGCGCGTGGTGTTCGACCTGGCCAGCCCGAGCCTGCTGCGCAGCGGCGATGGCCAGCTGCTGCTGGGCGCCGGCAGCAGCGCCCAGCAGCGCCGGCAGCTGGCGGAGCTGGGGCTGGCGCCCCGGCAGCAGGGCGACTGGCTGGCCCTGCAGGCCGAGGGGCAACGGCTCAGCCTGGCCGGCCCCTGGCGGCTGGTGCTCGATCTGCCGGCCGGGGCCGGCGGCGGCAGTACCACCGCGGCCGATCCCAACGGCACCGCCAATCGCCCCCTGGGTACCGATCCCCGCCTGGCCCAGCTGATGGGGCAGGGACTGGCGATCGAACGGCGCGTGGCCAGCAGTGGCTCCGGCCGGGTGCTGATCCACAGCGTGCGGCTCGATCCGGCCGGGGTGCCGCTGGAGCTGCGCCCGCTCAACCGCCCCGATGGCATGCAGGGGCTGAGCAGCCTCAGCCAGCTGGCCCGTGGCGAAGCAGCGTTGATCGCCATCAACGGCGGCTATTTCAACCGCGTGAACCGCCTGCCCCTGGGAGCCCTGCGGGATGGCGGCGTCTGGCTGTCGGGGCCGATCCTCAACCGCGGCGCCATCGGCTGGCAGGCCGGCGCCCTGCCCAGCTTCGGCCGCCTCAGCCTGGAGGAGAGCGTGGTGGACCGCCAGGGGCAGCGCTGGCCAATCACCAGCCTGAACAGCGGCTATGTGCAGAAGGGGCTGGCCCGATACACCAGCGCCTGGGGGCGCAGCTACACGCCGATCAGCGGCCAGGAGATGGCCGTGCTGCTGCGGGATGGGCGGGTGCAGCAGCGCTACGAACCGGGCAGCCTCGCCGGCGGGGTGCCGCTGCGGCCCGGGGAGGAGCTGCTGGTGGCCCGCGGCGGCCTGCTGCTGGCCTGGCAACCCGGCGACACGCTGCAGATCCGCAGCCGCCCCAGCCATCCGCTCGGCTTCAACCCCTACGTGATGGGCGGCGGACCGCTGCTGCTGCAGAACGGCCAGCTGGTGCTCAACGGCACGGCGGAGGGCTTCAGTGCGGGCTTCCTCGGCCAGGGGGCACCGCGCACCGTGATCGCCAGCGATGGCCGGCAGCTGTGGCTGCTCACCCTGCAGGGCGTGGGCAGCGCCGGCCCCACGCTGCTGGAAACGGCCCTGATCCTGCAGCAGCAGGGCCTGCGCGATGCCCTCAATCTGGACGGCGGCAGCTCCACCGGTCTGGTGCTCGGCCAGGAGCACACGGTGAAGGGTCGGGGCGTCGCCGCGGCGGTGCACAACGGCCTGGGGCTGGTGCCGCGGGGTGAACGGGTCGGCGCCGGGGCCGGCGGCGGCGAGCTGCTGGCCGGTCCCTGACACACTGGCGCAGACGCCGCCCCGCCTCGCCGCCATGCCGAAGGGCCACAGCCTGCGCCTCACCGCCGCTGCTGCCGCCGAACTGGGTCGCCAGGCCGCCGTGGCCGGCACCCCCGGGATGATGCACCTCGAC
>JBEGQE010000170.1:0-3898 GCA_041181145.1 Cyanobacteriota bacterium
CGCCAGCGCCAAGCTGCGGCTCCCTGCCGCTTCCGCAATTGCCTGCACCAGGGCGATCCCGGCTGCGCCGTCGGCGATGGCTGGGATCGCCACAGCCTCTATCTCAGCTGTCTGGAGGCGGTGCTGGCCCAGGCTGAGCGGGAGGGTCAGGTGGGAGCACGGCGTGAGCCCCAGCTCGATCAGCGCCTGCGCCAGCCATCGCGACGCCGGCAGCGGCAGGGGCCAGCCGAGGACTGAACCCGCCGGGGGATCCGCCCGGGCGCCGACCTCAGCCGATGCCGGGCAGATTCAGGTTGAGCCCACCGGTGAGTTCCTCCATCCGCTGCTTCATCGTGGCGGTGGAGCTGTCGTAGGCGGCCTTGAGGGCTTCGAGGGTGGCGGCCTCGGCGGCGGCCTCGCCGGCGGCCAGCAGCTCAGGGGCCAGGCGCACCTTCAGGGGCTGCTGGTTGCCGGAGAGCCAGACGCTGGCGCGGCCGCAGCTGCTCTGGCCCTCCAGCTCCATCGCATCGAGCTCGTCCTGGAGCCGCGCGGCATCCTGCTGGATCTGCTGAGCCTTCTTGAAGGCCTCGGTGAGCTGGCCGAAGTTGGGCAGTCCGAAACCGGCCATCGCAGGTGCCTGGGGTGGGTGGGAATGGGCCGCAGGCTACGTGCCGCCGCCGGCGCCCGCGTTCAGGCCGCCAGGGCGATGGCCTGGAACGGCCCGAGCCGCTTCACCTCCGGGTGCAGGGCGATCCCATGGGCCGCCGCCACCAGCCGTTGCACCTCGGCGATCAGCTGATCGATCTCGCCGGCGGTGGCGGCGCCGGTGTTGACGATGAAATTGGCGTGGATCGGCGACACCTGCGCGCCGCCGATGCTCAGACCCTTCAGCCCAAGCCCCTCGATCAGCTGCCCGGCCTTGCGTGGTTCCGGGTTGCGGAACACGCTGCCGCAGCTGGGCTGCTGGTAGGGCTGGGTGCTGGTGCGGCTGTGCAGGTTGGCGCTGGTGCGCCGGCTCACCGCCGCCGGCTCCTGACCCGGCTGCAGGCGGAAGCGGGCGCTGAGCACCACCAGGGGTTCGCCCTGGAGCCGGCTGTGGCGGTAGGCGAAGTCCAGATCAGCGGCCTGGAGCAGGAACGGCTGCTCGGGCTGGACGGGATCCACCACCGTGATGCTCTCCAGCACGTCCGCGGTACAGCCCCCCTGGGCTCCGGCGTTCATCACCACCGCTCCGCCCACCGTGCCGGGAATGCCCACCGACCACTCCAGGCCCGCCAGGCCCGCCCGGGCCGCTCGCCGGGCCAGGGTGGGGATCGGTTCCCCGGCGCGGGCCTCGATCACCCCGGCGACCGCGTCGATCTCGGCCCCCTGCAGCCGTCGGTTGCACACGGTGAGGCCAGCCAGGCCGGCATCACTCACCAGCAGGTTGGAGCCGGCGCCGATCACCCGGCGCTCGATGGCTTCGGACCGTGCCCAGCCCAGCAGCTCCAGCAGCTGCTCCGGGCTGTCGGGCTCGGCGAACCACTGGGCCGGACCACCCACCTTCCAGGTGGTGAACTCGGCCAGGCCCACGGCCCGGCGCAGTCCCAGCGGGGTGGGGCTGCCCATCGGTTCAGGCGGCCAGCGGCAGGGCGGCGGAATCGTCGCGCTGCTGCAGGCGGCTCCAGAGGCCGTTCACATCGCCGGCGCCCATCGCCAGCACCAGATCCCCCGGCCGGCTCTGGTGGGCCACGGCCTCGGCCAGCTCCTCGAGGCTGCTGCAGGTGTCCACCGGCAGCTGCGGGGCCTGGCGGCGGACGGCGGCGGCAAGCGCTTCGCTGCTGATGCCGGGAATCGGCGCTTCGCCGGCGGCATAGAGCGGCGCCAGGATCACCGCATCGGCCTGGCAGAGGGCCCGGGCGAAGGGTTCGAGGAACTCGGCGGTGCGGCTGTAGCGATGGGGCTGGAACACGGCCAGCAACCGCTGCGGCGCTTCGGGAAGCGGGCTGCGGCCGCTGCTCACCATCAGGCGAGCCATGGCCAGGGTGGCCTCCACTTCGCTGGGGTGATGGGCGTAGTCGTCCACCACCTGGCGGCCGTTCCAGTCGCCGCGGAAGTCGAAACGGCGGCCGGGAGCCTGCAGGCCCTCCACCGCGCGCCGCAGCTCGGCGAACGACACGCCATGCAGCCGGCAGACCGCCATCGCCGCGGTGGCATTGCTCAGGTTGTGCAGGCCGGGCAGGGGCAGGTGGAACTGGCCCACGGGCTGGCCCTGCTCGTAGAAGGTGGCCAGGGTGCTGTCACCGCTGAGCTCATCGGCGATGGCGGCGAAGGCCACGTCCGTGGGGCTGCTGGTGGACCACCAGTGGCTGGCGTCGAAGTGCTCGCGCAGGATCGGGCAGTCGCGGTTGGCCAGCAGCTGGCCGCAGCCGCGGGCGAAGCGCTGCAGGGTGGCGATCAGCGCGTTGAGATCGGGGTAGTGATCGGTGTGGTCGAGCTCCAGGTTGGTGATCACCCCCAGCCAGGCCTGGAACTTCACCAGGGACCCATCGGATTCATCGGCCTCGGCCACCAGCAGGCGGCCGGCGCCGTTGCGGCCGTTGCTGCCGAAGGCGGGCACGATGCCACCGATCACGGCGGTGGGGTCGTGGTCGGTGGCGTGCAGCAGGCTGGCCACCAGGGTGCTGGTGGTGGTTTTGCCATGGCTGCCAGCCACGGCTACCGCGTCCTGCCCGGCGATCAGGGCGGCCAGCACATCAGAGCGGTGCAGCACGCTGAGACCGGCCCGGCGGGCCTCCTGAAGCTCGGGGTTGCTCGCCGGCACGGCGGAGCTCACCACCACCAGGGGTTGCTCGGCGATACCGCTGCGGATGGCGGCGATCGTGGCGGCGTTCTGTTCGCGGAACACACGCACCCCGCGCCGGCGCAGATCCTGCAGCACGGCGTTGTCGCGCGGATCGGAGCCGCTCACGGCAAACCCCCGGTCCGCCAGGATCCCGGCAATGGCCGACATGCCGATCCCGCCGACTCCAATGAAATGGAGGGGTCTGCGGGGATCGAGCTGCTGGGCCAAAGGGGGTCGCGTCCAAGCCTGGGCAGACGCTAAATCGAGATGCCCCGCTTGTCCCGTCGGTCTTAGCTGATTCGCGCGTGCGTTAACCGTTGCTGCATTGTCGCTGGGAGCGATGTCCCCATCTGGGGACACCCTGGAACCTCTGTATGATCGGCAGCCAAATCCCCCTTGCTAGCGGCTCTGTCCGCGTGCTGCCATGACTCTGAAGGTTGCGATCAACGGATTCGGACGCATCGGTCGCAACTTCATGCGTTGCTGGTTGAGCCGTGGGGCCAACACCGGCATCGAGGTGGTGGGCATCAACGGCTCGGGCGACACCAACACCAACGCCCACCTGCTCAAGTACGACTCGATGCTGGGCCCCCTGCGCAACGCAGAGGTGAGCACCACCGAGGACACGATCGTCATCAACGGCAAGACGATCAAAACCTTCTACGACCGCAACCCCGCCAACCTGCCCTGGAAGGAGTGGGGCGTGGATCTGGTGATCGAGCCCACCGGCGTCTTCAACGACGACGTGGGCGCCAGCAAGCACTTTGAGTCGGGCGCCAAGAAGGTGATCCTCACCGCCCCCGGCAAGGGCGCCAAGGTGGGCACCTTCGTGGTGGGCGTGAACGCCGACCAGTACCGCCACGAGGACTGGGACATCCTTTCCAACGCCAGCTGCACCACCAACTGCATGGCGCCGATCGTGAAAACGATCGACCAGGCCTTCGGCATCGTGAAGGGCACCATGACCACCACCCACAGCGACACGGGTGACCAGCGCATCCTCGATGCCGCCCACCGCGACCTGCGCCGCGCCCGCGCCGCCGCGGTGAACATCGTTCCCACCAGCACCGGTGCCGCCAAGGCGGTGGCCCTGGT
>JBEGQE010000171.1:0-15313 GCA_041181145.1 Cyanobacteriota bacterium
TCCAGGAGACCGACATCTTCGGCATCACCCTGCCGATCGTGAAGCACTCCTGGGTGGTGCGCGACCCGCGCGACATCGGCCGGATCGTGGCCGAGGCCTTCCTGATCGCCGCCAGCGGCCGCCCCGGCCCGGTGCTGATCGATGTGCCCAAGGATGTGGGCATCGAGGAGTTCGACTACACGCCGGTGGAGCCGGGCAGCGCCATTCCGGCCGGCTTCCAGCTGCCACCGGCCCCCGCAACGGCCGCCCTCGATGCGGCCCTGGAGCTGATCCGCCAGGCGCGGCGTCCGCTGCTCTACGTGGGCGGTGGCGCCATCAGCAGCGGCGCCCACGGCCAGGTGCACGCCCTGGCCGAGCGCTTCCGTCTGCCCGTGACCACCACCCTGATGGGCAAGGGCGCCTTCGATGAGCTGCACCCCCTGGCGGTGGGCATGCTCGGCATGCATGGCACGGCCTACGCCAACTTCGCCGTCACCGAATGCGATCTGCTGATCGCCGCCGGCGCCCGCTTCGACGACCGCGTCACCGGCCGTCTCGATGGCTTCGCGCCGCGGGCCCAGGTGATCCACATCGACATCGACGCTGCCGAGATGGGCAAGACCCGGCTGCCGGATGTGGCGGTGGTGGGCGATGTGAAGCAGGCCCTGGAAGGCCTGCTCGCCGCCTCCCAGGGGGAAACCTCCAACGGCCGCACCGAGGCCTGGCTGGAGCGGATCGCCAGCTGGAAGCAGCACTACCCGCTGGTGGTGCCGGCCCCGGAAGGGGAGATCGCCCCACAGGAGGTGGTCACCCTGCTGCAGGAACTGGCGCCCCAGGCCTACGTGACCACCGACGTGGGCCAGCACCAGATGTGGGCGGCCCAGTTCCTGCACACCGGCCCGCGCCGCTGGATCAGCTCGGCCGGCCTCGGCACGATGGGTTTCGGCATGCCGGCGGCCATGGGCGTGCAGACCGCCTTCCCCGATGCGCAGGTGATCTGCGTGGCCGGTGATGCCTCGATCCTGATGAACATCCAGGAGCTGGGCACCCTCAGCCAGTACAACCTGCCGGTGAAGGTGGTGGTGCTCAACAACGGCTGGCAGGGCATGGTGCGCCAGTGGCAGGAGAGCTTTTACGGCGAGCGCTATTCCGCCTCGGAGATGACCGGTGGCATGCCGGACTTCCCGGCCCTGGCCGAGGCCTTCGGCGTGAAGGGCGTGCGCATCCGCGAGCGCGCCGACCTGCGCCAGCAGCTGGCCGACGCCCTGGCCCACCCCGGTCCCACCTTCATTGAGGTGCAGGTGCGCCGCAATGAGAACTGCTATCCGATGGTGCCTCCCGGTGCCAGCAATGCCCAGATGGTGGGTCTGCCCTCCCATCGCGAGCTGGCGATCGACACCAGCCGCGAATGCCACAGCTGCGGCAGCACCACCGCCAGTTCCAGCCTGTACTGCCCCAACTGCGGCAGCCGGCTCTGATGGCCGCTGTCCTGCGGGCGGCCCTGGCCCTGGTGCTGGCCGCCGTTCTGCTGCTGGGCGGCAACGGCTCGGCCGCGGCCGCTGAAATCCTGCAGGTGCGCAGCGGCACCCTGCTGCAGGTGGGCGACCACAACCGCAGCTACAGCGTCGAGCTGGCCTGCCTGCAGGTGGCGGCCGCCGATGAGGCGGCGGCCGCCGGCTGGCTGCGGCGCGAGCTGCCGCGGCGCACGCGTGTGAACCTGCGGCCGCTCGGCAACCAGAACGGCACCCTGCAGGCTCGGGTGCAGCGACTGCCCACGGGCGCGGCGACGCCCATAGACCTCGGCGACGGCCTGATTGCCGCCGGCCTGGCCACACCCCTGGCAGACTGCCGGGCCTGAGGCGCCCCATCGCGATGAACCGCACCGCCAAAGGCATCGTGCTGGTGCCCAGCCTGCTGCTCGGTAGCGCTTTCCTGGCGGCTGGGGTGTGGGGCGAGGCCGCCGGCTCGAACCGCAGCCTGGCCCTCGGCCTCGGCGCCGTGCTGATGGGTGCGGGTCTGCTGGCCCAGCTGTTTCCGGAAGCCGCACCGGAAGCCTCCTCAGCCGAGCAGGCCGGGCCTCAGCCCCAGCGCCCCGGGCGCTGAGGCCAGGGGCTCACTGGGCGGCGGGCTTGGCGCCCTTGCCCTGGCTGGCCTGGTTCTCCTGCACCAACCGGAAGTACTCCGGAGTGGGGAAAATCACATAGCTGTCCTGGGGGGCCTTGATGATCTCCCGCAGCACGGCGGTGAGATCGGCCACCTGGGGCTTGAGCTTCTCGCGGTCCGCGGCCGGCATCTTGGCGAGGCTGTTCTGCAGCTCCTGGTAGCTCAGGAAGAACACACCGCGCGGGCCATCCGGGGTCTTGATCGAGAGGAACGGCTTGGTGAAGAACACCGGGATGCTCAGCCCCTCGTTGATCTGCTTGTCGCTCAGGCCCTGGGCCTTGAGCAGGGTCACGGCCTGCTTGCGATCGCCCTCATTGACCACCACGGGGGCCACCAGGGGCTTGGACTTGTCCTTGAGCTGCTTGTTCAGCTCCGCCACCTTGGTGTTCATCACATTCAGCGGAACCGACACCACCTGCGCCTTGAGGGTGGGGTTGCCCTTGCGCAGCGCCGCCAGCTGCTGGTTGGCCGTGGCGCTCTCCAGATAGAGGGGCAGCACCAGGTTCTTCTCACGCGGGATCGGCAGCGGCACACCCTTGTCGTCGGTGAGAACGAACACGGGGATCACGTCGAGCTTCTTGATCGCCTCCGCCTCGGGGATGGCGAAGGCCGCCCGGGGCGCGATCAGTCCGGTGGAGACCAACGCGGTTCCGAACAGCCCCGCCGCCATCAGGGTTGAAACCCAGCCACGGGCCCTGGCCCGCCCGCTGGCACGCCCTGAAACCGGGCCCGTCATGTCACGCCGACAGGGCATGCGACCAACTGTGGAAAGGTCAAGCCTAGTCAGGCAAATCCGCCTAGCTTTCGCCGGCTGGACGGTGTCATCCATGACCACCGCAGGACCCACTTCCAACGCCCTCCATCCCGATCTGAGCCGCTGGCAGCAGGCGATGGGGCCGGCCTGGCGGCCCAGCGCGAGCCGCTGGCTGGGGGCGGTCGGCCTGAGCGCCGCCCTCCTGGGCAGCCAGACCCTGGCGGCCAGCACTCCCCTGGCGAGCGATGTGCGTCTGCTGCTGCCGAGCGAAGGCCTGCTGGCCGGGCTGGGCGACGGGCTGCGCCGGGGCTACGGCCTGGCCATGGAGCAGAGCCGCAGCTGCGGCATCACCCCACCATCCCTGCAGCTGGGCTGGCTGCCGCCCGGCAGCGATCCACGCCCTCCGCTCGACGCCGCCGCGCGCAGTGCCCTGCTGGTGGCGCCCCCGGCCGCACCCCTGGCCGCCTACGGGCAGCTGGCGGAGCAGCAGCGGCTCACGGTGCTGCTGCCGCTGCAGCGCGGCAGCTCACTCGAGGGCCTGCCGCAGCTGACGGGTGCTGATCGCCTCTGGCCGATCGTGCCGGCCCGCAGCCTGGAGGCGGATCGCCTCGCCGAAGCCCTGCTGGCCGATGGCATCCGCCGCGTGATGGTGGTGCGCGACCCCAGCGCCGACAGCCGCGCCCTGAGCGACCGCTTCGTGGCCAGCTTCAACAACGGTCGCGGGGTGGTGATCGGCCCCACCGCCGCACCGATCAGCCTTGATGCCGACGACAGCGCAGCGGTGGAGCAGCTGGTGGGCGATGTGGACTGGTACCGGCCTCCGGCCCTGGTGGTGCTCACCACACCCGGCAGCCCCCTGGCCCGCCGGCTGCAGGCGGCCCCCTGGCCGGAGCGCCTGCTGCTGGCCTGGCCCTTCCGGGTGGACCAGCCGATGGCCCAGGACCAGCTGGGCGTGGACCCCCAGAGCCGCGGTGAGGCCTGGCAGGGCTTTGCCGAGCGCTTCACGGAGCGCTGGGGCTATGCGCCGGGCCTGGTGGAGAGCGCCGGCTACGACACGGGGGTGATCGCCGCCCTCGCCTCGGTGGCGGTGGCTGGCCGCCCCGGTTGGGATCTGCGCTGGTTCAACGCCACCGCGCGGCCCTTGCCCCTGTGCCAAGCCCTGCAGCAGCGCCGGCGCGGAGCCCGGCTGCGACCGCAGGGGGCCACCAGCCGCCTCGATCTCACCGCGGCTGTCAGCCCCGGCGCCGACCTGCGCCTCAGCCGCCGAGCCGCCGCGCCATCCGCCACCCCCTGATTCCGGCACCGCCATGAGCCCCCTCACCTCCCCCCTGGTGCTGCCCCTGGAGGCGGTGGGCCTTGAGGCGATCGGCGACGTAGGCGGCAAGAACGCCTCCCTGGGGGAGATGATCCGCGAGCTGGCGGCGGAAGGCGTACGGGTGCCCGGTGGCTTTGCCACCACCGCCGAGGCCTACCGCCTGTTCATCCGCAGCGGTGATCTGCAGCCTCGGCTGCACCGCCTGCTCGATGGGCTCGATGGCCGCGACATTGCCAGCCTGCAGGCGGCCGGCGCCGGCGCCCGCGCCCTGCTGCTGAACACACCGCTGCCCGCGGAGCTGCAGGAGGCGATCCTCACGGCCTACCGCAGCCTCGGATGCCCGGCAGTGGCGGTGCGCTCCAGCGCCACCGCCGAGGACCTGCCCGATGCCTCCTTCGCCGGCCAGCAGGAGACCTACCTCAACGTGCAGGGGGACGCCGAGCTGCTGGCGGCCTGCCGCCGCTGCTTCGCCTCCCTGTTCACCGATCGGGCCATCTCCTACCGCCAGATCAACGGTTTCGATCACTTCGAGGTGGCCCTCTCCATCGGCGTGCAGCGGATGGTGCGCGCCGATCTGGCCTGCTCGGGGGTGATGTTCAGCATCGACACCGAAACCGGCTTCCGCAACGCCGTGCTGCTCACCGCCGCCTACGGCCTGGGCGAGAACGTGGTGCAGGGGGCGGTGAACCCGGACGAATACCTGATCTTCAAACCCACCCTGGAGCAGGGGTTCGCGCCGATCGTGAGCAAACGGCTCGGCAGCAAAGCGATCCGCATGGTGTATGGCACGGAAGCCGGCGCCAGCGGCGGTGCCAGCCCAAGCTCCACCCACAACGAAGCGGTGCCTGAAGCGGAGCGCCGCCGCTTCGCGCTGAGCGACGACGAGGCCCTGCAGCTGGCCCGCTGGGCCTGCCGGATCGAGGCCCACTACAGCGCCCGCCGCGCCATGCCCACACCGATGGACATCGAATGGGCGAAGGATGGCACCAGCGGTGAGCTGTTCATCCTGCAGGCGCGGCCGGAAACCGTGGAATCGCGCCGCAACGCCTCCCTGCTGCGCAGCTGGCGGCTAGAGCCCCACAACGCCGAGCTGCTGTGCAGTGGCCGGGCCATCGGCGCTTCGGTGAGCAGCGGCCGGGCGCGGATCATCCGTGATCCCTCGGAGATCCAGCGCTTCCAGACCGGTGACCTGCTGGTGACCGAACGCACCGATCCCGACTGGGAGCCGATCCTCAAACGCGCCAGCGGCGTGATCACCAACCAGGGGGGCCGCACCTGCCACGCGGCGATCATCGCCCGGGAGATGGGCATCACGGCGATCGTGGGCGCGGGGGATGCCACCGAGCGCATCGCCGATGGTGAACTGATCACCGCCAGCTGCTGCGAGGGCGATGCGGGCCGCGTCTACCGCGGGGCCCTGCCCTTCCATGTGGATGAGCGCGATGTGGGCGAGCTGCCGGCCACCCGCACCAGGATCCTGATGAACGTGGGCAACCCCGAGGAGGCCTTCAGCCTGGCGGCCATCCCCTGCGACGGCGTGGGCCTGGCGCGGCTCGAGTTCATCATCGCCAACCACATCCGCGTCCATCCGATGGCGCTGCTGGCGCCGCAGCGGGTGGAGGACCCCGCCGAACGGCACGCCATCGCCGAGCTCACCGCCGGCTACGCCGACCCGGCCGAGTACTACGTGGATCTGCTGGCCCAGGGCATGGGCCGCATCGCCGCCGCCTTCCACCCGCGGCCGGTGATCCTGCGCTTCTCCGACTTCAAGAGCAACGAATACGCCAAGTTGCTGGGCGGGCGCTGGTTCGAGCCGAAGGAGGAGAACCCGATGATCGGCTGGCGCGGCGCCTCCCGCTACCACGCCGAGGCGTTCCGCGAGGCCTTCGCTCTGGAGTGCCGCGCCCTGAAGCGGGTGCGCGAAGGGATGGGGCTCAGCAACGTGATCCCGATGGTGCCCTTCTGCCGCACGCCCGAGGAGGGCGATCAGGTGCTGGCGGAGATGGCCCGGCACGGCCTGGTGCGCGGTGAGAACGGCCTGGAGGTGTATGTGATGTGCGAGCTGCCCAGCAACGTGATCGGCGCCGAAGCCTTCGCCCAGCGCTTCGATGGCTTCTCGATCGGCTCCAACGACCTCACCCAGCTCACCCTCGGCCTCGATCGCGACTCGGCGCTGGTGGCCGACCTGTTCGATGAACGCCACCCCACGGTGATGGCGATGATCCGCCTGGCGATCCAGACAGCCAAACGCTGCGGCCGCAAGATCGGCATCTGCGGCCAGGCGCCGAGCGATCACCCGGAGTTCGCGGCGTTCCTGGTGCAGGAGGGCATCGATTCGATCAGTCTCAATCCCGATGCCGTGATCAACACCCGGTTGGCGGTGGCGGCCCTGGAGAACCCGTCGAGCGCCCAGGCTTAGGCCAGCGCATAGCGCCGGCCGGGCTCTGGATCGATCAGGGTGCAGTCGGCGCCCTGCAGCGCCGCCGCCGCCTCGGCCGCCGTGCCGCGCTGCCAGAGCAGGCGGCTGAGCAGGCCGTCGTAGCGGACCTCGCCGCCGGTGGTGCTGGCCAGCACGGTGCGGGGCGAGAAGCGCTCCAGCAGCTGCGGCAGCACCTGGCGGCCACGCACGAAAGCCCCGGCCACGGGCAGGCCCAGGTCCACCACCGGCGTGATCACCGCATCCAGGGGCTGGGCGGGCAGATCCGCCGGCAGGTAGCCATGGGGCTCGAGGTAGAGGCGGCCCCCGGGATGCTCGATCAGGTAGCCGTTCTCGACCTGCGGCACGGGGGCGCCGGCGGTGGCGCGGATACACAGCTCACCGGCCGCACCCCCCTGCCAGCACTGCCCCGGCGCCAGGGCCTCCACCTGGCTGAAGCCGAGTTGGCGGGCCCGTGCCGCCGCCGTGGGGGAGGCCAGCACCGGCAGATCGCGGGGCAGCAGCGCCAGGCTGGCGGGATGGGCGTGGTCGGGCAGCCCCTGGCTGAGCAGCAACAGATCGAGGGCCTCGGGCACGGGCTGCGGCCGGCTCAATGTCCCCTGGAAGAACCAGGGCCCCGGCGGGAATTCCAGCGTGCCGGTGAGCCAGGGATCCACCAGCACCCGCAGCGATCCGAACTCCAGCAGCCAGCCATTGGCGCCCAGGTAGGTGGCGTGCATGGGGGAGGGCCTCAGCGGATCGGCGCGGACCCTAGACCCTGGGCTGGAGACGTCGAGCCCGCTCAGACGACGTAGCGACGGCCCAGCAACAGCAGATGGGCCCCGGCGCGCAGCACCGACATCACCGCCAGTCCGATGCAGAGGGGGCAGTGGGTGAGCGACATGGGGACGGCTGGTGATCAGAGCAGGCTGACAGTGCCAGCCGCCGGCGCCACGCCGGCGCCATGGTTCGCAAGCTGCCGCGGCCGGGCCCCGGTGCTGGAATGCCATCAGGCATGGGGTGGCGGTGGTGCTGCGGCTGAATGAACTGAAACTGCCGCTCGACCACGACCCGCAGCAGCTGAGCGCCGCGATCTGCCGGCGCCTGAAGATCGAGCCGCAGCAGCTGCAGCAGCACCGCGTGGTGAAGCGCAGCATCGATGCCCGGCGCAAGAGCGCCATCCAGCTCAGCTACGGCGTGGAGATTGCCCTGGCGCCGGAGCTGGAGCAGCAGCTGCTGCAGCGCTTCCGGCGCGATCCCCATCTCCAGCCAGCGGCCGACTGCACCTACCGGGCACCGGTGCAGGCCCCGGCGGACCTGGCCGGCGGCGCCATCCCCCGGCCGGTGGTGGTGGGCGCCGGCCCCTGCGGTTACTTCTGCGCCCTGCTGCTGGCGCAGATGGGCCTGCGGCCGCTGCTGCTTGAGCGCGGCAAACCGGTGAAAGAGCGCAGCGCCGACACCTTCGGGTTCTGGAAGGGCCAGCGACCGTTCAACCCCGACTCCAACGCCCAGTTCGGCGAAGGCGGTGCGGGCACCTTCTCCGACGGCAAGCTCTACAGCCAGGTGCGCGACCCGCGCCATCTGGGGCGCAAGGTGCTGGAGGAGCTGGTGGCCGCCGGCGCCAACCCCGAGATCCTGGTGCAGGCGCACCCCCACATCGGCACCTACAAGCTGGCCACGGTGGTGCGGGGCCTGCGCGCCCAGATCGAACAGCTGGGGGGAGACATCCGCTTTGAAGCCAGGGTGGAGCAGCTGCTGCTCCACCCCACAACCCGCGAGGTGCGGGGCCTGCGCCTGGCCGATGGCGAGGAGATCGCCGCCGAACAGGTGGTGCTGGCGGTGGGGCACAGCGCCCGCGACAGCTTCGCGATGTTGCGGGAGCTGGGGGTGGCGATGGAGCGCAAACCCTTCTCGGTGGGGGTGCGGATCGAGCATCCCCAGCCGCTGATCGATGCGGCCCGTTGGGGCAGCTGCGCCGGCCACCCGCTGCTGGGGGCAGCGGAATACAAGCTGGTGCACCACTGCAACAACGGCCGCTGCGTCTACAGCTTCTGCATGTGTCCCGGTGGCCTCGTGGTGGGGGCCGCTTCGGAAGCCGGTGGGGTGGTCACCAATGGCATGAGCCAGCACTCGCGCAACGAGCGCAATGCCAACAGCGGCATCGTGGTGAACATCGCGCCGGAGGATGTGGAGCCCTACGGCGCCTACCCGGGCGATCCCCTCGCCGGTGTGGCCTTCCAACGCCACTGGGAACGGCGGGCCTTCGAGCTCGGGGGCGGCACCTTCGCGGCACCGGCCCAGCGCCTCGGCGATTTCCTGGCGGGGCGGCCCAGTGAGCGGCTGGGGTCGGTGGCGCCGTCCTATGCGCCCGGGATCCACCTCACGGACCTCAGCACCGCCCTACCGGAGGACGTGATCACCGCCCTGCGCGAAGCCCTGCCGGCCTTCAACCGCAGCATCGAGGGCTATGCGATGGAGGACGCGATTCTCACCGGGGTGGAAACACGGACCTCCTCACCGATCCGCCTGCCCCGCCAGGGGGAAACGGCCGACGACGCCCTGCAGAGCCTGAACACCCCAGGGCTCTACCCCGCCGGAGAGGGGGCCGGCTACGCCGGCGGCATCCTCTCGGCAGCGATCGATGGCATCCGCGTGGCGGAAGCCGTGGCGATCACTCTTCGTCGTCGCTGGCGCCCAGGGGAGCCAGGCGGATCTGCTTGCGACCCAGCTTGATCTCGAACTCGTCGCCGGGCTTCAGGTCGAGCAGGGCGGTATAGGCTTTGCCCACCATCAGGTTGCCGTTGAACTGCACCTTGGTGCTGAAGCTCAGCTTGCGGCCCCCCTTGCCCACCTTGGCGGTGGTGCCGCCGAACTCCACACCCTTGGCATTCAACAGGGCTTCGTAGAAGGCGGTGAAATTCAGGCGTTCCGCGCCGTCCTTCTTGGTGGACACATAGCCGCAGGCGCGCACAATGTCGGATTTGCTGGCGTCGCCAAGCTCCTTGACTTTGGTCAGCAGGTCAGCTCCGGTGAGCATCAGAACAATATTTATGCAACTTCTGCATCATCACACTTCGTCGGCCGATCGGCAAGGCTGGAGCACCCCCTGAGCGGCTGGATGGGCTGCAGCGTGATCTGGTTCCGCCGCGATCTGCGCCTGGACGACCATGCGGCCCTGGCGGAAGGTTGCCGCCGCGGCGCTGTGCTGCCCCTGTTCGTCCTCGATCCGGCACTGCTGTTCCATCCCGAAACGGGAGCGGCGCGGGTGGCCTTTCTGCTGCAGAGCTTGCGCGCCCTCGACGCCGATCTGCGGCGCCGCGGCGCCCGGCTGGTGGTGCGCCACGGCGACCCTGTGCACGAACTGGTGCACGTGGTGCGGGCCTGCCGGGCCGATGCCGTGATCGCCCACACCGACAACGAACGGCTGGTGGGCCGACGGCGCGACGGGGCCGTGAATCGCCGTCTGGCCGCTGAGGGCATGGCGATCCACTGGCTGGAACCGGCCGGCGCCGGCGCCGACCTGCTCAGCTACAGCGCCTGGCAGCGGCAGTGGCAAGCTTCGATGCAGGCCCCGGCAGCGGCCCTGCCCAGCCGGCTGCAGCTGCCGGCGGCGGCCGCAACCGCCCTGCCCGATCAACCGATCCCCAGCCTGGAGGAGCTCGGCCTGCCTGCCTGCCGCACGCCCCTGCCTCCCGCCGGCAGCGCCGCCGCCCTGGAGCGGCTGGAGACCTTCTGCAACGGCCCGGCCTCCCGCAGCTACTTCTGGGAACTCAGCTATCCGGCCGCGCGCGTCAGCAGCGGCCTGAGTCCCTACCTGAAGTTCGGTGTGGTCAGCCCGCGGCAGGTGCTGCAGCGGCTGACGGGCCTGGCCGCGCAGGGGGGCGGCCGCCAACGCAGCGCCCTGCAGCTCGCCAGTCGGCTGCGCTGGGGGGCGGCGATGCACCAGCGCTTCCGCCACCTGCCCCAGCTCGAGCACCACTCCCTGTGGAGCAGCTTCGACGAACCCGGCAGCACCAGCCTGGACGGCCAGGGCCAAGAGGTGTACGACGCCTGGCGCCAGGGGCGCACCGGCTTCCCGATCGTGGATGCGGCCGCCCGCTGCCTCGCGGCCGAGGGTGGCTGGCTGGACCTGAATTTCCGCAGCCGGGCGATCTACGCCAGCTTCCTGGCCAACCTCTGCGGCATCGACTGGCGGCTGGGGGCGCTGCACTTCATGCGTCAGCTCCTTGATGGCGACTGCCCGATCGACCACTACCAATGGGCGATGCAGGCCGGCGTGACGGTGGCGGGCAGCGGCGGCTGGACGCGCATCTACCACCCGGGCCAGGTGGCGGTGGACCGCTGCGATCCCCAGGGCTTGTTCATCCGCCGCTGGCTGCCGGAGCTGGCGGAGCTCACCAACGACCAGCTCGGGGCCCCGCCACCGATGGCCGCCTATCCGCGCCCGATCCTCGATTACGACACGGCGCGGCGACGCCGGCTGGAGACATTGCAGCGCCAACGGCTCCAGATCCTCGACGTGCGCCAGTCGATGGCACGCCTGCCCCGGGATGCGGACGGAGCAAGCGCCGATTTGTTCCCCGCCGCCCTTGACCTCGACAGCCTGGAGCCCCGGCAATGGAGCGCCCTGCTCAGCTGGTTCCGCCCCGGCCGCAGCAGCGAAGCCGTGGCGACCCGGGGCACCGGCGACCGCGCGCCGAAGCGTGAAGCCCCACGACGCGGCAAGGCCCGCCGGCAAGCACCGGGGCAGCTCAGTTTCGATCTGCCCGGGTCGTGAGCGGCGCCCTGACATCGGCCTGCTGGCCGACGATGCCACTCCACTGCACCGCCTTCACCTGATCGCGCCGCCAGGAATGAAACAGCAGCGGTTCGGCCACGGTGCACAGCGGGCACACGGCGATCTGCCCGGCGGCGATGCCGGCCAGCTCCAGCTGGAGCCTGGTGGCAGCCCGTAGATCGAGCCGGTGCCGGCCGGGTTCCGGATCCGGCAGCAGGGCGCCGGCGGCCTCGAGCGGCCCCAGGCAGGCCCCATCGTTGAGCGGCAGCGAGCGGGCCAGCTGCTCGGCCACGGCGGTCTCCACCTGGTAGTTGGGGCCGCTCACAGCCGGCCCCAGGGCCACCAGCAGGTCGGCCCGCTGGCTGCCGGCCTGCTCCAGCAGCCGGATCGCCTCCAGCAGGATGCCGCCGGCCACACCCCTCCAGCCGGCATGGCAGGCCGCCACGCGGCCGCTGCGGGGATCGGCCAGCAGCACGGGGGTGCAGTCGGCACCGCACACCCACAGGCTCTGGCCACCGGCATCGGCCACCAGGCCGTCGGCCTCGGGCCAGGGTTCAGCACAGGCGGCACTGGCCGGCAGCACCCGGGCGCTGTGCACCTGCTGCGGTCGATGCACGCTCACCCCGGCGCTCACATAGCCCGCCAGCTCCTCCGGTCCACGGCCCTGCCACTGGCGGGTGAAGAAGCCGTGCTCAAAGTCCTGCAGGAGGTTGGCCTGCAGGTAATAGCCGCCGTAGCAACCCACCCAGGTCCAGCCGGGCAGGTCGTTGAAGCCGGCATCCGGGCGATTGAACGGGGGATCCACGGCCTCAGCCATGGCAGTGCAGGCCGCGGCGGAACTCAGGCATCGGGCAGATCGCGCAGGATCCAGAAGCCATCGAAACCGGGCTGCTCCTCACTGCGCTGCACGGCAATGAATTGGATGCCGGCCGCCTGGCTGCGGGCCGCCAGGAAGGCCTCTCGGGCAGCGCTGGCCTCCTCGGCATCCAGGTTGCCCAGCAGCCAGCGATCCTCCATACCGGCCTCAAGCACCAGCTGCTGGTCGACCACCTCCAGGCGCACCGGCTCCAGGCCTGCCAACCAACCGGCGATGGCCAAGGAGCGGCTGCCGCTGAACAGGCGCAGACCGCTCACCATCACGTCATCGGCCAGGTCGGTGGGGAGGGGCACCAACCCGGCGAAACTCACGTCCCAGTCGGCCGCCTCCCGCAGGGCGCCGAGGGGCAGGGATGCCCAGCTCCAGCGATCCCCGCGTGCAGCCTCCGGCAGCGGCACCGCCAGGGGCTGGATCGGCAGGGGGGCCGGTGCCAGGGGGCCGGCCATGAAGCCCTCCTCCCCTGGATACACGTAGGCCATGCGCTCCTGCAGCCACTCCACCAGGCCGTAGCAGCGGCGGCTGGGCACCACCTCCAGGCCGAGGGGCTCGGCGGCGCGCTGCACCATCGTGCGCATCGAGCCGCGCCAGCAGCGCAGGCGCCGCGGCGGTGCGAAGCCGGCGCTGGCGGCGGCGGCCAGGGCCTCCTCCAGCGACTGGCGCAGCCACTGCGAATTGACGCTGGCGGCCGGGCAGTTCAGGGCCCAACGGAAGCCGTCGGCCGGGTCGCTGCCAAGCTCCGGCGTGCTGCAGATCAGCAGCTCCCAGCGCTTCTTGCCGTCCACTTCGAGAATCGGACGGGAGTAGTAGTCGAGCTCCCAGTCGGCCTGGATCGGCCCCGCCGCGGCCGGGCCGGGGCGGGGGCTCACTGCCTCAATGGCCTGGCTCATCCGGCGCTCTGTTCCTGCTGGCGCAGCACGCTACGCGCCCTGTTGGCCCGATCGGCGGCTTCGGCCATCACCTTGTCGCGCTCGACCAGCAGTTCGCCGGGCTGACCCTCCAGCAGGGCCGTGTTCAGGGCAATGCGACCGCGGCCGGGATCGAGCTCGGTGATCAGCGCCTTGACGCGGTCGCCAGGCCCGAACACCTCGCGCAGCTCGCGCATCTGGCCACCGGTGATCGCCGACTGGTGGAGCAGGCCGCTGATGCCGCCCAGGTCCACGAACAGGCCATAGGGCTTGATCGACACCACCTGGCCCTCCACCAGCTGACCCACCTCCAGGTTCTGGAAGATCGCAGCGGTGGCGGCCTTCTTCTCGGAGAGCACCAGCTTGCGGGTGTCCGGGTTCACCTCCAGGAAGGCCGCGCCGAGGGTCTTGCCCACCAACGCCTCGTGGTTCTCGCCGTCCTGCAGCTGGGAGCGGGGGATGAAGCCGCGCAGACCCTCCAGATCGCAGGTGACGCCGCCACGGTTGAAACCGTTGACCTTGACCTGCACCACCTTGCCCTCCTTCTCGAGGAGGCGCACTTTCTCCCAGCTCTGGCGCAGGGCCAGGGCCCGGGCGCTCACGGTCACCATGCCGTCGGCGTTCTGCTCGCGGGTGACCAGCACCTCCACCTGGGTGCCGCGGGGGAAGCGCTCCTTGAGGTTGGTGATCACCCCCAGGCCGGCCTCCTTCTTGGGCATGAAGCCCGGGGCCTTGCCGCCGATGTCCACATACACGCCATCGCTCTCGATGCCCACCACGGTGCCGGTGGCCACCTCACCGGTGGTACCCACGAACTCCTGCTCGTCGAGGGCAGCCAGAAAGGCGTCGGCGTCGAAATCGAAGTCGTCAACCGTTCGGGCCGGGGTCGCGGCCCGCTCCGGCTGGGGCGGCGCCATGCGGCTTGCGCCGGAACCGCGGCGCTGCTGGCGGTCGTCCGGGCCGAGCAGGTCGGCCATGCTCATGCCTTCGAACCCGCTCATGTCGAACAGGTCGTCGTCAGCGCGGCTGGGGCGGCCGGCGGGCGGCTGGGCGGGGGCCGCAGGGCGCTGGGGGGCCACGGGAGCCTCGCCGCGGCCGGCGCGGGCGGCGTTCTCCAGATCGGCGGCCCGCTGCAGGGCGGCTTCGGCGGCGGCCCGGGCCTCAGCGGCCTCGCGCTCAAGCCGCTCCTGCTCTTCCTTCTTGTTCAGCTGCAGCACCTGGGGTGGCTTGCGCACCGGGGCAGCGGCAGGCGGCCGCGCGGGAGCCGGCGGCTGGGGACGGTTCACCGGGGGCTGGTTCACCGGAGGCTGGTTCACCGGGGGCTGGGGGGTCTGAGACGAGCCGGAACCAGCCATGACCAGGTGAAAACGCACGGCTTCACACTGTAGGGATCGCTGCTGAACCCAGGCATGCCCGCACCGACCCACCGGTTGGAGCAGCTGAGCTGGCCCGCCCTTCAGGCCGCCGCCGGCCGACCGGGCAGCACGGTGGTGTGGCCGTTCGGGGCCTTCGAACAGCACGGCCCGCAACTGCCGCTGGGCACCGACGCCCTGTTCGCCGACGGGGTCCTCGATGCGGTGCTGGCGCGGCTGGCTCCGGAGCTGCCGATCTGGCGGCTGCCCCTGCAGAGCTTCGGCTTCTCGCCGGAACACGCCACGTTCCCCGGCACGCTGACCCTGCCGGCGGAGCTGCTGATCCGCCAAATCACGGCGGTGGGCGGCCAACTGGCGGCCGCCGGCTTCCAGCGGCTGGTGCTGTTCAACGGCCATGGCGGTCAGATCGCCCTGCTGCAGGTGGCGGCCCGGGAGCTGCGGGCCGCCCATCCGTCGCTGGCGGTGCTGCCCTGCTTCCTCTGGAGCGGCCCGCCGGGGGTGGCGGAGCTGCTGCCGGAGCCGGAGCGCAGCCAGGGGCTCCATGCCGGCCAGGCCGAAACCAGCCTGATGCTGCATCTGGCGCCCGATCAGGTGGGCCCGGATCGACCGGTGGACGGCCTGCTGGCGGCAGCGCCGCCACCGGGCTGGAGCCTGGAGGGGGCGGTGCCGGAGGCCTGGCTCACGGGCGACCTGTCGCGCTGCGGCGTGATCGGCGACGCCCGGGCGGCTTCGGCGGAGCTGGGCGAGGCCCTGT
>JBEGQE010000172.1:0-4646 GCA_041181145.1 Cyanobacteriota bacterium
CGATGCCAGGTTAAACACTCTTGCTCATCATGTTCAACGGTTGTCGTGATCGATGCGATCCGCAGCGGTTGAGACGAGGAAGCCACCCGAAAGGGTGGCTTTGTTGTTGGCAGGTCGTGGCGACTGGAGCGCCCCCGTGTTGGCCAGCTGCCGCCGGTGGGTTTGGGTGGTGCCGGCCCTAGGCTCGGCTGGCGGACCAGGGTGGCGGTGCGGCGCATGCGTCGGAAGCTGGCGATGACGCCGATCAGGCTTCTCAGGGCGCGCCGCTGGAGGGTTCCCCGGCTGCTGTGGCGTGCCTACCGCCTCTGGGATCGGGAAGATTGCGTGGATTTGAGCGCGGCCTTCGCCTATCACAGCCTGCAATCGTTGTTCCCAATCCTGTTGATTGCCCTCGGTGTCGCCAGCAGGGTGCTGGGGCGTGTGGATGGTCTGACCGACAATCTGCTCGATCTGGCTGAACAGGTGCTGCCCCCCTCGGTGTTGCCCGTGGTGAGCAGCACGCTGATGAAGTTGTATCGGCAGGGCACGGGCGCGGGCATCGCCGGTGCTGTGTTCCTTCTGATTTCGGCCACGAATGCCTATCTCAGCCTGCAGCGTGGTGCCGATCGGCTCTGGGGGTTTCGGCCGGTGCTGCAGCCGCCGGCCACGTGGCTGCAGCCGGTGGTGCGCTTCCTGCGCGCCCGGGTCGAGTCGTTCGGCCTGGTGGTGTTGATCGGGTTCTTTGTGGTGGTGGATCAGGTCACCACCAGCTTGCGGTTGCTCAGCCCGGGCAGTTGGCGTCGCCTGCTGGAAGCCTGGATGCCCGCCAGCATCCGCCTGTGGATGCCGCTGCCACTCCTGGTGGATGTGGGCCTGAGTCTGCTGATCGCCTGCTGCCTCTCCTTCGCGCTGCTGGCTCTGTTGCCCACTCGCCCCGTTCCGCGGGGGCCCCTGGTGCCGGGTGCGGTGCTGATCGGCTGCAGTCTCACCGCCCTCAATGCGGCCCTCGGGCGCAGCCTGATCTCCCTGAGCACCCGCTTTCAGGCCTACGGGGTGATCAGCAGCGTGCTGGTGTTGAGCCTGTGGGTGTGGCTGGTGGCCCTGATCGTCTATTACGGGATGGCCGTGAGCGTGGTCTGTAGCCGGAGGGGGCAGGGCGGGCGATCCGCACCCCCGTGGGGGATGGCAGACCCGTCACTGGAGTGAGGATGGGGGCAGGCGCCTCCTGCCCGCATGCAGCGTTCTGTTCCCTGGTTCTGGATCCTGGCGATCGGCTTGCTGGTGCTGGCGCCGGGTCTCACGGCCCGTCTGTTCGTTGATGTGCTTGAAGGGGCGGCCCTGCTGGTGGTGGTGGGTCCGCTGCTGCTGGCCGGTGCCGGGCTCCTGGCCTGGCAGTGGGCCAAGCGACGCCTCACCGTTTGTCCTGCCTGCGGGACGCCCAGCTTCGGGGCCCTGCAATGCCCCGCCTGCGGGACGAGCCTCAGTGGCGTGCCGAAGGGCGGCTCTGCTGCGGCTGGTGCTGCCGCCAGCCGGGCCCCGGAGGTGGGTGATGCCCGTGATGCGGTGATTGATGTGAGTGTGACGGAGGTGCGGGAGCCGTGATCCGCTAGGCCTGTCCCCCGCCGCTGCTGCCGTTGCGCGCCAGCTCCGCCAGCCGGCGCTCGCGCAGGAACAGGAACAGCGGTGCGGCGAAGGCGAAGGCGATCGTGACCGAGCTCAGCAGCACGACCCACAGATGGCGCATCTGCAGGCGGCGGCTCTCCACCACGATCCAGACCGTGATCGCACTGGCCCCTACCAGCAGATCACGTGACAGCGACTGGGCCGCAGGGTTGGCGTTGGCCAGTTGCACGAACAGCCCCAGATCAAAGCTGGATCCGTACTGACGCATGTAGTCGAGATTGGCCAGCCAGGGCAGGACCCCACCGGCAACGGCCAGGGCCAGGTAGAGCCAGGCCAGCCAGGGACGAACCGGAGATGGGGTCATCGGTTTGTGGGGGGGGCGTCGGTGTCCCATTCGATCACCTCCTGCTCCACCTGCTGCAGCACGGACTCGCAGCGCCTGGCGTAGGCCTCGGCACGCCGGTAGAGCCCGGCCATCTCCTCCACTTCGAGGGCGTCGGACTGCAGCTGCGCCATGGCCAGCTCCAGGGCGGTGCGGGCCTCCTGGAAGCTCAGCTGCTCCACCTCCGCCAGCCAGGCGGGATCATGCCCCTGGCCATCCGCCGGCGAGCTGGAGGCGTTGCGGGAGCGACTGCTGCGTGAGCGGGCTTTCGGGCTGTCGGCCATGGGGTGGGGGCGTTGTCAGCGGGGCTGGCGGGCCCGGACGGTGGCATCGATCCTGCCGTCCGCCAGTTCCAGCTGCAGGGCATCGCCGGGCTCCACGGCCTGCACCGAGCGCAGCAGCCGGCCGTCGCCGCCACGCACCAGGGCGAAGCCACGCTGCAGCAGGCGTTGGGGCGAGAGGGCGTCCAGCAGCTCGCGCCGGTGTTGCAACTGCTGCCGCCAGGCCTGCAGCAGGGCGGTGGGATGCAGGCTCTGCAGCTGCTGCTGGCACAGGGACAGTGCGGCCCGCTCCCGCTGCAGCCGCATCTGCAGCAGCTGGCCCAGCAGCTGGCGGCGGTGGCCCAGCTCCTGGCTCAGGCCGGCCCGATCCGGCAGCAGGGCCACGATGGCGCCGGTGGGGGTGGCGGCGCGGTAGTCGGCCACCAGATCGGCGATGGTCGTGTCGTCCTCATGGCCCAGTCCGGTGACCACAGGAAGCGGGCAGAGGGCCAGGTCCCGGGCCAGGGCTTCGCTGTCAAACACCGCCAGGTCCTCCCGGCTGCCGCCGCCGCGGGCCAGCACGATCGCCTCCAGGCCCAGGTCGGCGGCGGCGGCGATCACCTGGGCCAGGCGCAGGCGGATCTGCTCCTCCACCGGCCCCTGCACGGGGATTGGCACCACGTGAATGCGGGTGGAGGGCCAGCGCTCGGCGGCGGTGCGCAGCATGTCCGCCAGGGCGGAACTGGGGCTGCTGGTGAGCAGGGCGATGGCCGCGGGCATCGCCGGCAGGGGCCGGCGCCGGGCGGGATCGAACAGGCCCTCCGGCTCCAGGGCCAGCCGCACCTGCTCGAAGCGACGCAGCACGGCGCTCAGGCTCGGGCGCAGGTCGAGCACCTGCACGCACAGGCTGGCCCGTGCGGCCCAGAAGTTCAGCTTGCCGACCACCACCACGCCATCCCCTTCGGCGGGCTGATGGCTGAGCCGGTTCAGCTGCGACGCCCACACCACCGCCTGGATCGACGCCTGCTCATCCACCAGGGTGAGCCACAGGTGGCCCTTCTTGAGCTGGGGCCGCGAGACGGTGGCCTCCAGCAAGAAGCGCGGTGCGAAGCCCCGCTCCAGCAGCGACCCGATCGCCTGATTCAGCTCGGCGACGCTGTAGCGCGGCAGGCCGGGTTCAGCGCTCAAGGCTCAGCGCTCGAGGGTGCGATAGCAGCTCCACCAGTAGAGGCAGACCAGGCTGCCCAGCACCCCCACCACCCGACCGACGGGATGGTCGATCCGGATCAGACCGATGCTGGTGATCACCAGCGCCGAGCTGAGCAGGCGGGCGCCATCGCGGCGGTTCTTGGCGTAGAGGCGGGGCAGAGGAGTTCCACGGCTGTCGGGGAAGTCTGGCCCATGCCAGGCCCGGCCCAGCTCCCATACCGTGGGCACCCCTGCCGGCACCCGCGTGACCTCGCCACGATTGGAGCTGCAGCAGCAGCTTGCGGCCCCCCTGCCGGAGGCGCCCGACCTCGTGCTGGTGACCGACCTTGACGGCACCCTGCTGGGAGGTGCCACGCCGGAGCGGCGGCGCTTCTACCGCTGGTTGGCGGAGCAGCGGCAGCGGGTGCTGCACGTGTTCTGCACCGGCCGCGACCTTGGCTCGATCGCCCGGGTGCTGCGGGAGGACGAGCCGATCGGGCTGGCGGCGCCCCATCTGGTGATCGGCGATGTGGGCTGCACCGTGGCTTGCGGGGCCTCGTTGCTGCCGCTGCCGCTGGCGGTGGATCCGATCGAGCAGCGCTGGCGCCAGCTGGAGCAGCGCCTGCGCCCGCTGCTCGAGAACCAGCCGGGCCTCTCCCCCCAGCCGGTGAGTTCCAACCGCCGGCTGGCCTACTACGTGGACCTGGAGCACTTCGATCACGGCCTGATCCCCCGGCTGGAGGCGGAGGGCGCCGATTGCCTGCTGTCCGACAACCGCTATTTCGATGTGCTGCCTGCGGGGGTGAACAAGGGCAGCACCCTGCTGGCGCTGCTGGAATGGCTGGAGCTGAATCCGGCCACGGTGGTGACCGCCGGCGACACCCTCAACGACCTGGCGATGTTCGAGACCGGTCTGATGGGGGTGATGGTGGGCAACGCGGAAGCGGATCTGGTGGCCCAGCTTCCCCGCCTACCCGCCACCTACCTGGCCCGCGGGGAGGGCTGTGCCGGCATCGCTGAGGGCCTGCGCCACTTTGGCTTCAGCCACCTGTTCGATCACCTTTGGGATTGAGCCGGGCCTGGTCCTGGGCCTGCAGGCGGCGGTTGGTGAGGGCCGTGGCGGTGGCGTTGGCCGGATCCTCCGGCCAGGGGTGGCGCGGGTAGCGGCCGCGCAGTTCGCGCCGCACCTCGCGGTAGGCACCGCTCCAGAAGCC
>JBEGQE010000173.1:0-9631 GCA_041181145.1 Cyanobacteriota bacterium
GCCGGATCAATCACCGCTGAATCGATCTGGGACAAGGGCAACGCCATCCAGCGGGCGCAGTCCCAGGTGCCGGCGGGTGCCACGGTGACCCGCACCGAGTGCACCGTGGTCAACGTGCGGACCGGCAACTACCGCTACATCTGCACCGTCTTCTTCAGCGACGCCCCGGCCCCCGCTAGCCCCAGCGCACCCAGCGCACCGGCCCCCTGACGGGCGGCAGCGGCACCAGGGCGCAGACCAGCTCCAGGCTGCAGCGCTGGTAGTCGGGGTGCTGGGCCAGCCACAGGCCGTAGGCCGCCTCCAGCCGCCGCCACTTGCGCCGGTCCAGGGCGGCCACCCCCCAGCCATCGAGGCCGCAGCGCCGGCGCCCTTTGACCTCCACCAGCAGCAGGCGACCGGGCTTGTGCACCAGCAGGTCGATCTCGCCCCAGCGGCATCGCCACTGGGCCGCCAGCGGCCGCCAGCCGCGGCTGCTCAGCAGCCGCAGGGCCCGCCGTTCGGCCCAGGTGCCCCAGCGGCGCTGCGCCGTCCCGCCCATCGCCCGCCGCTGAACGCCTTCCCCAGGGTTCCCCGCCTGCGGCGCCAGGCGCCGGCGTTCAGCCCGGCAGCTGGCCGCGCATCTGGCGCAGGCAGTACTTGCATCCGCCGGTGGTCACCAGATGCCGTTCGGGCGTGATGGCGATCAGCCGCACCGGATGCTCCCGGCAGCGGATCTTGATCGGTGTCTTGAAGCTCTTGTAGACGATGGCGCTGTAGTCGTAACGATCACCGAAGCGGGATCGTGCCCGGTCCAGAAAGGTCTCCCTGTCGATCGGGTTCCCCATCGCTGTGACTCGCCTGGCGGGGCTTCGGGGGGAGCGGACGGCGGTGCGCAGGCTCTGCGCCAGCGCAAGCTACGCGAGGGGAGCTCCCGGCGTGGTGTCCGCCGATGCGGAAGACCGTCCTGCCTAGGGTTGCCCCAGCTGTTGCCGCCCGATGCCGCGTCCCCTCGCCTCGCTCGTGATGACCCTCGCGCTGGCGGTGGGGCTGCTGTTGGCCCCGGCAGGCCCGGCCCTGGCGGCGATGGATGTGGCCAAGCAGGTGCTGATCGGCCACGACTTCGCCGGCATGGACCTGCGCGGTGCCACCTTCAACCTCACCAACCTGCGGGAGGCCGACTTCCATGGCTCCGACCTGCGCGGCGCCAGCCTGTTCGGGGCCAAGCTGCAGGACGCCAACCTCTCCGGCACCGATCTCAGCGACGCCACCCTGGATTCGGCCGTCCTCGACGGCACGGACCTGCGCAACGCCGTGCTCGAGAACGCCTTCGCCTTCAACACCCGCTTCAACAACGTGCTGATTGAAGGGGCCGATTTCACCAACGTGCCCTTCCGCGGCGATGTGCTCAAGACCCTGTGCGCCAGTGCCAGCGGCACCAACCCCGTGACCGGCCGCAACACCCGCGACACCCTCGAGTGCGGCTGAGGAGATCGACGCCATGAGCTTTGACGCCCGCAGCCTCGAGCGCCTGCAACAGCTGGGCCGCAGCCTGCCCCAACCCCTGCCCAAGCCGGAACCGCCGCCCCAGGCCCAGGCGGCCGCCAGCCAGAAGCGGCATCCGGTGGAAACGGAAACCGATCCCCAGGCCCTGTTCCGCGAACTGATGCAGGTGAGCCCGGATGGCAGCGTGCCGCCGCACCTGCTCGATCGCCTGCGCCAGGCGGAGGCGGAGCAGCAACGCCAGCGCCAGGCCGTGCAGCGCCAAACCCTGCAGCAGCAGGCCAGCCAGCGACAGAACGGCCAGGGCCAGCCCGCCGCCGGCCTGCAACCACGGGGTGCCAGCAACGAACTGCGCCCCAATCGCCAGCGCCGCCCTCCCGCCAGCAGCGAGGAGCTCGAGCTCTACACCGCCTTCCAGCACCTGCTGCTGGAAGGCGACGAGGAGGACTGAGGGCAAGGGCTGGCCCGGCCGGCCCGATGAGCAGTCCCGCAGAGCCCGCTCCTCGGGCGCTCCCCTGGCGGATATCCATGGATATCCCGCGCTGCACACCGATCCACGGCCCAGCCGCCCCGCGGCAGCTGCAATACATCCGTACTAGTCTCTGGCGAGGTGATTTGGGTGGCGGATCGATGCCTGCTGCGGGCCCTCAGCCCATGCCCCTGCGCTGTGATCGGCCGTCCCAGCGCCTGCCCCTGGCCGTCAGCACCGTGGCGGCCGGCTTCCCCAGCCCCGCCGACGACTACATCGACAGCGGCATCGACCTCAACGAGGTGCTGATCCGCCACCCCAGCAGCACCTTCTTCCTGCGGGTGAGCGTCGATTCGATGGTGGAGGCCGGCATCCAGCACGGCGATCTGCTGGTGGTGGACCGCAGCCTCGAACCCCGGCCCGGCCTGATCGTGGTGGCCGTGCTCGATGGCGCCTTCACGCTCAAGCGGCTGGCCCGTCACCGCGGCCGGCTGCGGCTGGAGGCCGCCAACCGGGCCTATCCGCCCCTGGAGCTGGAGCAGTGCGGCGACGTGCAGATCTGGGGCGTGGCCATCCACGTGATCCACCCGCTGACGCGCCATGGCTGATGCCCTGGTGCTGATCGATGCCAACAACTTCTATGCCAGCTGCGAGCAGGCCCTCGACCCGGCGCTGCTGGGTCGAGCCGTGGTGGTGCTCTCCAACAACGACGGTTGCGTGGTGTCGCGCAGCAGTGAAGCGCGACAGCTGGGCATCGGCATGGGCCGGCCCTACTTCCAGATCGCCGAGCAACTGGCCCGCCACGGCGTGGTGGTGCGCAGCTCGAACTACGCCCTCTACGGCGACATGAGCCAGCGGCTGATGAGCAGCCTCGAGCCCTGGGTGGCCGAGCTGGAGGTGTATTCCATCGATGAGGCCTTCGCCAGGCTGCCCCGGCCCGCCGGCGGCGACCTCAACGCCTGGGCGCGGGAGCTGCGCAGCCACATCCGCCGCAACCTCGGGCTGCCGATCGCGATCGGCATCGCCCCCAGCAAGGTGCTGGCCAAGGTGGCCAACCGCATCGCCAAGACCGACAGCCGCCACGCCGGCCTGTTCGACCTGGGGCGCACGGCCGATCCCGACCCCTGGCTGGAGGCCACACCGGTGGAGGAAATCTGGGGCATCGGCCGTCGCCTCGGCCGCTGGTGCCGCCTGCGCGGCATCGCCAACGCCCTCCAGCTGCGCGACATGGCCAGCAGCGAGCTGCGGGCCAAGGCGGGGGTGGTGGGGATGCGGCTGCAGCTGGAACTGCGTGGCATCAGCTGCCTGCCGCTGGAGGAGCTGCCGGCCGCCAAGCAGGAAACCTGCGTGAGCCGCAGCTTCAGCCGGCCGATCACCGAGCTCGACGAGCTGCGCCAGGCGGTGGCCACCTACGTGGTGCGGGCGGCGGAGAAACTGCGGCGCCAGCGGCAGCGCGCCGGCCGCCTCAGCGTGTTCGCCCGCACCAGCCCGTTCGCGCCGCACTTCCATGGCGCCAGTGCCGGCGTCAGCCTGCCCCTGGCCAGCAACGACACGGCCGTGCTGCTGCAGGCGGCCCTGGCCCTGGTGCCGGCCGTGCACCGGCCGCAGCGGCGCTTCGTGAAGGCCGGGGTGCTGCTGCAGGAGCTGCAGCCCGAGGCGCAGCTGCAGCACCACCTGCTGGCGCCGCTGCCACCGGAGCAGCAGCAGCGGCGCGACGCCCTGATGGCCGTGGTCGACGACCTGAACCGGCGCCACGGCCGCGGCACGGTGCAATGGGCCGCCTGCGGCCTGCAGCCCGGCTGGGCGATGCGACGCGGCCAGCTCTCACGGGCGGCCACCACACGGCTCAACGATCTGCCGACGGTGTGGGCCCGCTGAGGCAGGGGCTCAGATGGCGCCGTACTTCTGGGTGGCCTGATTGACGCAGACGGTCTTGGCCTGGTCCAGGGTCTGACGGCGCTTGAGCATGCCGTCCGCCACGCAGGTGCAGGTATCGCTCACCATGCCGGTGGGCGGGGTCTTGCCGGCCTTCTTGAAGTCGTCCTGCATCGCCTCGGAGCACTTGCCCACGATGATCTGCTTCACCATGTTGGCGTGAGCGGCCTGGGGAGCCAGCGGCGCCAGGGCGGCGGCGACCAGGGCAGCGAACAGGCCCACAGCGGTGCGGCGCGGCCAGACAGCGGTGCAGGGGGTCGAAGCGGCAGACATCAGCGGGGTCCGCGAAGCGGCACAAGGAGGCTCCTTCCTAACAGGATCGGCACCAACCAAGCGCTCAGGCCGAACGGGGCTCCGCCTCCAGGCCGGAAGGAGGGAGCGCAGCGGGCTCCCCATCGCCGGACTCGCCATCGCGCCGAACCGCCAGCACCTCCTCAAAACCGGCGCGACGCTGTGCATCGAGATGGGCGATGTGCTGGCGCTCGTTGTAATACAGCGCCTGAAAACGCAGGGCATCGCTGTTGAGAGCGGCGAACATCGCCTCGATGCGGCTCTCCATGTCCAGCCCGGCGCTGGGCAAGGGCTCCAGGGCGGCACTGCCGGCATCCCGTTCCCGTTCGGCAGCCCGTGCGGCATCAGCGTCGGCGCCACCGTCCTCCAGCAGCCGGGCGATGCAGCGCTCCAGGGTTTCGAGCCGCTGGCTGCTCCAGGCGCTGAGCAGATGGCGGCAGCGTTTGACGCTGCGCTGCCGCTCCAGGGCGGCGCTGGCCCCGCGCAGCTGCAGCAGCGGGTTGGCCAGGGTCAGGCGCTGCACATCACTGGGCTCCAGCAGGGGGGTGAGCCGGTTGAGCAGATCGGCACCGCCGGCGGTCCCTTCGGCCTGGGCCATCAGCAGCTGATCGCCCAGCAGGCGCGGCAGGTCCAGGTCCGCCAGCGCATGGCCCGGATCATTGCCGCGGTTGATCGCCTCCAGCCGGCCCACGCCGAGGTTGTCCTCCTCCAGGGCGCTGATCGCCGCCCACAGCTGGCGGTGGTGGGCGATGGCGAAGTCATCGAGCTCGCGGCGCCGCAGCTCGGCGCGGATCGCGCCGCGGTGGCCGGGGCAATGCAGGTAGAGGCGCAGCAGCTCGGCTTCGGCCCGCTCGCGCAGACCCGCCTCGCCGGGTTGCTCCCAGCGCTGGGAGCGGCCATGCCAGCGCTGGCCCTTCACCTGCTGGCGCAGGTCGTCCTCCAGCTGCAGCGCCAGCCGCGCCTGGCCGCCGCTCAGGCGCTCAGCCACCTGCTGCAGGTAGCGAGAGCGCACGGCGCTGGCCGGCAGCTTGCCGAGCAGGGCCACCAGGGCACTCACCGCCTGCTGGAACTGATCGGAGCGGGCCAGGTCCCGCCCCTCCAGCACCTGCTCGATCTGCCAGTCGAGCCAGAGGGGGGCCTGATCGAGCAACGAGCGGTACTCGCCGGCACCGTGCTGCTTGAGGAACTCGTCGGGGTCCTTGCCGGCGGGCAGCTGCAGCACCCGCAGCTCCAGCTGACCCTGCAGCGCCAGCTGCTCCACCTCACCGATCGCCCGCTGGGCGGCGCGCACGCCGGCGCCGTCGGTGTCGAAATTGAGGATCAGGCGCTTGCCGTCGCAGCAGCGGCAGAGCTGGGTGATCTGCTGGCTGCTCAGGGCCGTGCCCAGGGCGGCCACCGCGTTGGTGATGCCGGCGGCGTGGAGGGCGATCACATCGAAGTAGCCCTCCACCACCACGGCCCGGTCGTCCTTGCGGATCGCGTTGACCGCCTTGTCGAGGCCGAACAGGTGTTTGCCCTTCTCGAACACCTCCGTTTCCGGAGAGTTCAGATACTTCGGCTCACCACCATCGAGGCTGCGCCCCCCGAAGCCGATGATCCGGCCCTGGCGATCGGCGATCGGCACCATCACCCGCTGGCGGAAGCGGTCGTAGAAGCCGGTGCCGCCCTTGCGCGGCACCACCAGGCCGGCCGCCTCGAGCAGCTCCGGTGCCAGGCCCTCCACCTGCTGCAGGTGCTGCAGCAGCCCATCCCAACGCTCGGGCGCAAAGCCCAGGCCGAAGGCCTCGATCGTGCTCTCGCTCAGGCCACGGTTCTGGCGCAGGTAGGCCAGGGCGGCGGCACCCTCGGGGCTGCGCAACTGATCGCGGAACCAGCCGGCCGCCAGCCGCAGCACCCGGTGCAGCTGGTCGCGGCGGGAGAGCTGCTGGCGCAGCCGCTCCTGCTGCGGCCCCTCGAGGGTCTCCACCGGCAGCTGGTATTTGCGCGCCAGCTCCAGCACCACATCGCCGAAGCTCTGGCGCTGCAGTTCCATCAGGAACTTGATGGCGTTACCGCCGGCGCCGCAGGAGAAGCAGTAATAGAACTGCTTGGCCGGCGACACGGTCATCGACGGCGATTTGTCGTCGTGGAAGGGACAGACCCCCACGAACTCCCGCCCCTTCTTCTTGAGCACCACGTGCTCACCCACCACATCGACGATGTCAGCCCGCTCCTTGACGGCCTCGATCGTGCGCGGATGCAGGCGGGGGGTGCTCAAGGCGGCGGTGCCGGCAGGGGGCCTGATTCTGACGAGGCGAAGCCGATCAGGCCCGGGGCGGCTGGCAGCATGGGCGCAGGCACCGGGCGCAGCATGCCGAAACGGCCAGCGTTGGGTCCGGCCTGGGGGCTGGAGAACGGCCGCGCCACCGCCTGGATGCTCTCCAGCGCCCTCAGCTTCAGCCTGATGGGGGTGTGCGTGAAGGCCGTGGGCAACCGCCTGCCCGTGGCCGAGGTGGTGCTGGCGCGCTCGGCGGTGAGCCTGGTGCTGAGCGTGCTGATGCTGCGACAGGCCGGTCTCGATCCCTGGGGACGCCGGCGCGGACTGCTGGTGCTGCGCGGCGTGATCGGCACCGCCGCCCTGTTGTGCGTGTTCGCTGCACTCACGCAGCTGCCGATGGCGCCGGCCACGGTGCTGCAGTATCTGCAACCCACCTTCACGGCCCTGCTGGCCTGGCTGCTGCTGCGTGAGCGGGTGGGCCTGCGGGTGCTGCTGGCGGCGCTGCTCGGCCTGCTGGCGGTGGTGCTGCTCTGCAGCCCCCGGGAGCTGATGGGGCTGCTGGGTCCCCTGGCCGCACCGCTGCTGGGCAGCCGCGGCGCCCCCCTGCCCCTGGCGGGGGTGCTCCTAGCCCTGGCAGGGGCCCTGCTCTCCGCCTGCGCCTACGTGAGTGTGCGCGCCCTGGGCCGCAGCGAGCACCCTCTGGTGATCGTGTTCTATTTCCCGCTGGTGGGGCTGGTGCTCACCGCTCCGGTGGTGCTGCTGCAGCCGGTGTGGCCCTCGGGCCAGGAGGCCCTGGCCCTGCTGGGGGTGGGCCTGTTCACCCAGCTGGGGCAGATCGGCATCACCAAGGGACTGCTGGGCATCCCGGCGGCCCGGGCCACGGCGATGAGCTACGGGCAGGTGCCGCTGGCGGCCCTGTGGGGCTGGTGGCTGTTCCGCGAACCGCTCGACCCCGACACGGCCGTGGCGGCGGGGCTGGTGCTGGTGGCAACGCTGCTGAGCCTCAGGCGCGCTCCCCGGCCAGGGGCAACGGATCGATGAGCCAGTCCTGGCTGCTGCCATCGGCGCTGCCCACCGGCCGGGCCAGCCGCCAGCTCTGGCCGCGTTCGCCCCGCTGCAGGTAGAGGTCGAAGCGGCTGTCAACGCGAATCGGATCGTCGGGCAGACGCCAGTCGAAGCGGCCGGTGAGGTGCAGGCCGCGCCCCTCGCCGATCGGCAGCTGCTGCTGCGATTCCACCCGCACCCGGCTCACCTGGGGGGCAGCGGCACCGGGATCGACCGCCAGAGCCGTGGCGATCGAACGCTGGGTGAGCTCGATCTGCAGGGCCAGGGCCGAAAGCAACACCTTCTGGGGCGGCTGGCCGACGCCACCACAGGCGCTGAGTGGCAGCAGCAGCAGCAGACCCAGGGCCAGGGCGGCCAGGGCGCGCCAGGGACGCCGGCGCAGAGCGTCCGGGGCTGGGGCCGAGGGCCAGGGCGGGGTTGTCGGACCGGGCAGCATGGGAGGCACTGTGCGTACCCCCATGATCGGCTGGCTGCAAGGGCAACTCGCCGATCGCTGGCAGAACGGCAGCCGCTGCGGCCTGCTGCTGGTGTGTCAGGGTGTCGGCTACGAGCTGCAGATCACGCGCCGGCACTGGGATGGCCTGCCGCCTGAGGGCCAGGCGCTCACCCTGCACGTGCACCAGGCAATCCGCGAAGACAGCTGGACCCTGTTCGGTTTTGCCCAACGCCACGAGCGCGACCTGTTCCGCGAACTGGTGGCCGTCAGCGGCGTGGGCCCGCAGATGGCCCTGGGTCTGCTGGGCTGCCTGGCGGGGGAGGAGCTGGTGCGGGCCATCGTGCAGGCGGACCTGCGGCTGCTCTGCCAGGCGCCGGGGGTGGGCAAGCGCACGGCTGAACGGCTGTCGGTGGAGCTGCGCAGCCGGCTGCAGGAGCGCTACGGCACGGGGCTGGCTGACGACGGCGCCGTCGACGACGACGGCGGGGCGGTGTGGGGCGAGGCCGCCGCACCGCAACTGCGCGAGGAACTCCAGCTCACCCTGGCGGCCCTGGGCTACGAACCCCTGGAGATCAACCGCGCCCTGCGCGCGGTGGCGGCCCAGCAGCCGCCCGATCTGCACGACGGCGAAGGCTGGCTGCGCGAAAGCCTGCGCTGGCTGTCCGCCAGCCAGGTGGCCTGACCCCCGGCTGTCGGAGGCTTCAGAGCGACCGGTGCCGCCGAGGCGGTAAGTTGGTTGTTTGCACCGTCAGGGCCAGACGCCGCGCATGTCGCTCGACACCATCAAGAAACAGGAACTGATCAACGCCCACCAAACTCACGGCACCGACACCGGTTCCGTTGAAGTTCAGGTGGCGATGCTGAGCGAGCGCATCAGCAAGCTGAGCGGCCACCTGCAGAACAACATCCACGACTTCTCGTCCCGCCAGGGGCTGCTGAAGATGATCGGCCGCCGCAAGCGTCTGCTCAGCTATCTGCGCAGCAACAGCGAGCAGCGCTACGTCGCCTTGATCCAGAAACTCGGCATCCGCGGCTGAGATGGCGGGCAAGGGAGAAGTCCGGAGCACCTCGGGCTCCGGCGGCGGCATTGCGCCCACGCCCAAGCCCCCCAGCCGCCCGCGCGCCACGGCAGGCACGCGCAACCAGCAGTCGATTCCCCCGGCGGTCGCCAACCGCATGGCCCGGCGGATCGCCATCGCCACAGGGGTTCCCACCGTGCTGGGCATGGCCACCTTCGTGGGCAGCTACCTGCTCGTGAGCCGCTCCGTGCTCGACATTCCCCCCGCCGTCACCCTGGTGACGTCGGGGGGCTTTTTCCTGCTGGGGGTGCTGGGCCTGAGCTACGGCGTGCTCTCGGCCAGCTGGGAGGATGCCGCCGGCAGCCTGCTGGGGCTGGAGCAGATCGGGGTGAACGTGGGCCGCTTGCGCAGCGCCTTCAAGCGGCCACCAACGGCGAGCTGAAGCGGGCCCGGAAGGCTTGGGCGGTGAGGGTGCCGAGGGCGGCCTCGCCGTCCTTGACGCAGAACTGCTGGCCGAGGCGCACGTAGCGGATCTGATCGCCGAGCCGCACCAGCGCCACCACCGGCACGCGCACGCCCACATCGTCGCGCTCGCTGCGGTGCTGGTTGAGGCATTCGCGCAGCTTGTGCTGCACGGCGATATCGCTGGCCTCGTCGGCCTGCAGCTCCACCATCAGGAA
>JBEGQE010000174.1:0-3046 GCA_041181145.1 Cyanobacteriota bacterium
GCGGCGACGACGGACGCGGCGGAGGTGATGGAATCCATGGTGGAACGAAGATGTGGGGCGCTGGGAGAGCGCGGATCGGGACCGGGACGTTATCCCTGCGCCTGGGACATCTCGGAAACACCCACCGGAGGACCGGGACCAACCGGCGAACCGGAGGGGAGGGATGGAGATGGGCCCGGATCGAGCCGGACCTGCGCGCAGAGAGTTTGCCAGACCGCTGGTGGCGGTCCGGCGGGTTCAGAGCACCGTCAGTGGTGCTCCTCGTGGACGGCCTCGCCGATGTAGTAGGCGGCGAGGGTGGCGAAGATCAGCGCCTGGATGGCACTGGTGAACAGGCCGAGGAACATGGCCGGCAGGGGCACCACCAGGGGCACCAGGAAGGCCAGCACCGCCACCACCAGTTCGTCGGCAAGGATGTTGCCGAACAGACGGAAGGAGAGGGAGAGGGGCTTGGTGAAGTCCTCGACGATCTTGAAGGGCAGCATGATCGGCGTGGGCTCCACGTAGTACTCGAAGTAGCGGAAGCCCTTGCGGCTCAGGCCGGCATAGAAGTACGCCAGCGACACCAGCAGGGCCAGGGCCACGGTGGTGTTGATGTCGGCGGTGGGGGCACCCAGTTCACCACTGGGCAGATGGATCAACTTCCAGGGCACCAGGGCACCACCCCAGTTGCTGACGAAGATGAACAGGAACAGGGTGCCGATGAAAGGCAGCCAGTCGCGGTAAGCCTTCTCGCCGATCTGTTCCCGCGCCATGTCGCGGATGTAGTCCCAGAGGAATTCCAGGAGGTTCTGGACACCGCGGGGGTCGCGCTCCATCTTGCGGGTGCCCACCACCACCAGGGCGAGCAGGGCACCGATCACGACCCAGGAGCTCAGGAACACCTGGCCGTGGATCTTGAGGTTGCCCAGCTGCCAATAGAGGTGCTGACCAACCTCCAGTTCGGCAAAGGGAAGAGCGAATGGCAAGGGAACCATCGGGCTGGGAGTTCGGTGTCGCCGGAGCGACGTGATCAGGGGGAGACGGTGAGCGCCGGAGCGGGGGACTCAGCGGCGATTCGGGGGGGAATCAGCGGTCGGCCACGGCCTGAAGGATCAGGGCCGGCTTGTAGAGCAGGAAACCGATCAGGGCCGGCAACAGCTCCAGCTGGGGCAGCTTGGCGGCCGCCAGCACAAGCACTACGGGGACGAGCAACTGGAGCTTGCCCACCTTCTTCGAACCGTTGCCGAGTTTCGAGACACTGCGGGCAAGGAGCCGCAGGTAGAGAACCCCAGCCAGCGCGCCGACCAGCAGGCAGACGGCGGTGTGCGGATCGAAGACCAGGGCCGTGACGGGCACCGCCAGGGCGGAGACCATCAGGGTGGCCAGGATCAGGCGGCGCTGAAGCCGCGCGTAGGCGTCGTCGGGGGCCGGAGAACCCGGATCCGTGGACGCTGATTCCAGGGCTTCGGAACCCCCTGAGGAATCCTCGACCTGGTTCAGAGCGCTGGATTCGGCCGGACCGGGATCCGACGGGGAATCGGTTTCGCTTTGAAACAGTGAGGTTGCCGGCAAGGGTGCCGATGCTCTGAAAAGGCGCGCGGAATCTATCACGCAGCTGGTGCCGCACCGGGGTGAAGCAGCAGCACCCGCTGCAGCAGCAGCAGACGCGCCGCAGCCAGCAGGCGGGATGGCTCCCAGCCCAACGCCAGGCCCGCCAGGGGCGTGGCGCTCCCCGCCTGCTCCAGGGCCTCCATCAGGGCCAGGCCATCGGCACTGAGATCCAGGGGCGCCATGTCGGAATCGAGCAGGGCGCTGCCCGGCCAGCCCCACAGGCAGGGGTTGCGACGGCCCGTGGCCGCCAGCAGCAGGTCGTCGTCGTCCCAGCGGTGCTGCTGGACCGGCCCCTGGCTGAGAAAGAACTCGAAGTGGCTGATGTCGGGGTCGAGGTCCTCCACCAGCCGCCACTGCTGCAGCGCCGGCAGGGTCCGGGCCCGCTCCAGCAGCTCGCCCTGCAGCAGGCGGGCCGGATCCCACACCTGCGGATTGGAGAAACCGGCGAAGACCAGATCAGCCGAGGCCACGAAGGCCATCAGGCGCTCGAGGTTGTAGCTGGTCTCCTGGGGGTGGAGATACATGTCGGCGAAGTTGGCGTCGGCGGCGCAGTCGATCGCCCAGCGCTGCTCGTGGTGGCGGCGCAACCGGTTGTGCTCGGGCAGGGCATTGAAGAGCTGACGGCCCAGGCGCAGGCCCTCGGCGCCGGTGCCCACGCCCAGGCCGCTGAGCACCCGCTGGGTGCGGTGGATCTCCCAGCGCCCGCCATCGGCATACAGGAAGAGATGCAGCAGCCCACCGGGGCGCAGCAGGGCCGCGAGGGCGCGCAGCCCCGCCTCCGGCTCGCGCAGGTGGTGCAACACCCCCACCGAATTGATGTAGTCGAAGGGGCCCTCGCCCTGCAGCTCCAGCAGGCTGCGGTTTTCGATCCGCACGCTGGCCTGCGCGAGGCCACCGGAGCGCCGCAGCCGTTCGCGCGCCACCTCGAGGGTGCCGGGCGAGATGTCAACCGCCAGGATCTCGGCCCCGGGATTGAGATGCGCCAGGTAATCGGTGCTCACACCCGTGCCGCAGCCGGCATCAAGGATTCGCAGGGGCCGGCCCTGCGGCCGCGGCGGCAGGGCACCGGTGCAGGCGGCGAAGGCGGCGTCCACGCACCAGCGCCAGTTGTATCCGGGCGGCGGGCCGTCCTGCAGCGGATCACCGGGATAGGGGAAACGGTCGTAGAACGCGCTCACCACCGGAGTGGCGGCATCGGCGGGGGCCTGGGTCATCGGGCAGGGGCCTGGATCAGCGAGCGGGCGCGGGGGCCGCGATCGCCGAGCATTTCATGGCCGGCGGCGCGGGCACCAGCCGGCGGCCACGGGGCTGCAAACATTTGTTCATGGCGCCCCGGGAGGCCAGAGGGCCAGCCGTAACGTGCCCTGGCCTGGTTCGCTCTCCTCCATGACTGTGACCGCCAGCAGCGGCAGCAGCAGGGTTGCTCCTCAGCGCTACGACACCCTGCCGCTCT
>JBEGQE010000175.1:0-5509 GCA_041181145.1 Cyanobacteriota bacterium
GTGTGCAACAAGATCGGCACCTACCTCAAGGCCCTCGCCGCCCACGACAACGGCGTGCCCTTCTATGTGGCCCTGCCCGCCTCCACGATCGACTGGACCATCGACGACGGCGTGGCTGAGATCCCGATCGAAGCGCGCAGCGCCCGGGAGGTGACCGCCATCCAGGGGCGCGTGCTGGAGGGCCCGGCGGCCGGCCAGCTGGCCACGGTGCAGCTCAGCCCCGATGGCAGCGACGGCTTCAACCCCGCCTTTGATGTGACCCCGGCCCGGCTGGTGACGGCCCTCATCACCGAACGGGGTGTGGCGCCTGCCAGTGAGGCGGGCCTGCGCCACCTCTACGCCGGAGCCTGAGCACCATGGGCGAACAGGATCTGCGCGAGCAGCTGGTGACCGTGGCGCGCCGCATGCAGGCCAGCGGCATCAACCAGGGCACCTCCGGCAATCTCTCGGCGCGCATCCCCGGCGGGATGCTGATCACCCCCAGCTCCCTGCCCTACGAGCTGATGCAGCCCGGCGACCTGGTGGCGCTGGATCTGGCGGGCCAACCGCTGCAGGCCCCTGAGCCGGGCCGCCCGCAGCGGCGTCCGTCCTCGGAATGGCGCCTGCACGCCGATGTGCTGGCCAGCCGGCCGGAGGTGCAGGCGGTGCTGCACTGCCACTCAATCCATGCCACAGCGCTGGCCTGCCACGGCCGCGGCATCCCGCCCTTCCACTACATGATTGCGGTGGCCGGCGGCCACGACATCCGCTGCGCCCCCTACGCCACCTTCGGCACCCAGGCGCTCTCGGACGGGGTGGTGGAGGCCCTGCAGGGGCGTCTCGCCTGCCTGATGGCGCAGCACGGCCAGGTGGTGGTGGGGCCCACCCTCGATCGCGCCCTGGCCCTGGCGGTGGAGGTGGAAACCCTCGCCCGCATCTACCTGCAGGCCCGTGCCATCGGTGAGCCGCCGCTGCTCAGCGCCGAGCAGATGGAGCAGGTGCGCCATCAGTTCCGCACCCTGCTTTATGGCAACTGAGCAGCCGTGCTGCGGCCCAACCGGGCCAGCAGCAGGCCCGTGCTGCCCGCCAGCAGCACCAGCCCCAGGCAGAAGCCCGTCCAGGTGGGCAGGCCCCAGCTGCTCACCGCCAGCGGCGCCACCACGGTGACCACCCCGCCGGCCAGGAACGGCTGCAGCAGAAGCTGCTTGAGCGAGAAGGCCGGCAGGGCCTCGCTGCGGTCGTCCGGGTCGGCCATGCGCAGCAGCAGCAGGCCGGAGGCGGCCACGCCCGTGGCCTGGCCGAACTCCAGCACCGCCCGCTCAAACCAATCGGCCGGCAGCAGCCGCGGCGCCAGCAGCAGGGTGACCCCCAGGTTCCAGGTGAGGCCCGCCAGGGCCAGCACCGTGAGCGGCAGCCAGTCGGCGGCCAGCAGCGCCAGGTTCAGGCAGGCGGTGGCGGAGGTGATCAGCAGATCGGCCGAAAGGGTGCCGATCTCGCTCTGAATCGGCCCGGACGCCCAGTCGCTGCGCCCCGTGCGCTCCAGCAGCCAGCGCACCAGCAGCGAGCCGATGATCGCCAGGGGAAACACCGGCAGCGACTGGCCCACTTCGGCCACGCCGCCGCCGAGGGCATCGGTGCCGAGCCGCAGCAGCTGCAGCAGCGCCACACCGATCAGCACGGCGATGCCCACCAGGGCCAGGTTCACGGCCCAGGCGGCCCAGGCCGGCTGTGGCGGCTGCCGATGGCCGGCTGGATCCGCGCTCGCCCCCGGGCTGCTCGCGCCGGTGGCCGCACCGTTGCTCTGGCTCAGCAGCCAGCCGCGCTGGCGGGCGAGCACCACCACCACACCCCCCACCAGGGTGGAGCTGAGCAGCCCCACGGTGGCCATGGCCAGGCCCAGGTCCTGGCCGCCGGGAAAGCCCAGTGCGGCATAGCTGGGTCCCATGGCGGCGGCGGAGCCGTGCCCGCCCTCGTAGGCCACCTCGATCAGGCAGGCCATCACCGGGCTCACCCCCAGCCAGGGCTGGAGGACGAGCAGCACCGCCAGGCCCCCCACCACGTACTGGCCGAAGGCCAGCACCAGCGCCAGCGACACCTGGCCGCTCACCGGCCGCCACAACCCGCCGAGCTTCGGCAGCGGTTTGCCGAGCATCAACGACCCGAACACCAGGGTGAGCAGCACCAGCGGCAGGTCGCCCCAGAGCTCCATCAGGTGCTCGGGCAGCAGCGGCAGCGGGCCGTCGGGCGCCACCAGCAGGCCGATCAGGCCCGCCACCAGCGCCTCCGGCACGCCCCAGAGCCGCAGCTGCAGCCGGCGGCCGATGCGGCGGCCGGTGGCCAGGATCAGGCTGAGCACGCCGCCGGCCAGGGCCAGCCAGGCCAGCCCCACCAGCGCCTCCGCGCTCCAGAGGCCAGGCAGCAGCTCGCTCATCGCCGCCCCTCGCCCAGCTGGAAGTGGCGGCGGAAGAAGGCCTCACTGGCCTCCAGCACGGCGATCTGGGTGGCGCCGTTGCGGAAGCCGTGCCCCTCCTCCGGGAACAGGTGCACCTCCACCGGGATGCCATTGGCCCGTAGGGCTTCGGCCATGCGCTCGGTCTGCTTCGGCGGCACCACCACATCCTCGAGGCCCTGGAAAAAGATCACCGGACAGCGAATGCGATCGGCATGCTGCAGCGGCGAGCGGGCGTCGTAGGTGTCCTTGGCCACCGGCCAGGGCCCCACCAGGCCATCGAGGTAGCGGGCTTCGAAGCGGTGGGTGTCGACCGCCAGAGCGCTGAGATCGGCCACGCCGTAGCGGCTGGCGCCGGCGCGGAAGGTGCCCGTGAAACAGAGGGCCGCCAGGGTGGTGAAGCCGCCAGCGCTGCCGCCCTCGATCGCGATCCGCTCGGCGCTGGCCAGGCCGCGCGCCACCAGCGCCTCAGCCGCGGCGGCGCAGTCGGCCACATCCACCACACCCCACTGGCCGTCGAGCCGCTCGCGGTAGGCGCGGCCGAAGCCGGTGGAGCCGCCGTAGTTCACATCCACCACGCCCCAGCCGCGGGAGGTCCAGAACTGGATGCCCAGGCTCAGGCCGGTGCGGGCCATGGCGGTGGGGCCGCTGTGGCTCTTCACCAGCAGGGGGGCCTCGCGGTGGCCGCCGCCGGCCGGTGGGTAGTACCAGGCCTGGGTGGGCAGGCCGCCGTGGCCGTTGAACCACAGCTCCTCCGGCACGCTGATCGCCTCCGGCGCCAGCGGGCAGGGGGCGGCGGGGGTGTGGCTCCAGCTGCCGCTGGCCAGCTCCAGCTCCAGCAGGCCTGAAGGCAGCGCGGGGCCGCTGGCCACGCAGGCCAGGCGGCCGGCCTCGGCGGTGAGGGCGGCGAGGTCGTCGCAGGGTTGGGGCAGGGGCTGCCAGTGGGCTTCGCCGGAGGGCGGCCCGGCCAGCACCACCTCCCCCAGTTGCCAGCGGCCCTGCCCGCAGGCGATCGCCAGCAGGCGCTGCCCGTCCCAGGCGGTGGTGGCCATGCCGAACACCCACTGCGGCATTGCGAACTCGGCCTGCATCGGCAGCAGCGGCTGCCAGGCCGGCTCGCCCGCGGGCGGGAGCGTGGCCGCGGCGGCACCGGCCCAGCGCTCCAGGTTCCAGAAGCCGCTGCGGTCGTTCGCCACCACCAGATCCGCGCCCGCCCAGAGCGGCTGGAACACCGAGATGGCGGCCCCCGTGCCGGGGAGCGAGCCGGCCACGGGCCGCGCGCCGCTGAGCTTCCCCTCGGCGTCCACCGCCGCCAGCCACAGCTGGCTGCGCTCCCAGGGCAGGCAGGGTTGCCGCCACTCCACCCAGGCCAGCCGGCTGCCGCAGGGGCTGAGGGCGGGATAGCCGCAGAAATCGACGCTCGGGTGCAGGGGCTGGGGCGGGCCGCCGGCCAGGGGCACCGCCACCAGCTGATCACGCCCCTCGTGTTCGAGCACGCCGATCCAGCGCTGGCGCGGGCCATCGATCAGGCCGCCCCCCAGGGCGCCGCTGAAGCGTCCATCTGCCCCGGGCTCGGTGAGCCGCACCGGCTGGGCGCCGGGGCGATCCAGGTCGAGGCGCCAGAGGCAGCGGTCGCCGTCGTGCACGAACACCGCCACGCCGGGGCCGATGGCGCAGGCGCCGCCGCCGTACTCGTGCACCCGGCAGCGCAGGTTCCAGTGGCCTGGGGTGAGCTCCTCGGCGGCGGCGGACGCCGCGCCGGCCTGGCGCCGCAGCAGGGTGGTGCGCCCCTGCTCGTGGGGCCGTTGCTCCAGCCAGTACAACCAGCCGTTGCAGAGCCGGGGCTCCTTCAGCGCCGGCGTCTGGCCCACCACCAGGGCCGCCGGCAGGGGCTGCGGGGGCGTGCGGGCGGGGGCGTCGGACACCGGTTCCAATCCTGGGAGCCTTCTAGAATCGCCTTCACGCACCCGCCCTGAGGAGAGTCCTTGGCCAGCAGCTTCGCCAGGTTGGCGCGATCGGCGGAACTCTCCGGCCGCCTGCAGGTGTCGAAGGAGCCCGTCGACAACCCCCCGTACGACATTCACAAGCTGGGCGATGCGGTGCTGCGCACCCCCGCCCGCCGCATCGGCAAGGTGGACGACGGCATCCGCGATCTGGCCCGCGACATGCTGATCAGCATGTACGCCGCCCGCGGCATCGGCCTGGCGGCCCCCCAGATCGGCGTGCACCTGCAGCTGCTGGTGATCGACCTGGAGCTCGAGGATGCCGGCAGCCCGCCGCTGGTGCTGATCAACCCGGAGATCACCGGTGTGGGCGGCAGCATCTGCACCTATGAGGAAGGTTGCCTGAGCATCCCTGGCGTCTACCTCGATGTGGTGCGTCCGAGCGTGGTGGAGGTGAGCTACCGCGATGCCATGGGCCGGCCCAAGCGCATGAAGGCCGATGGCCTGATGGCGCGCTGCATCCAGCACGAGATGGACCATCTCAACGGCGTGCTGTTCGTGGATCGCGTCACCGACACCGACAAGCTCACCGCCGGCCTGAACGAGCAGGGCTTCAACCCCGCCGATGTCCGGGCGATCGCCTGACGATCGCTCCCTCCGCCTGCGACACCTCCTCTGAATCCATGCCGATGAAACCCCTGGCCGGGCTGTTCCTGGCCCTGGCCTGCCTGCTGGGCATCGCCGCCACCGGTTCGGTGTTCGAGCTGGCCTACGGCGACCCCGACCTGGGCGTGGCCACCACCCGTTGGATCCTCGGCCTGGCCCTGCCTGGCACGGTGCTCAGCCTGCTGGTGGCGATCCGGATCAACAAGCCGGCCTGAGGGGCTGGCGGGGCGGCCTGGCACTTCTACGATCCCCCCGCCGAGCCTTCCCGCTGTGATCCATCCGGTCTCCCGTCCGGTCCGTGCCCTGGCTGGGCTTCTGCCCCTGGCGGCCATGGCCCTGGCGGCCCCGCCGGCCGCGCGGGCCCAATCCCTGTTTCAGGCGGCGGAGCTCGATCAGACCCGCTTCGTGATCGTGGCTGCCCCGATCGGCGACGGCAGCCGCGCCCAGCTCAACATCTACGAGCAGCGCAGCA
>JBEGQE010000176.1:0-3584 GCA_041181145.1 Cyanobacteriota bacterium
AGGGCCAGGGGAAGAACCAGCAGCCGGGCCAGGGTCCGGAGCGCAGAGGAGAAGAGAGGGGCCATGAAAGAAGCCGGCAACGTGGCGGTCAGGACCGCGCCAGGCCTCTTGTATCACGGCCAACGGGTCGCCCGGTTGGCCTCGTCCCAGGCACTCACACACTGTTGCAGCGGCGTTCAGCTCTCGGCCGGGATCAGCTCCAGGCTGAGGAAGTCTTTGGCCAGCTCGGTGTCCGGGAAGATCGCCCGCGCCTCCTGCAGCAGATCGTCCGGCGTCACGGGGTTGCCTGGCATGTAGCGGGGGCTGAGGTGGGTGAGCACCAGGCGCTTCACACCGGCGGCCAGGGCCGTCTGGGCCGCCATCGTGCTGGTGGAGTGCTGGCGGGCGAAGGCCATCTCCGCTTCGGCGTGGGCGAACGTGCTCTCGTGGATCAGCAGGTCGGCGCCGGCGGCCAGCTCCACCGCCGCCTCGCAGAACACGGTGTCGGTGCAATACACCAGGCTGCAGCCCGGTCGCTCGGGCCCGCACAGGCTGGCGCCGTTGATGATGCGGCCGTCCTCCAGGGTCACGGTGCGCCCCGCCTTGAGGTCGGCGTAGATCGGACCGGGGGGGATGCCGAGGGCCCGGGCCTGCTCCACGTCGAAGCGGCCGGCACGGGGCTTCTGGTCCACCCGGTAGGCGTAGGCCGGCACGCGGTGGGTGAGCGGGGTGCAGCGCACCGTGATGTCGTCGTCCTCCAGCAGCAGGGCGCCGCTGCGGGCGGCCTCCTTCACCCGGTGGCTGCGCAGGGGATAGCCGATCCGGGTGGAGGAGGTGCGCAGCACCCCCTCCAGGTAGTCGCGCAGGGGGTCCGGGCCGTAGAGGTCGATGCCGCTGCAGGTGCCCGCCAGGCCCAGGCTGGCCAGCAGCCCCGGCAACCCGAACACGTGGTCGCCGTGCATGTGGGTGATGAAGATGCGGCTGAGCTGGCTCACCCGCAGCTCGCTGCGCAGGAACTGGTGCTGGGTGCCTTCGCCGCAGTCGAACAGCCACAGTTCGGCACGCTGGGGCAACCGCAGCGCCACCGCCGACACATTGCGCGCCCGGGTCGGCACCCCCGAACTGGTGCCGAGGAAGGTGACCTGCACGGCCGGCTGCTCCCCCGGTGTCTCGACCGGTCTCTCTGCAGCGCATGCTCCCACGCCGGGGCTGGCGCTGCCGCGGGCCGCTCGTCACAATGGCCTGCCTCTGGAGCGATGTGCGATGGCCCGGTCGTGGCATGGCCTGCCGCTGGCGTTGCTGGCGCTGGCACCACCGCTGCTGGCCCCCCTGCGGGCGCAGGCCCAGCAGGCGCGGGAGCCCGCGTTGCGCGTGCTGCTGCAGGAGGGCGGCAGCGCCACGGTGGCCGCTCCGGGCGGTCGCGGCCTGCGGGTCCGCGATCGTCAGGGCCGGGTGCTCCAGGACCTGGTGAGCGACATCCCGCTGCGTCTGCGGTTGCGCGGGGGCTGGGTGGAGCTGTCGCCGGCACCCGTCCAGGCGGCCGCCGATGCCCCGGCCGCCGCTGCTGTGCTCGCCGGCCCGGAACTCTGGATCGAACCCCTGCCGGCGGGGGCCGAGGCGGGACTGGCCCTCAATCAGCGCCGCTATCGCGGTCGCCTGCAGCTGCTGCCCCAGGGCGCCGGCCTGCAGGTGATCAACCATGTGCCGCTCGAGACCTATCTCGCCAGCGTGGTGGGCAGCGAGATGCCCGCCAGCTGGCCGCAGCAGGCCCTGCGGGCCCAGGCGGTGGCCGCCCGCACCTATGCGCTCAAGGGCCGCAAGCCCGCCGCCGCCTACGACCTCAAGGCCACGGTCGCCAGCCAGGTGTACCGCGGCATCGAAGCCGAAACCCCCTCCACCGTTGAAGCGGTGCAGGCCACCCGCGGCCTGGTGCTCACCTACGGCAGCGCTCTGATCGACGCGGTGTTCCACAGCAGCAGCGGTGGCAGCACCGAGAGCAGCGGCAATCTCTGGTCGCAGCAGTTGCCTTACCTGGTGAGCGTGCCCGACTTCGATCAGGAGTCGCCCGTGGCCGAGTGGCGCCAGCCCCTGAGCGCCGATCTGCTGGCCCGCTCCTTCGCCGAGATCGGTGGGGTGCGGACCATTGAGGTGGTCTCCACCACACCCACCGGACGCATCCGCCAGGCGCGGGTGGTCGGGCCGTCCGGTCAGCTGCTGCTCAGCGGCGCTGCCCTGCGCAGCCGCCTGGGGCTGAAGAGCACCTGGGTGCGCTTCGCGCTGGAGGTCCCGGATCCCCGTGCCGCCACGATCAACGGCAACGCGCCGGGCACCGTCAGTCGTCCGCTGCTGCCGCCGCCGCCGCTGCCGGCCTTCAGCCTGCCGCTCCAGGGCTTTGATCCCACTGCCCAGCCGGACACGCTGCCGATTCCGCTGCCCCAGTGGGTGGCGATCGGCCGCGGCTTCGGCCACGGCATCGGCATGAGCCAGTGGGGGGCTCTGGCCATGGCCCGCCGCGGCACCAGCTTCAGCGCCATCCTCAGCCACTACTACCGGGGCACTCAGCTGCGGCCCTACGGCGAGCTGGCGGCGGCCGTCGCCCCTGGGCCAGGCTCATGGCGTGCCCAGGTCGGTGATGCGGATGCTCAGGTTGTCGCGCGTGGTCCGCGACCGCAGCGCTGATCCGGCCCTGAGGCCCGCGGCACCCGGCGGCGCCCTGGATCTGCGCGTCGAGGCCGATGCCGCCGCCGTGGCGGAGGTGGTGGCGGAGCGGCTGCTGGAGGCCCTGGAGACCGGTGGGCCGGTGGGCCTCGCCACCGGCCGCACGATGGCGCCGGTCTATGGGGCCCTGCGTCGTCGGCTCGGGGCCTGGGAGGGGCAGCGGCGGCAGGCCCTGCTGCAGGGCTGGCGCAGTTTCAACCTCGATGAGTACGTGGGCCTCGGGCCCGCCGATCCCGGGTCCTTCGCTGCCGAGATGGCGGCCGCCCTGGCGACTCCCCTCGGCCTGGCGCCCGGCCAGCTGCAGCTGCCCGATGGTCGCGCCGCCGATCCCCAGGCTGAAGCCCGCCGCTACGGCGCCGCGCTGGCGGCGGCGGGTGGCGTCGCCCTGCAGTTGCTCGGCCTCGGCAGCAACGGCCATGTGGGCTTCAACGAGCCCCCCTGCCCGGCAGATGCCCCCTGCCGTTGCCTGACGCTGTGTGCGGCCACCCGCCGCCAGAACGCCGGCGCCTTTGGCGGTGACCCCGCCGCGGTGCCGGCGCGGGCGATCACCCTCGGCACCGCCGAGATCCTGGCGGCCCGGCGGGTGCTGCTGGTGGTGACGGGCGCGGCCAAGGCCGAGATCCTGCGCCGCAGCCTGCAGGAGCCCCCCTGCCCGGACGTGCCGGCCAGCTGGCTGCAGCGGCACCCACGGCTGGAGGTGGTGGTGGATGCGGCGGCCGCCTCGGCCCTGCGCCTGCCATGACCCGCGGGCGGTCCGCCGCTTCAGCTCAACCCAGCACCGCCTGCATCAGCTCCTCGTCCGCCTCGAGATTGGAGGTGGCGCTACGCACGTCGTCGAGGTCCTCGAGGGCATCGAGCAGCTTCAGGCAGCTCGCCAGGGCGGCGGG
>JBEGQE010000177.1:0-4445 GCA_041181145.1 Cyanobacteriota bacterium
GGGCGTAGAGCTGGTACGTGAGCTGCTGGGTGCCGGCGCTGAGGTTGCGCAAGCCCGCATCGAAGGCCGGGTGGAAGGTGGCCACCAGCGGCAGTCCCAGCTGCTGGCAGAGGTCCGGCAGGCGGAAATCCAGCGGCGAGAGGGTGAGGCTGGCGTGCACCAGATCGGGCTGCAGCCGCTCCAGCGACTCCCGCAGTTCCCTCTGGGCGCCCGGGGAGGGGATCGTGTACACCTGCGATTTCACCAGGTAGGGCAGGGCCACCTCCGGGCTGCTGTCCTCGGTGCCGATGGCGCCCGCAGGGGCTGGCAGCTCGCTGCCCCGGGGGGCTCCAGCCGGTTGCCCCAGGCTGGCGGCCGGGGTGTCGAAGTGAATGAAACTCACTTCATGGCCGCGGCGGCGCAGGGCCTCCGTGGTGGTCAGGCCGTAGGTGACGTTGCCGCAGAAGGGTGATTTCTTGCCCAGCCAGGCGATGTGGGCCACGCAGCGGCAGGCTCAAGCAACGTCTGACGCTAGCAGCGTTTCCAAGGCTTCTCGAGCAGGGCGGCCGCCAGGGCCAGTCCCGCCAGGGCCCAGAGCACCGGCAGCAGTCCATAGCGGCTCACCACGGCCCCGGCCAGCACCAGCGGCAGGCTGAGGGCGATGTTGATCAGGTTGTTCTGCAGGCCGAACACCTTGCCCCGCATCGCTTCGGGGGTGTCCTCCTGGATCGTGGTCTGGGCAGGGATCGCCAGCAGGGCCGCCCCCACGCCCAGCACGGCGCAGAGGGTGAGGGTGAGGCTGAGGTTGCCGCGCAGTTGACCGAGCAGCACCAGACTCCAGGCGATCGTGCCCAGGCCGGTCGCGGCCAGGCGCCTGCGGCTGAAGCTGTGCCCCACCTGGGCCACCGCCACGGCCCCGAGGGCCAGTCCTACGCCGCTCATGGCCAGGAGGGTGCCGAACTGGGTGGGTCCCAGCTGGCGGATCGAGGAGGCCAGGCTGATGGCGAGCACGTAGAGGGCCGCCAGCAGGCTGTAGAGGAGCACGAGCTGGATCATGGCGCTGCGCACGCTGGCCTGCTCGCGCAGCACCTGCAGGCCGTCGCCGATCTCCCGCCAGATCGTGTCGCCGCGATCGGGCCGGGGCGTTTCCTCGACACGGATGGTGGCGATGAACAGGGCCGCCAGCCCGTAGCAGATCGGCAGGAGCACGAATTCGCCATCGGCGATGCCCACCCCCGCCAGCAGCCGCTGCAGCAGGCGCAGCACGGGATCGCCGAGGGCGAAGCCCACGATCGTGGCGCCCATGCTGGTGGCCTGATAGAGGGAGTTGGCCGCCAGCAGCTGCTGGCTGGGCACGAGCATCGGAATCGCCGCCTGCTCCGCCGGGGCGAAGAACTGGGTGAGCACCGATTCCAGGAAGGTGATCAGCAGCAGCCCCCAGTAGCCCCAGCTCAGACCCAGCCAGTGGGGGCCATCGAGCAGGCAGAAGGGAATCAGCAGGGCCAGGCCGGCGCGGATGCCATTGGAGGCCACCATCACTTCGCGCTTGCGCCAGCGGTCGGCCCAGACGCCGGCCACCAGCCCGAGCACCATGGCCGGGATCGTGTTGGCCACGTAGATGCCGGTCGCCAGCAGGGTGATCAGCTGGGCGCGGCTCTCGATGCTCAGGTTCAGGGCGCCGGCCGCCTCGGCCAGGGCGCCGCCCGCCGGCGGTGTGGCTGACACCCAGTACTGGGCGATCAGGAACACCATCAGCACGATGTAGAACTTGTCAGCCAGCTGGCTGAACACCTGCCCCAGCCAGAGCTTGCGGAATTCGGGCAGGGCCAGCACGCCCTGGATGCCGCTGGGCTGGCCTGGGGATCGCGCGGAGTCGCTCTGGGGCGGCAAGGGGTCTCAGCGGCAGGCCGGCCCTGAATGATGCCGCACGCGCGGCCCTTCGGCTCAGCCCCCGCTGGGGAAGCACTGACGCAGCAGCCGCCACGATCGGGCGCTGCGGCCGAGGTGCTCGCGGCTCCAGATCTCCACCAGCTGCAGCAGCCGCAGCCACACCGGCTCAGGTCCCATCAGATCGCCGTCGCGGCGGCGGGGCAGGGCCGGTCGCAGCAGCCGCTGCAGCAGGGCCAGCTCCGAGGCGTTGAGCACCAGCTGGGCGCCGGCCACTGCACCGATCACGAACCCTTCCCCCGGCAGCAGGCTGCAGCGCCAGTCCCAGTTGCCGAGGGGCGGATCGAGCCGGTCGCCGCTGCGGGCGCAGCAGGCCAGGGGCAGGGCATAGCCCCCCAGGGCCAGCAGCTGCACGCTGCCCTGCACGGCGATGGCCAGGGCCTCCAGATTCAGTTGCCGCTCCTTCACCACGCTCTCCAGCCGGCTCAGCTGCAGCAGCAGGTCGTCGAGCACGCCTTCCACCGCCACATCCGTGGGTACCAGCAGCAGCGTCAGCTCGGCCAGTCCCTGGGCCGCCGCCAGGGTTTCCAGCCGTTCGGCCAGGGCCGAGAAGTTGCGCAGCACCGTCAGCTGCCGCACCCGCCGCAGGCCGCTGCGGCCACCCACCTGCAGCTGCAGCAGGGCCAGGGGCACGGCCGCCGCCAGGGAGCTCTTCGGTTTGCGGGCGCCGGGGGCCGCCAGCCGGGTGAGCCCGGCATCGGCGCTGAGCAGCGTCAGCAATCGGTCGCTCTCCCCCAGGGCGCTGGAGCGCAGCACCAGGCCCTCCAGGCGCTGCTCGGCGCTCATGGGGCCGCCGGCTCGCCGGCGCTGTCGCCGCGGCGCAGGGCCTGCATCAGCGCCACGCCACGGCTGGTGCCCAGCCGGCCGGCGCCGGCCTCCACCAGGGCCAGGGCCTGGTCCAGGCCGGCGATGCCGCCCGAGGCCTTCACGGCGGCCCGGCCCCGGGCCAGCTGGCGCAGCCGCTGCACCTGCTCCACCGTGGCGGCCGGCCCGAAGCCGCTGCCGGTCTTGAGGAAGGTGGCGCCCACATCGATCGAGGCCTCCACCGCCAGCTCCAGGGCCGCCGGCTCGAGGCGACCCACCTCAAGGATCACCTTCACCGGCACCCCCAGCTCCACCAGCGGCGCCAGATCGGCGCAGAAGGTGCGGGAGTCGCCATCGGCCAGGGCCCCGAAATCCGGCACCACATCCAGCTCTTCGGCGCCGGCTGCGGCGGCCCACTCCGCTTCGGCACGCTTGATCTCCGCTGGGATCGCCCCGAACGGGAACCCCACCACGCTGATCAGCTTTGGGCCGCGGCCGCCGCTGGGGCCGAGCCGCTCCCGCGCTTCCGGCAGCCAGCGTGAGGCCAGGCACACCCCGGCGAAGCCGAAGTGGCGCGCCTCCTCGCAGCAGCGCCGCACCGCCTCCACCCCCTGATGGGGATCGAGCAGGGCGTGGTCGATCAGCGGGGCGAGGTCCGGGAGGTCGCGCACGGAGGAAAGGCGGCAGCCCCGGCCGATCCCGGGGCAGATCTGGCTTGATTGTCCCCGTTGCGCCCGGGGTCCGTCCCCCTCAGGCCTTGGCCTGGATCACGCCGAAGCCGCCGTGGTTGCGCCGATACACCACCTGCAGCTCGCCGCTGGCGGCATCGCGGAACAGGTAGAAGTCGTGGTCGATCAGCTCCAGCTGATGCAGGGCGTCGTCGAGGCTCATCGGCGGCATCGCGAAGTATTTACGGCGCACGCCGGGGCTGGGCAGGCCAGCCTCCTTGCCCTCCAGCAGCGAGCCGGTCACGGCGTCGTCGCCGGCCAGCTCGGCCAGGCTCGGGGTGGTGCTGGCGTGGTGGCCGTGGCTGTGGTGGTGGTCGCCGTTGCGGTCCTTGAAGCGACGCAGCTGGCGGCTGAGTTTGCCGGCCACCAGATCGATGCTGGCGTAGAGGTTTTCGCTGCGCTCCTGGGCCCGGATCACGGTGCCGTTGGCAAACACGGTCACTTCAGCGGTCTGTTGCGGCACGCGCGGGTTGCGGGCCACCGAGAGGTGCACGTCCGCCTCCTTCACCAGCCCGTCGAAATGGCTGATGGCGCGCGTGAGCTTCTCTTCGGTGTAGTCGCGGATCGCTGGAGTGACCTCCAGGTTGCGGCCGTGGATCAACAGCTTCATCCCGTGGCTCCTGAGGCGGTGGGGATGTCTGAACGCTAGGAACGGTGTGTGATTCCCACCACTGGCGACGCAATCTGTTTTCAAGCGGCGGGGCCGGTGCCGTTCCCCGTGGGCTGGGGCTGGCAGCGGCAACTGCAGCAGCGGCTGCTGGCGGATCCCGATGGCCCCGAGGCGCTGCTGCTGCTGGAGCACGAGCCCTGCTACACCCTGGGCCGCGGCGCCGATCCGGCCTTTCTCGGCTTCGAGCCTGAACACCCGCCGGCTCCCCTGTTCCGCATCGATCGCGGCGGTGAGGTGACCCACCACGCCCCCGGCCAGCTGGTGCTCTATCCGGTGCTCAACCTGCAGCGCCACGGCGCTGATCTGCACCTCTATCT
>JBEGQE010000178.1:0-3279 GCA_041181145.1 Cyanobacteriota bacterium
GTGCCCGGCTCCCTGGTGGAGGCCCGCATCATCGGCATCATGAAGTTCGACGATGGCGGTGAGGTCGACGACAAGGTGATCGCCGTGCTCGCCGACGACAAGCGCATGGATCACATCACCAGCTACACCCAGCTGGGCGACCACTGGCTGAAGGAAACCCAGTACTACTGGGAGCACTACAAGGACCTCAAGAAGCCCGGCACCTGCCGCGTCAACGGCTTCTTCGATGCCGCCGAAGCCGTGACGATCATCAAGGAGTGCGAGGCCCGCTACATGGAGACCATCGATCCCAAGCTGGTCAACTGAGCAGCGGCCCCCGCTCCGCAGGAACCGTCCCACCCAAACGTCTGGCCGGGCTGCCTGAGGCAGCCCGGCTTTCTAGTGTGAGCGGGTTGCACGCCCGCCTTCCCCCATGCTGCGCAGCCGCTGCACCACGCTCCTGCTGCTGGGGGGGTTGATCGCCGCAGCACCGCTGGTGCGCGCCGAACCGGCCACCACCACCGCGGCCGTCCAGGCCAGCTCCACCGGGGCGCCGCTGGTGATCACCGAGATCCTGCTCGATCTCAGCAAACGCGAGATCGCCCTGATGCGCGAGGGCAAGGCGGTGAACCGCTGGCCGGTGGTGATCGGCGCCCCGGAAACGCCCACGCCGGTGGGCCGCTTCCAGGTGCAGACCAAGGTGGTGAACCCCGTGTACCAGAGCACCAGCACCGGCCAGGTGAAGGGGGTTGGGCCCCTGGGCTACCGCTGGATCGGCTTCCACAACAAGGGGCCGAATGCCTTCGGCATCCACGGCACCCCCTGGCCCTGGTGGGTGGATGCCCGCGCCGCCGTCAGCCATGGCTGCGTGCGCATGCGAAACGAGCACATCGAGAAGCTGTTCGCGGCCGTGGAGATCGGCACGCCGGTGATCATCCAGCCGTAACCAGCCGCGCCAGGGCGCGGGCCATGCCGTCGCGGCTGGCCAGGCCCTGCAGGGCCGCCACCGGCAGGCCGCCGCTCGGCGGACCCACCGGAAGCTTCGGCAGGTCGGGATCGTCGAGCCGGAACACCGGCACCTGGCGCAGGCCATTGGGGCGCAGCTGATCCTCCAGCTCGGCCAGGTTGGCCCGGTCGCTCAGCCAGAGCAGATCGGAGCGGCGGCACTCCGCCAGGGGGCGCTGCGGCGAGCCGGCCGTGATCGGTCGCTGCAGGTCCTCCAGCGTCACCAGGCCCAGCACCCAGTCGTCCTCCTCCACCACCAGGCAGTGGCCGTGGGCCGCCAGCAGCTGCTGCAGCGCCGCATCCGCCGGGGTGGCCGCATCCAGCACCAGCGGGGATTCGGGCTCGAGCGCCTCCAGCACCGCGATCGCCGCCAGGCGGTTGCGCCGTTGCTCCTCGATCCGATCGGGCCCGAGCAGGCCGGGATCCGCCAGGCCCTGCCAGCGCTCCACCAGCGCCGCGCTCAGGCCGGCGGCGGCCATCAGCGGCAGCACGATGCGGATGTCGTGGGTGAGTTCGAACAGCAGCAGCAGGGCCGTGAGCGGAGCCCGGGCGCTGCCGGCCAGCACCGCCGCCATGCCCACCATGGCGTAGGCGGGCGGCTCAGCCACCGGCAGATGCAGGCCACCATCGCCCAGCACCTGGCCATAGAGGCTGCCCAGCACCGCCCCGAGGAACAGCGCGGGGGCGAAGCCACCGCCCACAAAACCCGTGGCGCTGCTCAGGCCCGTGGCCAGGAGCTTCACCACCAGCAGGCCCACCAGGGTCACCAGGGCGATGCCACCGTCGCGACCCAGCAGGGCCTCGATCGTGTCGTAGCCCACGCCCAGCACCTGCGGGAAGCCCAGGGCCATCAGCCCCACCGCCAGTCCGCCGAGGGCCGTGAGCAGCCAGGGCGGCACCCGGCGCAGGGCCTGCTGCACCGGGCCGCTGCGGCCGGCGGAGAGCACGGTCACCAACGCCAGCGACAGCAGGCTGGCCAGCAGACCCAGCCCCAGGTAGAGCGGCAGCTCCAGCGGCGAGCGCACCTCATAGGCCGGCAGCCGGAAGATCGGTTCATCCCCCAGCGACAGCTGCGTGACCAGCTCGGAGGCCACCGCCGCCACCAGCACGGCACGCACGCTGGGGCGGCCGGGGATCGTGCTGTAGCTGCCCTCAAAGGCAAAGAACACGCCGGCGATCGGCGCCTTGAAACCCGCCGCCAGGCCCGCCGCCACACCGGCCGCCACCAGCGCCTTCTGCGACTGGGGGGAGAGGCCGCCGCGCGAGCCCACCCACAGGCCGATGTTGCCGCCGCTCTCCACGCTCGGGCCCTCCGGTCCGAGCGAGGCGCCGCTGCCCAGGCTGAGGGAGGCTGCCACCAGGCGCAGCAACGGCAGCTTCGGGGCCGACTCGAGCGCCCCATCGGCCATTGCCATCAGGCTCGGCAGGCTTGGGCCCAGGTCGCGGGCCAGGGTGCGCAGCAGGCCCACGGCCAGGCCACCCACCACCGGCACCAGCACCACCGGCCACGACTCGAGCCACACCGGCATCCCCGCCTCCGGCAGGGGCAGTGGCAGCGGTTCGGGGGGCGCCGGCGGCGGCGGCAGGAACCCCAACCCACCCAGGCCGAGCTGCAGCAGGGCCTTCAGCGGCGTGCCGGTGTCGGTGTCCGGCGGCGGCAGCTCGATCGGCGGCGGCTCCGGCTGGGCCTGGCCCACCAGATCCAGCAGGCCGGCCACCACCGGGCCGAACAACACGTTGTTGATGAAGCCGAGCAGATAGTGGAAGCCCACCACCGCCAGGCCGGTGAGCACCCCCACCAGGGCGGCCCAGGCCAGCAGGCTCCATTGGAAGGCGAGAGGCCTGGCCTCACCGCCCTCCGGTTGCGCCTCCGCCGCGATGGCGGAAGCCTGCTCAGGCCTCGGGGCGGACGCTGGCAAAGATCTCCTCCAGGATCTCGCCGGCCCCCTGGGCGCGCAGCTTGTGGGCCAGGGCGATGCCGATCGCCTCCGGATCGGCCTGGGGCCCGCGGGCCTCATCGCGGATCAGGCGCTGGCCATCGAGGCTGGCCACCATGCCGGTGAGCACCAGCTCGGCCTGCTCGCCCTCACCCTCGAAGCGGGTGTTCACACCGATCGGCACCTGGCAGCCGCCCTCGAGCTCCCGCAGGAAGGCGCGCTCCGCCAGGCAGCGGCGGGCGGTGGGCACGTGCTCGAGCACCTTGATCTGCTCCAGCACCGCGGCATCGCCCTCACGGCACTCGATGCCCAGGGCGCCCTGGCCCACGGCGTGCAGGGAGATCGAGGGATCGATCAG
>JBEGQE010000179.1:0-4554 GCA_041181145.1 Cyanobacteriota bacterium
ACAAGCCGATGCTGAGCGTGTTCATCCCCACCGCCCCCAACCCCACCACTGGCTGGTACGCCGTGGTGCCGGAGGCGTCGGTGCGCGATCTCGACCTCTCGGTGGAGGATGCCTTCCGCACGATCATCTCGGCGGGCATCGTCAATCCCGACGAGCGCGAAACCCCCACCAGCCGCAGCTTCTCCAGCCTGCTGGCCCAGCTCCGGGCTCCGGACTACACCTCCCTCCCCACCAACAAGGCCTGATGCAGAGCCGCACCGTTGCCCGCGAACTGGCCCTGCTGATGCTCGGCCAGACCAGCGACCGTCAGGCCAGTGGCGGCGCCTCGGCACCTGCCACCGATACGGCCCTCGACACCCTGCTGCATCAGGCCCTGGCCACCCTCAGCCAGCACGTGCGCGAAGCCCTCGATCAGGCCGCCACCGACCTGCAGGCCGCCCAGCAGCAGCTGCTCGACAGTGAACTGCAGGATCAGGGCAGCGCTGAGCAGCTGCCGCGGGTGCGGCAGCACCTGCAGGAGGGCCTCAGCCATGCCGAGCAGGGGCTGAACCGCCTCTCCGCCAGCCTTGAGCTGCCGCGCCTGCTGATGCTCGCCGACCAGGAGGAGATCCGCCGCGGCGCCGTGGATCGGGTGCGGGCCGTGCTGCGCGGCCGCGAGACGCTCGACCAGCGCCTGGATGCGGTGATGGAGGGCTGGCGCCTCACCCGCCTGCCCCGCATCGACCGCGACATCCTGCGCCTCGCCGCCGTGGACATCGAGGACTTCCGCACCCCGCCCGCCGTGGCCTGCAACGAGGCGGTGGAACTGGCCAACCGCTACAGCGACGAGCAGGGTCGCCGCATGATCAACGGCGTGCTGCGCCGCTTCACCAGCGCCGGCACCCCCCAGCGCTGATCGCCGCCGCCCCACCGAATAACGATGGTTTTCGACTGGTTCAAGCGGGGCCAGGCCCCCCAGAACCCCCCGCCCGCCGCGCCGGAACTAACGCCGGAGCCCCCGGCCGCCGAGCAGGTGGCGGAGGCAGCCGCCCCCGCCGCCGCTGAAGCCCCCCGGCCCCTGAGCACCCCTGTGGACGCTCCCGCCAGCCCCCCGGAGCCCGCGGCTGCGCCAGCCCCCGCGGCGGCGGCGGCGTCTGGGGTCGATGAAGACGCCCTGGCCTGGGCCCGCCAGGCCTACGCCCGCCTCAAGGCCCAGCAGGAGGCTGAACGCCAGGCCGCTGAGGCCGCTGAGCCTCCAGCGCCAGTCCCCGCTCCAGAGCCAGAGCCCGCGCCCGCCGCCAGCGCCGAGCCTGGCGCCGGTTCGGTGTCGCCGCTCCAGAACCCGGCTCCGGCGGAGGCGCCGCTGGCCCCGCCGCCCGCGACGGCCGCGCCCGGGTTGTCGTTGCTTGAGCTAGCGGCGCAGCAGCGGGCCCAGCGCCAGCAGGAACTGCGCGAGCGGGCGATCGAGACGGCGCCCGAATCCGCTCCGGCTGCCACGCCTGCGGCTCCAGAGGCGGTTTCCGCCCAGCCCGCAACGGCCACCACCGCTGCCGCCCCGGCGGATGAAGCGGCCCCGCAGCTCGGCGCCTTCGACGACGACTTCACCTGGTCGGCCGAGGTGCTGGCCGCCCAGGGGCGCCGGCTCGATGACATCTCCCTCGAGGAGATCGACTGGCTGGGCCGCCTGCGCCGCGGCATGGAGAAGACGCGGCGCAACTTCGTCACCCAGCTGCTCGACACCCTCGGCGACGATCCGCTCACGCCCGAGGTGCTCGATGAGCTCGAGACCCTGCTGCTGCGCGCCGATGTGGGTGTCCAGGCCACCGACCAGGTGCTCGAGGCCCTGCGCCAGCGCATGAACCAGGAGGTGGTGGATCCGGCCGAGGGCATTCGCTTCCTCAAGGAGCAGCTCAGGGGCCTGCTCGATGCGCCGATCGCGGCCAGCGGTGCGCCGTTGCTGGCGCCCGAGCGCGGCCGGCTGAATGTCTGGCTGATGGTGGGCGTGAACGGCGTGGGCAAGACCACCACCCTCGGCAAGCTGGCCAACCTGGCGATCCGCAGCGGCTACAGCTGCCTGATCGCCGCCGCCGATACCTTCCGCGCCGCGGCGGTGCGCCAGGTGGAGGTGTGGGGCGAGCGCAGTGGCGTCACCGTGGTGTCGAACCCCTCGGCCAACGCCGATCCGGCCGCCGTGGTGTTCGATGCCATCGGCGCCGCCAAGGCCAAGGGCACCGATCTGGTCCTCGTCGACACCGCCGGCCGCCTGCAGACCAAGCACAACCTGATGGAGGAGCTCGCCAAGGTGCGCCGCATCGTCGACAAGCTGGCGCCGGAGGCGGTGGTGCAGTCGCTGCTGGTGCTCGATGCCAGCCAGGGCCAGAACGGCCTGAAGCAGGCGATGGCCTTCGCCGAAGCCGCCGGTCTCACCGGTGTGGTGCTCACCAAGCTCGATGGCAGCTCCCGCGGGGGTGTGGCCCTGGCGGTGTCGTCGGAGGCGGGGCTGCCGATCCGCTTCATCGGTGCCGGTGAGGGCATTCGCGATCTGCGGCCCTTCAACAGCTTTGAGTTCGTCGAGGCTCTGCTGGCGCCGTAGCAACGCGGCTATCTTGCGGGCACCTTCGCGGCCGCTCGGTGAGCAGCAAGCCGCCACCACGGCGGTCTGATCCACCGCTTCAGAGCACCGCAGCGTCGCCGGCACCGCCGCTGCCCCCCCAGGCTGCCGCGGCTCCGGGGCGGCCCCTCTCGGCCCTGGCCTCGCTGCGGCAGCTGCTCGACAGCCTCAGCCGCGAGCAGCGCCGCAACCAGGAGCTGCTCAGTTCGCTCAGCTTCGCGCTGCGCAGCTTCACCCACCTCGGCCGCTTCCTGGAGCTGGTGCCGTTGGTGGCTGCCCGTCTGGTGGAAGCGGAGGGGGCGGTGCTGGTGAGCTTTCACCCCGATGGCCGCCTCTGGCGCGAGCAGCTGCATGCCTCCCCGGCTGATCTCTGCGCCGAAACGCTGCGGCAGCTGGCGGCCCTGCCGGATGAACCGCTGCTGCAGGCCTCCGGCGATGAGGCGGTGGCGGCCCAGCTGGATCGGCTGCTGCGCCGTCAGCTGGCGGATCGGCCCCTGTTCGCCACCTCGGTGGTGGCCCGCAGCCGTAGCCGCGGGCGTCTGTATGTGTTCGGGCCCCGCAGCGGCCTGAGCTGGAGCGACAGCCACCGCCGCCATCTGCAGCTGGTGGCGGATCTGGCCGGGGTGGCGATCGAGAGCGAGCAGCTGCTGCAGGAGGCCCGCCGCCATGAGCGGGTCGACCGGCAGCTCTCCACCGGCGCCGAGATCCAGAGCCAGCTGCTGCCGGATCGCTGCCCGGTGATCGATGGCGTGGAGCTGGCGGCCCGCTGCCGCCCCGCCTTCCAGGTGGGCGGCGACTACTACGACTTCATCCCCACCCGCCCCCAGCTGCTCGGCCGCCGGCGGGAGCAGGGCCGCTGGGCGCTGGTGATCGGCGATGTGATGGGCAAGGGGGTGCCGGCCGGGCTGCTGATGACCCTGCTGCGGGGCATGCTGCGGGCCGAGGTGCTCAGCGGTCTGCCGCCGGATCGGATCCTGCACGACCTCAACCAGCTGGCCCAGGAGGACCTGGCCCAGTCGCACCGCTTCGTGACGCTGTTCTATTCCGATTACGACCCGCGCACGCGCTTGCTGCGTTTTGCCAATGCGGCCCACAACCCACCGCTGCTCTGGCGGCGGTTGCGCAACAGCGTGGAGCGGCTCGATGCGCCGGGGTTGCTGATCGGTCTGCAGCCGGAGGCCCAGTACGGCTGTGATCAGATCGTGCTGGATCCGGGGGATGTGCTGCTCTGCTACACCGATGGCGTCACCGAGGCGCTGGGGCTCAACGGCGAGCGCTTCGACGAGGAGCGGCTGATTCAGGCCCTGCAGGCCGCCTGCCGCTCGGGGGTGGGCGCCCAGGCCATCCTCGAGCAGCTGTTCGCCCGGCTGGAGCGGTTTGTGGGAGCCGATCGCCCCCTGGAGGACGACGCCACCCTGCTGGTGCTGAAGGTGCGCGAGGAGGTGATGCTGCCGCCGCTGCCCCACTGAGGGCCCGTGCAGCCTGCCTGCCAAGCTGAACCCCAGCAGCATCGCCGGGCCCGATGGCCGTTGATTCCTCCTCCTCCACCTGGAGCCAGCGTTTCGAGGAGGGTCTGCATCCGGCGATCGAACGCTTCAATGCCTCGATCGGTTTCGACATCACCCTGCTGCAGCAGGACCTCGATGGTTCGATCGCCCATGCCCGCATGCTGGGCAGCACCGGTGTGATCACGCCCGAGGAGGCGGAGCAGCTGGTGGGCGGACTGGAGCAGGTGCGCAGCGAGGCGGCCGCCGGCCAGTTCAACCCCGGCCTCGAGGACGAGGACGTGCACTTCGCGGTGGAGCGCCGCCTGATCGCGATCCTCGGCCCCCTGGGCAAGAAGCTGCACACCGGCCGCTCCCGCAACGACCAGGTGGGCACCGATCTGCGCCTGTGGCTGCGCGGCCAGATCGATGCGATCGATGCGGCGCTGGTGCGCTTCGAGCGGGCGCTGCTGGGCCAGG
>JBEGQE010000180.1:0-3715 GCA_041181145.1 Cyanobacteriota bacterium
GCTACAGCGTGCTGCGGCAGCTGCCCTTCGAGCGGGAGCACACCAGCCTGGCCGCCTTCCCCCTCTGCGCGGCCTGCCGGCGGGACTATGCCGACCCGAACGACCGGCGCTTCCACGCCCAGACGATCAGCTGCCCGGCCTGCGGCCCGCGCCTGCGCTGGCAGGGCCGGGACCGGGTAGCTCAGCCGGCGATCGCCGTCGCCGCCGCCGCCCTGCACCAGGGGCAGATCGTGGCGCTGCAGGGGATCGGCGGTTTCCAGCTGCTGGTGGATCCCCACAACGCAGCGGCCGTGGCCGAGCTGCGCCGCCGCAAAGGGCGCCCCGACAAACCACTGGCCCTGCTCGCGGCTCCGGGCTGGCTGGAGCGCCATTGCACAGCGACCCCCCAGGAGGAGGCGGTGTGGTGGTCGGCAGCGGCACCGATCGTGCTGCTGCGCCGCCGCAAGACCAGCACCGCCAGCCAGCCGCTGGCGGCGGCCGTGGCGGGGGAGAGCCCCTGGCTGGGGGTGATGCGGCCCGCCAGCGGCCTGCAGCAGCTGCTGCTTGAGGCCTGGGGCGGCAACGTGCTGGTGGCCACCAGTGCCAACCGCTCCAGCGAGCCGATCGCCGCTGATCCGATCGCCGATGCCGATCGGTTGGCGCAGCTCGCCGATGGCGTGCTGAGCCACGGGCTGGCGATCGTGCAGCGCATCGACGACAGCGTGTTGCGGCTGGCGGCCGGTGCCCCGTTGATCCTGCGGCTGGGCCGCGGCCTCGCGCCCCTGACGCTGCCGCAGCCGGACAGGCCGCAGGAGGCCAGCGCCCTCGCCCTCGGCGCCCAGCTCAAGGGCAGCCTGGCCCTGCAGCTGCCGGGGCGGATCGTGCTCAGCCCGGACCTGGGCGACGTGGGCAGCAGCAGCGGCGCCGAGCGGCTGCTGCACACGACCAGGGGCTGGCTGGAGCGCCACCAGCTGCAGCCGACCGCCATCGCCTGCGACGCGCACCCGGGCTACAGCGCCCATGAGCTGGCGGGCGATCTGGCCCGGCAGCGAGGGCTGCCGCTGCAACCTGTGCAGCACCATCACGCCCACCTGCTGGCGGTGCTGGCGGAGCATGGCCTCAATGGCGAGCACCTCGGCATCGCCTGGGACGGCGCCGGCCTGGGGGATGACGGCAGCCTCTGGGGTGGGGAAGCCCTGCTGGTGCAGCGATGCGGCTACCGGCGCCTGGCACGGCTGCGGCCGTTTCCGTTGCCCGGCGGTGAACGGGCCCTGCGCGAACCACGCCGCGCCGCCCTCGGACTGCTGCTCGGCAGCAACGATCCCCACTGGCGCGAGCGGCCGCCCGCCCTGGGGGCCCGCCCCTGGAGCGAGGCCTTCACGCCGGAGGAGCGGCAGGTGCTCGAGCAGGCCGCGCAGTGTGGCCTGAACAGTCCGGCCTGCTCAAGCATCGGCCGCCTGTTCGACGCCGTGGCCGCCCTGCTCGGCGTCCAGCAGATCTGCAGCTTCGAGGCCCAGGCGGCGATGGCCCTCGAAGGCCTGGCCAGCGCCGCGGCCGAGAGCCACGCGGCAATCGCGGGCGCCGCAGGCCGGGGGGCGATCCCGCGCTACGAGCTGCCCCTGCGCCCGGCCAAGCAGCCGGGGCTGGAGTGGGACTGGCAGCCCCTGCTCACGGCGATGCTGGCCGACATCCAGCGGGGCACCACCTCAGCGGCCGCGATCGCCCTGGCCTTTCACCGGGCCTTGGCCGACGGCATCGCCGCCCTCGGGCGACACCAGCACGGAGCCAGTGCCGGCGGAACCGTGCTGCTGGGCGGTGGTTGCTTTCAGAACCGGCTGCTGCTCGAGCTGAGCGTGGCCGCCCTGCGCCACAGCGGCCTGACGCCGCTCTGGCCGCAGCAACTCCCCTGCAACGACGCCGCCCTGGCCGTGGGCCAGCTGCTGGCCCTGCAGAGGGAGCCCGCGCCGGGCATCGCCGAAGCAATCGCCTGCCACGCCAGCGAACCCTGCCTATAACCGGCACAGCCCCTTGGGCCGACCGCCATGTGCCTCGCTGTTCCGGGTGAACTGGTGAGCATCGAGGAGCACGAGGATCCGCTGTGGCGGACAGGGGCCGTGCGCTTCGGCGGCGTGCTGCGGCAGGTGAGCCTGGCCTGCGTGCCGGAGGCGCGGCTGGGGGATCAGCTGCTGGTGCATGTGGGCCTGGCGCTGACCGTGCTCGACCCGGCGTTCGACGACGACCCCCTGGAGGAGGCGCCATGACCGCCGTGGCCTGGATCGATGGCAACGAGGCGGTGGCACGGGTGGCCTATCGCCTCAATGAGGTGATGGCGATCTACCCGATCACCCCGGCCTCGCCGATGGGGGAGTGGGCTGACGCCTGGGCCAGCGAAGGGCGCCCCAACCTCTGGGGCAGCGTGCCGGCGGTGGTGGAGATGCAGAGCGAGGCCGGCGCCGCCGGCGTGGTGCACGGAGCCCTGCAGGCCGGGGTTCTCACCACCACCTTCACGGCCTCGCAGGGATTGCTGCTGATGATCCCGAACCTCTACAAGATCGCTGGGGAGCTCACGGCGGCGGTGATCCACGTGGCCTCGCGGGCCCTGGCCACTTCGGCCCTGTCGATCTTCGGCGACCACAGCGATGTGATGGCCACCCGCGGCACGGGCTGCAGCCTGCTGTGCTCGGCCAGCCCCCAGGAGGCGGGCGACTTCGCCGCCATCGCCACCGCCGCCAGCCTGGCCGGCCGGCTGCCGGTGCTGCACTTCTTCGATGGCTTCCGCACCTCCCATGAGATCCAGCGGGTGGAGCTGCTCAGCGACGATCTGCTTCGGCAACTGCTGCCGGAGGGGCTGATCGCCGCCCACCGCGGCCGCGGCCTCTCACCCGACCACCCCGAGCTGCGCGGCACCAGCCAGAACCCGGATCTGGCCTTCCAGGCCCGCGAGGCGGTGAACCCGTTCCAGAACGCCATGGCCGGCCACATGCAGGCGGCGATGGACCACTTCGCCGCACTCAGCGGTCGGCACTACCGCCTCTATGAGTACGAGGGCCATCCCGAGGCCGAGCGGGTGCTGGTGCTGATGGGCTCGGGCTGCGAGACGGCCGCCGCCACGGTCGAAGCCCTGATGGCCCGGGGCGAGCGGGTGGGGGTGCTGAAGGTGCGGCTGTTCCGCCCCCTGGCGGCTGCCAGCCTGGTGGCCGCCCTGCCTGCCAGCACCCGCCGCCTGGCGGTGCTCGACCGCTGCAAGGAACCCGGCAGCGGCGGCGAACCGCTGTACCTCGACGTGCTGGCCGCCATCGCCGAGCACTGGCCGGAGCGCGCGGATGCAGCTGGCGGCACCCTGCCCCTGGTGGTGGGCGGTCGCTACGGCCTGGCCTCGCGCGACTTCACGCCGGCGATGGTGCGGGCTGTGTTCACCAACCTGGCGGCGGAGCAGCCCCGCAACCACGTCACGGTCGGCATCGACGACGACGTGACCCACCTCTCGCTGCCGGTGCAGGCGGACTGGACGATCAGCCCGGCGGGCGCCGCCGCCGACTGCTTCGAAGCGGTGTTCTACGGCCTGGGATCGGACGGCACCGTCGGCGCCAACAAGAACACGATCAAGATCATCGGCGAGGCCACCGGCCTGCACTGCCAGGCCTACTTCGTCTACGACTCCAAGAAGTCGGGGTCGACCACCGTGTCGCACCTGCGCTTCGGCCGCACGCCGATCCGCGCCCCCTACCTGATCCAG
>JBEGQE010000181.1:0-2626 GCA_041181145.1 Cyanobacteriota bacterium
CCGGGGTGAGCGCCAGCACGAGGCGCTGGTGGCTGCGGGGATCGAGCACGAGCAACAGGGCCAGCAGCAGCAGCAGCAGCAGCTGGATCGTGCCGTTGGCGGCGCCGCCGGCCACACCCAGCAACTGGCCTCCGAGGGGCTGCAGCTTGTCCCAGGTGGCGAAGGCCATCAACTGCTGCTCCAGGCTGCGCAGCATCGCCACACCGCCCAGCAGCTGGCTGAGGCGGGCAATCAGCGACGGCACCAGCTGCAGCAGCTGCTGCACCTGTTCCACCAGCTCCGGCAGCAGCAGCACCGAGAGCTTCCAGCCGATCACCGCCAGCAGGCTGAGCACGATCAGCAGCCCGGTCGGGCGGTTCAGCCGGGGGACCAGCCGTCGCAGCCAGGTGACGGGCACATCCAGGGCCACCGCCAGCACCACGGCGCCGAACAGCACCAGCAGCACCCAGCGCAGCTCCCACACCATCAGGGAGAGCACCACCAGGGCCAGTAGGGCCAGCAGATTGCGAGGGCTCAAGGAGTCAGGCGTTGCCGCTGCCAGGGGTCGAGCACATCGTGGATCAGGACTTCCCGGATCACCACCTGCAGACACACCGCCAGGGGCAGGGCCAGCAGCAGGCCGAGGGGGCCGAACAGCACCGTGAACAGGAACTGGGCCATCAGGGTCAGGCCGGGCAGCAGCTTCACCTGGTGATGCATCACCGAGGGGGTGATCAGGTAGCTCTCCAGGTTCTGCACCACCACGTACAGCCCCAGCACCGCCAGGGCTTTCCAGGGGGAGTCGAGCAGCGCCACCGACATCGGGAAGACGGTGCTCAGGGTGGGGCCGATGTTGGGAATGATGTTCAGCAGGCCGGCCAGCAGGGCGTTGGCCACCACCAGCTTCACGCCGAGCAGTGACAGGCCCACCCCGGCCAGCAGGGCCACACACAGGGAGCTGATCAGCACCCCTCCCATCCAGCTGCTCAGGGCTTCACCACAGAGCCGCAGCACCTCGCGCAGGCGCCGGCGGTAGAAGGAGGGAGCCAAGAGCACCGCCACCTCGCGGTAGGCCTCCGGCTGCACGGTGATCATCAGGCTCACCGCCAGCACGAACAGCAGCTGCACCAGCCCGCTGCCGAGGTTGCCGGCTAGGCCGAGCAGCCGCAGCAGGCCGTTGTTCATGCCGCCCCCACCGCCCGGGGCCTGCCAGGACTGCTGCAACCACTGCAGAGCCTCCCGGCCGTACAGCATCCGACTGCTGGCATCCATGCCCTGATGCAGCAGCCGAACCGCCAGATCAGCGGCGGCCGGCAGCTGGCGCAGCAGCTCCTGGAACTGCTGCAGGAAGGGCGGCACCACGGCGGCCAGGGTCACCGCGGCCAGCAGCAGCAGCCCCAGCACGGTGGCCAGCACGGCCAGGGGACGGCTGCAGCCTGTCCGCTGGCGCACCACGCCCACCAGCGTGCACAGGGCCATCGCCAGCACAACGGCCGCGAACAGCTGGATCACCACCGCGCGCAGGTTCCAGAGCAGCAGCAGGGCGGCTGCCGTGGCAATCAGTCCCAGCCACTGGCCGAACTTCACGGGGCGGCGCTGCCGGGGTTCAGGCCTCGGCCTCGTCGTCCGGCTCGTCGCCGCCGCCCTTCTGGGCGAAGCCCAGGCCGTTGGCCTCGGCGTAACGCTGGGCGAAGCGCATGAAGCGTTCGAAGTCCTCGGTGGTCTTCCAGGTGTAGGTGGCTTCCAGGGCGGCGGGCTTGCCGTTCACGAACTTGGCGTTCACATCGCGGGTCACCAGCTGACCCTCCTCATCGAGCATGAACATGCCGGCGATGTCGCCCATGGTTTCCGGCGCCAGCGCCTGGGGCTGATCGAACACGAAGATCGCCTGGCCGGTGCGCCCGTCGCGCGAGCGGGTCATGCGGATGTCAGGGACCACTGGCTCGTCGATACCGCGGAAGAACTGAATGGCGGCCATCGAACGTCCCTGAAAACACAATCCTAGGCAGCGCCGTTCGGCTGGTTCGTTCGCTGTGGTCGGATCCGGCCTTCGGCCACCAGCTGGGCGGCCGAGGCTGCGGCATCACGCACCCCCAGATCCACCGAGCCGAGCAGGCGGTTGCGGTCGGCCTCGCCGTGGCGTTCCAGCTCGTGGTCGTAGCAGCGGTCGTAGTAGTCGAGCATCTGCCGGCAGGCGGCACTCCAATCGCGCCGCCCGATCGCCTCCAGGGCGGCGGCGGTGCGCTGCGGGCCCAACCGGCGGCTGATCCGCTGGGTGGCCTCGGCCAGCTCCTGGGGATCCTGCACCCCGTACACCGCCACCAGCTGGCGCAGCCGCTCCTCCAGGGGCCGGCGGATCTCCAGCAGCGGTGCCGCCTGCATCTGCCGCCACAGGCCGGCCGGCACGCGGCAGCGGCCCACCTGGGCGCTTTCGGCTTCCACCCAGATCTGGCCGGCGCCGCGCGCCGCCTCCAGCACCGCCGCGATGCGGTTCTCATAGTGCTCGTTGCTGGGCTGGGCCGGCAGACCCAGGTTGCCGAAGCTGCTGCCGCGGTGATGGGCCAGCCCTTCGAGATCCAGCACCGCCACCCCCTGCCGTTGCAGGGCCAGGAGCAGGTCGGTCTTGCCGCTGCCGGTGCGTCCGCCA
>JBEGQE010000182.1:0-2657 GCA_041181145.1 Cyanobacteriota bacterium
CTCACCGCCCTGGTGGGGGTGGTGATCACCAGGGGTCTGGACTACGGGCCGGTGTCGGTGGGGCTGGATGTGGCCCTGTCGATTGCGGTGGTGAGGCTGCTGCGCTCGCCGATCGCACCAGCCCTGTCGGCCGGCATGTTGCCGCTGGCCCTGGGGGTCACCTCCTGGTGGTACCCCCTCAGCATCCTTGTGGGCACTGGGCTGCTGGCGCTTTGGAGCCGGTTGCCGCTCTCCATCCGAGAGCGGGTGAATGCCACGGCCAAGCCCCGCCAACCGATGGTGGAGCCCGCCGGCGAATGGGCGCGGGCCTCAGCCACCGAACGCCAGCATCCATGGCGCTGGATCCTCTGGATGGTGGTCTTTCTGGGCCTCGGGATCTTGCTCGTTGCCGCCACCGGCAGCCGCTTGGTGCTCTACCCGCCGCTGGTGGTGATGGCTTACGACATGTTTGCCACCCCTGAGGAGTGCGCCTGGATCAACAGACCCGTGGCCATGGTGCTGGCATGTTTGGGCACTGCCAGTGCTGGGCTGTTGCTCGTGCAGGCTTTTGGGGTCACCCCTTGGGCTGGGGGCATCGCGATCCTGGCCTGCCTCGCCTGGCTCGGAACCCTGGGGCTCTTCATGCCACCAGCCATCGGTGCCGGCCTCTTGCCCTTTGTGATCCACGCACCCAACTGGTCCTATCCCTTGGCCGTGGCCCTCGGCACCACACTGCTGGCGGTGCTGAGTCAGTGCGCACGGCGCACCGCCACAACGAAGCCCTAACGCGGCGGCGCCGGCCTCGAGCTGGAATGGGTGGCACCAACCCCAGGCGCCATGCCGCTGCAAACCCCCATCGCCCAGCAGCGCCAGCTGGTGAGTGATGGCCACACCCGGCCTAGGGCCTGGCGACTGGAGCAACTGGAGCGCCTTAGCCAGGCCCTCGATGCCCACGAAGGGGCCGTGTTTGAGGCCCTCGCCAGCGACCTGGGCAAACCGGAGGTGGAGGCCTATTTCGAGCTGGTGGCCGTGCGCCAGGAGATCGCGCTGGTGCGCCGGCGGCTGCGGCGCTGGATGGCCCCGAAGCGGGTGCCGGTGCCCGTGAGCCTGCTGCCGGGGCGGGCTGAGGTGATCCCCGAGCCCCTGGGCTGCGTGCTGGTGATCGGCCCGTGGAACTATCCCTTCCTGCTCAGCCTCCAACCCCTGGTGAGCGCCCTGGCGGCCGGCAACACGGCGGTGCTCAAACCCTCTGAACACGCACCCGCCACCGCCGCCCTGCTGGAGCGCCTGATCGGCTCAGCCTTCGAAGCCAACACCGTGCAGGTGGTGCTCGGCGATGGCACGGCCGCCGCCGCCCTGCTGCAGGAGCGCTTCGACCACATCTTCTTCACCGGCGGCGAACGCATCGGCCGTGTGGTGATGGAAGCCGCGGCCCGCCACCTCACCCCGGTGACGCTCGAGCTGGGGGGCAAGAGCCCGGCGGTGGTGCTGAAGGATGCGGATCTGGAAGTGAGCGCTCGCCGCTTGGTGTGGGGCAAAGCGCTCAACAGCGGCCAGACCTGCATCGCCCCCGACTATCTGCTGGTGGACGAGGCGGTGGAGCCGGCCCTGGTGGCGCAGCTGAGCGAGCGCATCCAGGCCTGCTTCGGCGACAACCCGTTGGAGTCCCCCGATCTGGGCAGCCTGGTGAATGGGGCGCAGTTCGAGCGCCTGCACCGCCTGCTGGAGGGGGCACGGGATCGCGGCCAGCTGCTCTGCGGCGGCCAGAGTGATGCCAGCCGCCGCCGGATCGCGCCCACCCTGATCCGGGTGGACAGCCTCGACGATCCGCTGATGCAGGAGGAACTGTTCGGCCCGCTGCTGCCGGTGCTGCGGATCCGCAACCTCGATGAGGCGATCGAGCAGATCCATCAGCGGCCCAAACCGCTGGCGCTCTATCTGTTCTCGAAGCAGCGCCAGGCCCAGGAGGAGATCCTGCGGCGCACCAGCTCAGGGGGCGTGTGTTTCAACGATGTGGTGATGCACGTCGGCGTGCCGGAGCTGCCCTTCGGCGGCGTGGGCAACAGCGGCATGGGCAGCTACCACGGCGAAGCGGGCTTCCGCACCTTCTCCCATGAGCGCAGCGTGCTGCGGCGCCCGTTCCTGCTCGACGCACCGTTCCGGTACCCGCCCTACGCCGGTCGATTGCCCCTGTTGCGACGCCTGCTGGGCTGAAACCCGGCACAACCATTGCCAGGCCTTATCAACGAGGGACTGGCGTCCTCGGCCATGGCCCGTATGGTGCGCCCAGTTCACCGCCGATGCCAACGATGCGCCGCCGCTCCGCCGCTGCCCTCGCCCTGGCCCTGATGCTGCCCCTGCCGGGCCTGGCCGGCGAGGTGCTGGTGAAGCCCGGCGAAACCCTCTCCGAGATCGCCGAGCGCTACGGCACCAGCGTGCAGCGCCTGATGCAGCTCAACGGGCTTCGCAGCGCCAGCGACCTCTGGGCCGGCAGCCGCATCCAGGTGCCCGGCGCCGGCGGCGGCAGCGGTGGTTCCGGCGGCGGCGGGCGCAGCGGCGGCTCCGGGAACTACACCGTGAAGTCCGGCGAAACCCTTTCCGAGATCGCCGAGCGCTACGGCACCAGCGTGCAGCGCCTGATGCAGCTCAACGGGCTTCGCAGCGCCAGCGACCTCTGG
>JBEGQE010000183.1:0-18420 GCA_041181145.1 Cyanobacteriota bacterium
GCGACGGCGACGACACGGAGCTGCTGGACCTGCTGGCCAGCGACGGCAGTCAGCCGGAGGAGCTGGTGGACGGGGAGTGCCTGCGGGGCGACATGCGCGCCCTGCTGGAGCGGCTGCCCGAGATGCAGGGCCGCATCCTGAAGATGCGCTACGGCATCGGCCGCGAGGAGCCGATGAGCCTCAGCTCGATCGCCCGGGAACTCGACATGAGCCGCGACCGGGCCCGCAGCCTGGAGCGGCGCGCCCACGAGGAGCTGCGCCGCCTGTCCGAGGAGATGGCGGGCTACCTGGCGGCCTGATCAGAAGAACTGGTCGAAGTTGTCGAAGTCCACGGCGCTGAAGGTGCCGTTTTCCACCTGCAGCATCAGCCGCTCCAGCTGCACCCACAGGGCCCCGGCCGTGGCCACCGAGAGCAGAAAGGCCACCAGCAGGGCGGCACCCGAGGCGAAGCCGAACACCTGCAGGCTGCCGCCGATGAACAGGGTGATGCCGATCACGATGCCGGCGTAGGGCAGGTTGGTTTCCAGGCAGCCGAGCGGCAGCATCGCCAGGCGGTCCTGCTTCCAGCCATTCAGTCGCTCCTGCACCAGGCGGGCGAAGGTGAGGCCGCACAGCACGCCCATCGCCAGGCCCACCCCCGCGAGCACATAGGGGGCCTGCAGCATCGGTGCGAATTCCAGCAGGATTGTGTCGGCATCGAGGTCGCCGTACAGGCCGCTGGCCAGATCCAGATCAGCCTCGCTCAGGTTGATCGGGGCTTCGATCGGCGGAACGGTCAGCGCGGTGATCGGCGCAGCGGGCACGGGAATGGGGGCTCAGGTGCGGCGACCCTAGCGGTGCCGGCGGATCAGGGGCCCCAGCGTTGCGAGCCCAGGAAGGTCAGGTCCACGAAGTCGCTCGCCTGGTGATCGCGGGGGCCCAGTTGCAGGTGAAAGCCGCCGAGGTCCACGTTGGCCATGCCCTCGAAGGCGGCCACCACGGCCTGCCGGCTCGGGTTGGCGCCCGCCCGCTGCAGGGCTTCACCCAGCAACCGAGCGGCCAGGAACCCTTCGAGGCTGGTGAAGCCGTAGCGGGGAGTCGCCTGCTGACGGCGCATCAGCCGTTGGTATTCCGCCACCACCGGCACACGGCGATCCCAGGGGAACGGCACCACCTGGCTGATGCCGATGCCGTTGGCCCGTCCGCCCGGCAGCGCATCCTGCAGGCCGCCGGTGCCCACGAACGACACATTCATCAGCTGGGCCGTGCTGCCCAGCCGCTGCAGGCTCTGGCTGAAGGCGGCGGAGCTGGCATAGGCGCTGATCACCACCACGGCATTGGGCCGGGCCTCCTCCACCTGCCGTGCGGCGGCGTCGGTCTGGGTGGAGTTGCGCTGGACCCCCGCCACCGCCACGGGCTGGAGGCCATGGCGGGCCAGGGCGGAGCGGGTGGCGCGCAGGCCGTCCTCGCCGAAGGCATCCTCCTGATGCAGCACGGCGATGCGGTGCCGCCCCGACCGCACCAGGTTGTCGACCATTCCGTCGATCTCGGCCTGGTAGCTGGCCCGCAGGTTGAACACCATCGGCCGGAAGGGCTCCCGCAGCAGCCGGGCCCCGGTGAGGGGCGCCACCAGGGGGATCCGCTCCTGCTCCACCAGCGGCAGCACCGCCTTCACGGTGGGTGTGCCCACGTAGCCGAACAGCAGGAAGGCCCGGTCCGGTCCGATCAGCCGGCGGGTGTTGGCCAGGGTGAGGGCTGGCTCATAGCGGTCGTCGAGGCTCACCAACCGCAGGTGCCGGCCGTGGATGCCGCCGCGGCGGTTCAGCTCCGCGAACCAGGCCATCGCCCCCTGGCGATAGTCCTGTCCCAGTTGCGCGGAGGCGCCGCTGAACGGGGCGGATTGCCCCAGCACCAGCTCGCGCTGCGCCTGGCCCCCCTGGCCTTGGCCCGTGGAGCCCTGCGGGGCCGGCGGGCTGTCCGTGCCGCCGCGGCCGCCCCAGGGCATGGTCACCGGCCGGCAGCCCACGGCCGCACCCGCCAGGGCCGTGGCCGCCAGGGCTGTGCGCAACAGGCATGGGTAGCGCTGTGCCCATGGCGTGGCTACCCCTAGGGTCACGCCGATGTTCGGCACCTGGCCGATGCGCAACCAAAAGCGCTGGAACCTGTTGGCCATCACTTCGGTGGTGCTGGCCATGATTCTGGCCCTGATCGCCATCGGCAGGATTGATGTCACCCAGGTTCAGGGCCGCGATGCCCTGCGGCTGTCCTCCTCCAGTCGGGCGCTGATCACCGATCCGCGCCAGCTGCCACCGAGCGGCTGGAGCACCCTGCGCGGCGATCTGCTCAGCGCCGGAGAAACCCGCGTTGATCAGCAGGAGCTGGAGGCGGCCCAGCACCTGGTGCAGGTGGGGGTCTACGCCACCACCACCTCCGAGCTCGATCTGAGCGTGCCGAGCTATTCCTCGAGCGGCTACGTGTGGCTGCACTGGCAGGAACCGCTGCAGCGCTATCTCGAGGCCAACGGCGCCACGATCGATCAGCGCTTCACCCTGCTGAACACCCTGATCACCGATGCGCCACCGCAGCTCGAGCCGGTGAGCAAGGAGCCGGAGCGGCTCAACGATGGCAGCTTCTATCAGCTGTTCACCTATCGCGGCCGCTATTACCTCGATCAGGCCAGCTTCCGTCACTATCCGTTCATGAGCGTCAGCCTGCCGCTGGCGATCGAAGCTGACGATGTCGACGGCTCCCTCGGCTACCGCAACCTGCGGTTGGAGCCGGACATCCGCAACAGCGGCATGGGCCTGTTCGCCCGGATCATCGGCTGGCTCAACCAGGGCTGGTCGATCGCCGAGTACCGCCACCACTACGCCACCAATTTCGGCCTGGGTGGCTCCGAGAGCGATTACAGCCTGGTGCTGTTCGAGGTCTCCTTCGGCACGTCGTCGTGGGCGGCCTTCTGGCGGCTGCTGCTGCCCCTGGCGGTGCTGATGACGATGGTGCTGCTGGTGTTCAAGGTGCGCTCCGATGAACAGGATGCGCGCGCCAGCATCCCGGTGACGGTGCTGCTCACCCTGGTGTTCCTGCAACAGGCTTACCGCGAGGACCTGCCGCAGTTGCCCTTCCTCACCTATCTCGATCAGGTGTATGTGGTCGCCTATGTGGTGACCCTGGTGGCGTTCGTGCTGGTGATCTGGATCGGCCGCCGCTATGCCGACATGGAGGCGATGGAGGACGGCGCGGCCAGGGACACGCTGCAGAAGCGCCTCGAACACCTTGACAACAGCTGGCCGCTGCTGGTGGTGGCCTTCGGCGGCACGGCCGTCGCCGTGGCCTGGATGCTGATTCCCGCCGGAACCTGAGCCTCAGGCCGCCGCCCGGGCCGCCTGGCCGGCGCGGCCCAGCAGGCGCCCCCCCAGCCGCTGGCCCAGACGCTCCACCAGGCGCCGCGGCGCGAAGGTGCGTCCCAGCAGCTCCATCAGGCCGCGCAGGTCTTCGGTGTTGAGCCGGTCTCCCTGCACCAGGGTGAGCAGCAGCCGCTGGCGCAGGCTGCGGCCCTGATCACCCAGCAGCAGCTTCAGGCCCGCACCCGCCACCGGCAGCAGGTCGGCACTGCCGCCGGCATCATCGGCCTCCACCACCGCCAGCAGGCTCTCGAGCCGCTGCAGCTGCAGGCGGCCCTCCCGATCGAACAGCACCTCCAGCAGCTTCTCGCGCATCTCGGCGGTGTCGCCCGCCAGCAGGCGGCGGGCCACGTAGGGGTAGGCCACGCGGATGATGCGGAAGCTGGGATCCAGCCGCATCGCCAGACCCTCCTGGCTCACCACGGCGCGGATGATCAGGGCGAAGCGGGCCGGCACGCGGAAGGGGTAGGCGTACATCAGCTCCGAGAAGCGATCGGTGATTGCCTTGAAGTTGAAGGAGCCCACGTTGTCGCCCAGGGCGCCGCCGAGCACCTCTTCCAACGCCGGAATGATCGGCCGCAGGTCGGTGCTGGGGTTCAGGAAGCCCAGGTCCACGAAGTCCTGCGCCAGGCCGGCGAAATCGCGGTTGATCAGATGCACCACCGCGCCGGTGAGGGTGAGGCGGTCGGCGTCGCTGATCGAATCCATCATGCCGAAATCCACGTAGGCCACATGGCCCAGGGCACCGGTGCGGCCCGGCAGGGCGAACAGATTGCCCGGGTGGGGATCGGCGTGGAAGTAGCCGAACTCCAGCAACTGCTGCAGGCCGGCAATCACGCCGGTGCGGATCAGGGCTGCCGGATCGAGGTGCTGGGCCTCCAGCTCCTGGCGCTGCTGCAGCTTGGTGCCATTGATCCAGCTGGTGGTGAGCACCCGGCGCGCCGAGAGGCTGCGCTCCACCCGGGGCACGATCACGGCCGGGTTGGCGGCGAACAGGCGGGCAAAGCGTTCGGCGTTGGCCGCCTCCTGGCGGTAATCGATCTCCTCGAACAGGGAGCGGCCGAATTCATCGATGATCTCGCCAAGGCCAAAGCCCAGGTTCAGCGGCAGCAGCGGCGCGGCCGTCACCCCCAGCAGGCGGATCAGCACCAGATCGCGCCGCAGGGTGCGCTCGAGGTTGGGGCGCTGCACCTTCACCGCCACCCAGGGGCCGCCCACCGGGCGGGCCCTGTACACCTGGCCGAGGCTGGCGGCGGCCACCGGGTGGTCGGGGAACTCCTCGAACAGCTGGCTCACCGGTGCCCCCAGCTCCTGCTCGATCGTCTGCAGGGCGATGGCGTGGGGGAAGGCGGGCAGGTTGTCCTGCAGCTGGGTCAGTTGATCCAGCCAGTCGCGCCGCACCAGATCGGGGCGGGTGGACAGGGCCTGGCCCACCTTGATGAAGCAGGGCCCCAGGTTGGTGAGGGTGGTGAAGATGCGCTGTCCCAGCCGCTTCTGCACCTTGGGGTCGGGGCTGTTGGCCTGCACCACCAGCACCAGGGCCAGGCTGAGCAGTTGCCAGAGCACCACCGTGAGCCGCCCCAGCAGCAGCCAGGGGCGCAGCAGCAGCCAGCGCAGATCGGCGCCGGGGTTGTAGCGCAGCTCGGCTGGCGGAGGCCCGCTCGGGCCTAGACCGCTGGCGGTGCCTGGCGTGGCTGATGGCGTGCTGACCAAGGCGCATCCGGCGTCGCAGCAGACTCTAGAAAGCACGCCCCGATCGCCATGGCTCTGCTGCGTGCCCTGGCCCGCGAGGACAACGGCCGCCTCTGGACCCTGCCCCTGCACCTGCCGGCCCATGGCCGCGGCCGCGGCCTGGCCCCCGGTCTGCGGCGCCTGCTGCGCCGTTCGCCCGCCGGCTGGGACCTGCCTGAACTGCCGGCCATCGGTGGCCCGCTCGAGGCCGAGGGGGCCGTGGCCGAGGCCCAGGCGGCCGCGGCGGCGCTGCTGGGGGCGCAGCGCTGCTGGTTCGGTGTCAACGGCGCCAGCGGTCTGCTGCAGGCCGCCCTGCTGGCCCTGGCCGAGCCGGGTCAGCGGGTGCTGCTGCCGCGCAACCTGCACCGGTCGCTGCTGCATGGCTGTCTGCTGGGGCAGGTGCGACCGGTGCTGTTCGACCTGCCCTTCGATGCCGCCAGCGGCCTGTGGCAGCCGCCCACGCCCAAGGGGCTGGCGGCGCAGCTCGATCAGGCCCTGGCGGCGGGGCCGCTGGCGGCGGTGGTGCTGGTGTCGCCGAGCTACCAGGGGCTGGTGGGCGACCTGTCCGGCCTGATCGCCGTCGCCCATCGGCGCGGTGTGCCGGTGTTGCTGGATGAGGCCCACGGCGCCCAGCTCGGCCTCGATCCGCGCCTGCCACCAGCCGGTCTGGCCTGCGGGGCCGATCTGGTGGTGCAGTCGCTGCAGAAGGCGGCCGGGGGCCTGGCCCAGAGTGCCGTGTTGCTGCAGGGCGAAGGGCCCGCCGCCCTGGCGGCGGAGCGGATCGAGCGCGCCCTGCTCTGGCTGCAGACCTCCAGCCCCAGCGCTCTGCTGCTGGCCTCCAGCGAGGCGGCCCTCAGCCACCTGCATGGCCGCGCCGGCCGCCGCCAGCTCGGCCGCGCCCTCGATCGGGCCCAGGTGTTGCGCCGGCGCCTGCAGGCCGCCGGCCTGCCGCTGCTGGTCAACCACGACCCCCTGCGCCTGGTGCTGCACACGGCGGCCCTGGGCATCAACGGCCTGGAGGCCGACGACTGGCTGATGCAGCGCGGTGTGATCGCTGAGCTGCCCGAGCCCGGGACGCTCACCTTCTGCCTCGGTCTGCGTCCGCCGCGCGGCCTGGAGCGCCGGCTGCCGCAGGCGCTCCAGGCCCTGCGTCAGGCCCTGAGCACCACGCCGATGGAGCCCTTCAACCCGCCGCCCCTGCCGGCGCTGGCCGAGCCCGAGCTGCCCCTCGGTGAGGCCTGGCGCCTGCCCTCCGTGGCCGTGCCCCTGGAGGAGGCGATCGGCCGCCTGGCCGCCGCCCCGCTCTGCCCCTACCCCCCCGGCATCCCGCTGCTGATCCCGGGCGAGCGTCTCGATGCCGCCCGGGTGGCTTGGCTGCTGGAGCAGCGGCGGCTCTGGCCCGGCCAGATCGCTGATAGCGTGAGGGTTGTGGCCTGATGGGCAGGGCCGGAATGGCGAGTGCGAAGGCTGCGGCCGGCGATGCACCCTTCCAGTGGGATTTCGTGACGCCGGGGCTGCCGGATGCCCTGTTCGCCGATGCGCCCGGGTTCAGCCCCACACCGATGGAGCTGCGGGTGATGCTGCTGGCTCACCTGCGGCCGCGGCCCGATTCGCTGGTGTGGGATGTGGGTGGCGGCACCGGTGCCCTCGCCCTGGAGATCGCCCGGCTGATGCCCGCAGGCGCTGTGCACACCCTGGAGCGCGATCCGGATGCGATCGAACTGCTGGAGCACAACCGCCGCCGCTTCGGCATCGCCAACCTGCACATCCACGCCGGGGATGCGCCGGATGGCCTGGCCCAGCTGCCCCCCCGGCCCGATCGGGTGCTGCTGGAGGTGGGCCGGCCGCTGCGCACGGTGCTCGAACGGGTCTGGTCGGCCCTGGTGCCGGATGGTCGGCTGGTGATCAGCACCACCAGCCTTGAGGGGTTGGTGGATGCCACCGATACCCTCGGCCAGCTCGATGCCCGCGATCTGCAGGTGGTGCAGGCCACCGTGCATCGCATGCAGCGCCGCGGCAGCCAGGCCCGCCTGGCGGCCGCCGAACCCCTGTTTCTGATCGCCGCTGAGCGCCCCTGAGCCGGTGATTCCTTCCCCCCGCACCCGCACCTCCCCCCAGCGCCTGCTGAGCGGCTACGGCGCCGGGGCCTTTGGCCTGCTGGTGGTGGGCCTGGGGGGCTGGTGGTTCACCGTGGCCCTCGGTCTGATGGTGCATCTGGGGCTGCTGGAGTACTTCCGGCTGGCCCAGTCGAAGGGAATCCGACCCGCCAGCAAGACCACCCTTGTGCTGGTGCAGGTGCTGCTGCTCACCACCCAGTGGGCCCATGGCGGTGATGCGGCCGGCATGGGCTTCGCCAGCGATCTGGCCGCTGCGGTGCTGCCCCTCTCGGGAGCGGCGATCTGCGGCTGGTTGCTGCTGCAGCCGCTCACCGGCACGATCGCCGATATCGCCGCCTCGATCTTCGCGCTCTTCTACCTGGGCTTCCTGCCGAGCTACTGGATCCGCCTGCGCGACCTCACCGATCTCGCCCTGGCGCCGCGGCTGGCCGCCTGGCCCAGCGGCTGGCCGCCCCTCAGCTCCGGCATGGTGCTGATGCTGATGGCCTGCCTGCTGATCGTGGCCACCGACATCGGCTCCTACGTGATCGGCCGCCGTTATGGCCGCCGCCCGCTCTCGCCGATCTCCCCCGGCAAGACCGTGGAGGGCGCCTTGGGCGGCGTGGGCTGCGCCCTGCTGCTGGGAGCCGGGTTCGGCGAACTGCTGGGCTGGAACTGGGGCTGGGCGGTGGGCGGACTGCTCGGGCTTGTGGTCGCCGTGTTCGCCCTGGTGGGCGATCTCACCGAATCGATGATGAAGCGCGATGCCGGCGTGAAGGATTCCGGCGATTTCCTGCCGGGCCATGGCGGCATCCTTGATCGGATCGACAGCTACCTGTTCACCCCGGCGGTGTTCTTCACCGTGGTGACCCTGCTGTTGCCGCTGATCCGTTAGGGCGGGACCCGCCAGGGCCGCCGCCTCAGGGCGACACCCGGGCGCTGCCCTGCAGGTTCAGCAGGCCACCCTCGAGGTTGGCGTTCTCGATGCGGATGTTGGGATCGCCGGGCAGGGCCACCCGCTGGCCGTTGTCGCTGTGGACCAGCTCCAGGCGACCATCCACGGCCTCGGGCACGGTGTCGCAGGTCATGCCCTGGGCCTGCAGCCGCAGCCGATCGCGTTCGATCAGCACCGATTGCAAGGGCGTCAGCCCCAGCAGGCCGTCGGCCAGCTGATCGCCCAGAGCGCGCCAGTGGGCCGTGCTGAGCGAACGGCTCAGGCCTGGCCCGGAGAGGGCCACGAAGCCGTCCACCCGGAACGGGTGGTCCAGCTTCAGGGGCTGGCCGCGCAACAGCCCTCCCACCTGCACCTGGATCGCCTCGCTGCGCAGGTCCACCAGTTCGAGCTCCAGGTCGCTGAACACCGCCCGCCGGGCCACCAGGCTCACGCCGTCGAGCCGGCCGCGCAGCAGTCCCAGGGCGGAGCCGTGCAGCTGCAGCTCCAGGCTGTCCACCGACTGGCACTGCTGGCGGATCCAGAACTGCAGGCCACTGGCGATCAGCTGCAGCACCGGCCCCGACCGGCGACCTTCACTTTCGTGCTCGGGGATGTTCTGCTCAGCCATGCCAGCTCTGGGCCACGGTGGCGGGCTGATCGATGTGGGGCAGGTGCCCGCACGCCGCCAGCTCACGGATGCGCTCTCCTAACAGAGCCTGGGCAGCGCGCTTCTGGGGGGCGCGCAGGATGCGGTCGTTGGCGCCCCAGAGCACCTGGATCGGCTGCGGCGGCAGCGGTTCCCCACAGCCTGCGAAGCCACCGCTGGCGGCGAAGGCCGCCAGGGCCTCCGCCCAGCCGGGGCAGGCCAGATGCAGCGAGGCGATCTCCAGTTCCGCCGGCCCCACATCGCGGTCGGGATCGGCGAAGGCGCTGCGGCAGAGGCCCTGGCGCACGCCCGGCAAGCCCAGGAAGCGCGCCCCCAGGGGGGCCAGGAAACCGGGCACGGGCATTGGTCGGCCCGTCAGCCCCGCTGGCGCCAGCAACAGCAGGCGCGCCACCGCCCGGGGCTGTCGCCGGGCCAGTTCCACCGCCACCGAGCCGCCCATCGAGGCGCCGATCAGGCCCACGGGCGCCGGCCCGATGCGTCGCTGCAGCTCCGCCAGCACGGCCTCCAGGTGGGCCAGCACGCCCCTGGGGCTGTAGTCGCCCGCGGCGGGCCGCGGGCAGAACCCGAAGCCGTAGAGGTCGGGGATCACCAGCTGATGACCCTCCGCCAGCAGGGGCGCCAGACGGCGGAATTCCAGATGGGAGCTGTCGAAGCCGTGCAGCAGCAGCAGCGGCGGCCCCTCACCCAGCACCGCCACCGGCCAGGCTCCAGGCCAGCCCGGCAGTTCCCACCACTGCACGGCGGCCGCCAGGGCGCGCCCCTGGGGATCGAGCAGGGTGCGGGCGGCCCGCTCCAGCAGCTGGCGCTGCGGCTCCATGGCTGTTGCGGTCATCGTTTCAGCCCTGCCGCGCGCCGCTGCCGGTGGTTTCGCCGATGGCCGTGGTGCTCACCAGCGCCGCCAACAGATCGGTGGGCTGCACCGGGAACGGCAGGTGATGCAGGTCGGAGCCGGGGCGGCAGGCGAAGGCGCACACCGCCTCCAGCTCCCGCAGGCTGGCCTCGGCCAGGCCCAGATCGCCCAGGCTCACCGGCAGCCCCAGCGCGGCAAAGAAGGGCAGCAGCTGCCGCCGCGCCTGGGCGGCCAGACGGTTGCCACCCACCACCTCCTCAAGCCGCAGCTGCACGAGGATCCCGAAGCCCACCTTCTCGCCGTGCAGCACGCCGTGGGTAGCCTCCAGCTGGGTGAGCCCGTTGTGCACGGCATGGGCCGCCACCGTGCGGCAGCGGGCGCCGCCGATGCCACCGATCAGGCCGGCGGTGAGGGCCGAGGCCTCCGCCACCCGCACCCAGGCGTCACCGCCCGGGTCCGCCAGGGCGCCCGCACCCTCCAGCAGCAGCTGATCGCGCAGCACCCGCGCCTGCTGCACCGCCTGTTGCACCAGGCCATCCCGGCTGGCGCCGCTGCTCACCGAGGCCTCGTACCACTTGGCCATGGCGTCGGCGATGCCGCTGGCCAGGGTGCGGGCCGGGGCCTGGCGCACTAGGCCGTGGTCGAACACCAGCAGATCCGGGCAGCGATCCAGGGCCACATCGCCCTCGAAGGCCCCGGTCGGGGAATAGAGATTGGCCAGGGCCGTCCAGCCGGCGCAGGTGGCGGCGCTGGTGGGCACCGTGATGCAGGCCAGACCCAGGCGGTGGGCCAGCAGCTTGCCGGCATCGAGCACCTTGCCGCCACCGGCGGCCAGCACGCCATCGCAGCCGGCGGCGCGGGTCTGCTCGGCCAGGGGCTGCAGGTCGCTTTCGCAGCAGTCGTGGCGCAGGCAGGCGCTGAGCGGATCCAGGCCCGCAGCGCGCAGATCACCCTCCAGTTGCTGGCGCAGAGCCGCGGTGGCGGCGCTGCGGCCGAGCAGCAGCGGCCGGCGGCTGAGGGCGGCGATCGCCGGCAGCGCCTCGGCCCAGGCTCCGTCGCCGCGCAGCACCACCGCCGGGGCGATCGCATGCTGCTGGAGAGGAGCCTGACCGGAGCCGGACTGGGGCTGCTGGAGCTGGTGCTGGGGAAGGCTGGGCTGGGCGCCGCTGCTGCTCATGGCCGATGCCACCGAAGGTCCACTCTAGAAGCGGCGTCGCTGCCCCCCGCAAGCCCCTTCCCCCCGTCCTGTGCCGTGAAAGTGCTGGTCGTTGAGGACGATGACGCCCTGCGCGAGGCGCTGCTGGAGCTGCTCCACAGCTGGGGCTATGCCCTCGCCGCCGCCGCCGATGGCCCGGCGGCCCTGGCGATCACCGCGCGGGAGCCGATCGATCTGCTGCTGCTCGATGTGGCGCTGCCGGGATGCGATGGGCTGACGGTGTGCCGCGAACTGCGCCGCAGGCCGGGGCATCAGCCGCTGGTGCTGATGCTCACCGCCCGCGATGGCAGTGCCGACAAGGTGCAGGGCCTGGAGCTCGGCGCCGACGACTATGTGGTGAAGCCCTTCGATCCACCGGTGCTGCGGGCGCGCTTGCAGGCCCTGTTGCGGCGCTGCGATCGTCCGCTCAGCACCGAGTTGCGCTGGGGCGAGCTGGTGCTGGTTCCGGGGCAGACCTGCCTGCAGCTGGCGGGCGACAGCCTGGAGCTCACCCGCAAGGAGGCGCTCCTGCTGGAAACTCTGCTGCGGGCCGGCGGCCACAGCTGCAGCAAGGCGCAGCTGCTCGATGCCAGCGCCGATGGCCGCCGCGATGTGGGGGAGGAGACGATCAAGGCCCACATGCGCAACCTGCGCAGCAAGCTCACCGCCGCCGGTGCGGCCCCGGACCTGATCGAAACCGTGTACGGCCTTGGCTACCGCCTCAACCCCGCCCTCGCTGCCTGATCCACTGCGGCTCCGCCGTCGCCTTGGCCTGCAGGGCCTCGGCTTCGGCCTGCTGCTGCTCAGTGCCTTTGCCTCGGCCGTGTACTGGGGCATCGCCGCCGAGCGCCGCCAGAACCTGCGGGCCCAGGCCAGCCAGATGGCCGCCGCCGCGGCCACCCAGCTGCCGTTGATCAGCCACGAGCTGCAGGAGGTGGGCAATGCCCGCAAGTTCCGCAACGATCGCGAGGTGCTGGCCCTCGGTGCGCGACGCAGCCAGCGGGTGCAGTGGCGCGATCCGGCCGGCCGGATTCTGCAACAGGAGGGGGAGCTGGCCCTGCCGCCCTGGCCCGGTGCACCCCCCTCCGCCGTCCTCGACCTGCGCTGGCAGCAGTGGTCTGGAGGGATTGCCCTGCTGCAGCCCGTCCACACCCGGTTGCGCGATGGCGGCTCCCCCCAGCTCGCCGGTTATGTGCGGGTGGGGCTGGCCACGGCGCCGCTGGAGCAGGAGCTGGCTCGCCTGCGCCGCGGGCTGCTGCTCGGAGGCATCACGGCGGTGATCGTGGCGTTGATGGTGGGCCGGCGCCTGCTGTCCCAGGCCTTCCGGCCGCTGCAGCAGCAGGTGCGGGTCCTCGAGCGCTTCAGCGCCGATGCCTCCCACGAGCTGCGCCACCCGCTCACCCTGCTGCGCACCCTGGTGGCGGCCGAACCGCAGCCCCATGGACAGCTGCTGCAGCGCATCGATGCCATCGCCGCTTCGATGGCGGGACTGCTGAACGATCTCCTGTTTCTGGCCCGCCAGGAGCAGCGCGAAGGGCCGGCTGCCGCCGGCGACGGCTGGTGCCGCTTCGATCTGCTGGAGCTGCTGGAGGATGCCTTGGCCCGCTGTACGCCCCTGGCCGAGGCGGAAGGCCGCCGCCTGCGGCTGCTGCTGTCCGATCCCGCCTGCCAGGAGTTGCCGGTGCGCGGCCAGCCCGATCAGCTGCTGCGGCTGTTCACCAACCTGCTGCTCAACGCGATCCGCTTCTCACCACCCGGCGGCTGTGTGGAGCTGGCGGCGGCCCGGCAGGGGGGGCGTCTGCGCCTGCGGGTCTGCGATCAGGGGCCTGGGGTGGCAGCGGAGCATCGCCAGGCGATCTTCGAGCGCTTCTGGAGCCAAGGGCCCGGCAGCCACAGCGGCTTGGGCCTCCCGATCGCCCGGGCGATCGCCCGGCGCCATGGCGGTGAACTCAGCCTGGAGAGCGCCGAACCCGGGCGTTGCGTTCTGCTGGTGGATCTGCCGGCGGCGTAGCCGCTTTCACGACTTTTTGACCGCCCCTGGGCTAGCAACGGTGCATGCCCCTCCCCGCCACCAGCGAGCCCACCCTGGCCGCCTTCGGCTCCAGCCTCACCGCCATCACCCTGGCCGAGCTGGGCGACAAGACCTTTTTCATGGCCCTGATCCTGGCGGTGCGTCATCGCGCCCGCTGGGTGTTCGTGGGTGCGTTCGCCGCACTCACGGCCGTCACGCTGATCTCGCTGGGACTGGGCTACGGCCTGCGGGAGCTGCTGCCCCAGACGGTGGTGCCCTGGCTGGCAGCGGTGCTGTTCCTGGCCTTCGGCCTGAAGCTGCTGATCGATGCCCAGGGCATGGCGGCCGATGCGGCCCGCGAGGAGGCCGAGGAGGCCGAGGAGGTGGTCAATGCCGCCGAAACCCGCCATGCCCTCACCACCCCCTGGGCGGTGATCTGGGAGGCCTTCGCCCTGGTGTTCATCGCCGAGCTGGGCGATCGCACCCAGTTCACCACGATCCTGCTGGCCACCGCGCCGGCCCGGGTCTTCAGCTTCGCCGGGCTGTTGGCGGGCACGCTCCTCGGCCACGCCCTGGTCACCTGGCTGGCGGTGGGGGCCGGCAAGTGGATCGGCCAACGGGTGGATGAGCGCCTGTTGTTCCGCCTCAGCGGTGGCCTGTTCCTGGTGTTCGGCCTGGCAGCCCTGCGCCAGGCCCTGCTGGGATGAGCCACCCCCACGCCCACGGCCACCCCCAGGCGCACGATCGCGGTTCCGCGGCGGCCTTCCGCTGGAGCGTGCTGCTCAATGCCGCCCTCACGGCCCTGCAGCTGGTGATCGGCTTCGCCTTCGGCTCCCTGGCCCTGATCGGTGATGCCGTTCACAACCTCGGTGATGTGGTGGGGCTGCTGCTGGGCTGGGGTGCCGATCAGCTCAGCCGCCGCCCCCCCCGGGGCCGCTTCACCTATGGCTACGGGCGCAGCACCCACCTGGCCGCCCTAGTCAACGGCCTGCTGGTGTTCGCCTCCGGCGCCGTGGTGGTGGTGGAGGCCCTGCAGCGCCTGCGCGCGCCCGTGCCCCTGCAGGCGGATCCGGTGGCCTGGGCCGCCCTGGCGGGGATTGTGATCAACCTGCTCTCGGCGCGCCTGTTCGGCCATGGCCACCAGCACGACCTCAACCGCCGCGCCGCCGTCCTGCACCTGCTCACCGACGCGGCTGTCTCGGCGGCGGTGTTGCTCACGGCACTGCTGGTGAAGGCCACCGGCTGGGTTGTGCTCGATGCCCTGACGGCGATCGGTGTCGGTGGCGTCGTGATGGCCAGTGCCTGGGGGCTGCTGCGGGAGGCCCTGGCCGTGAGCCTGGATGCGGTGCCCCGCGGCATCAGCCTCGAGGCGATCGAGGCCGAGCTGCTGGCCCTGCCGGGGGTGGACGGGGTCAGCGAGCTGCACGTCTGGGGGGTGAGCACCTCACGCCTGGCACTCACGGCCCATCTGCAGTGCAGCGACCCGGCCCTGCGCGATCCCCGGGGCGTGCTGCATCAGGCCGAAACCCTGCTGCAGCGCTTCGGCATCCGCAAGACCACCCTTCAGCTCGATCTCCGCTGCGACCAGTCCACCCTGGATCCCGTGCACCGGCCCTGATGGCTGCCCCCTACCAACCCTCCCTGCTGCGCCTGTTGCACGGCCTCACCGCTGCGATGGTGCTGGTCTGCTGGTGGAGCGGTGCTGCGGTCTACAGCCAGTTCGATGGGCGCTGGGGTGCCCTGCCGCTGCGGCTGCCCGAGGCGATCGATCTGCATGGCACGGCCGGCGTCGTGCTGAAGCTGGTGGCGGTGCCGTTCCTGCTCTATGCCCTGAGCCTCGGCCGGGCCCGGCTGCGCCGGCCGGCCAACGCGGTGGCTCTGCTGGCCCTGCTGTTGGCCCTGGTGAGCGGCCAGCTGATGGATGAGAACTGGCTGCGCCAGGGGCAGCTCGGCCATGCGATCTACCACCTGCACCTGCTCGGCTGGCTGCTGCTCAGCGCCGCCGTGCTCTGGCATGGCCTGGCCCAGCTGCGGCGCGGTGGCCCGGCCCTGGCGCTGTCGATGCTGCAGCTGCGGATCCGCCCTGGGGATGGCCCCTCCCACTGGCCTGTCCAGGTGCGGCGATTCTTCGGCTTTCCCCCTGTCAACCGGGGCCGTGGCCCGTCAGATTGAAGAGAAAGCTGCAGAGGTGGTCATGACCCGGCGTGGATGGCGCAGCCGCCTGGCGGACACCCTGATCCGCTGGGGTTCGGCCCTGCAGCCCGCCCGCGCCCTGCCGCCGCCGCCGCTGGTGGCGCCTTCAGCGTCCGCCGCCGCAACGGATGCCTCGGGTCAGCCCACGGCCGACCACCACCAACAGGCCTCTGCCACCAAGCTGCCCGGGGTGCGCGCCCCCCTGTCGATCGAGCGGGCTGTGCGCAGCCGTGACCTCACGGTGCTCAAACGCGAGGCCTGCGACGCCCTGGCGGCCCTCGGTGCCGCCCATGCGGTGGTCACCTCGGCGCGGCTGGCCCAGATCCAGAGCCTGCGGGCGGAGGTGGATCGCGGTGAGGCCAGTGAGGACGACCTCGTGGATCTGGCCGGCGACTACCAGGCCTGGCAGAACGACCAGGTGCGGCTGTTCGATGCCCTGGCCCTGGTCCTCGGCATGGCCGTGCCCGATGGACGGGCCTTCGATCAAATCGAATCCGGCATGGCCGAGGCCGCCCGCGCCCACCTCAGCGCCCTGGCTGCGGAATACCAGCGTCGTCTGCTCAGCGATCAGTTCGAGGCCGGCGAGAAGGAGGGCTGATCCACCGGTCGGCCGCGGGGCTGAGAGGATCCCTGCATCCGCGACCCCCCATGGCCCGCTTTCTGCTGGTGCTCAAGCCACGGGTTCCCGCCAGACCCGCCGCCCTGATCGAGGCCCTGGAACCCCTGCTCAGCGGTCTGCACGCCGAGGTCGACCACCGCACCCCGGCCCACCTCAGTGCGCTGCTGCGCGGCGGCCAGGAGCACCTGCGCCTGCAGCTGTTCGCCGATGTGCAGGCCAAGGCCGAGGGGCCGGTGCTGGAGCTCGTGCTGATGAGCCGTGAGCCGATGGGCCAGGGGGCCCCCCAGACCCGTCAGGTGTTCGAGCAGATGCTGGAGCTGGTGGAGCGCACACAGCCGGAGCTGGAGTTGCGCTTCCGCTCCGACCGGGACGGCGCCCTTCCCGGTTGAACGGCGGGGTGCTGCCAGGTCTTGGGGCACCCCGTATGGTTGGGCTTTGCCATCCCCAGCGTCGGGGCCCGCTTCCATGACCATCCGCATCGGCATCAACGGCTTCGGTCGCATCGGCCGTCTGGCGTTCCGCCGTGCCGTCACCCTGGCGGATGTGGAGGTCGTGGGCATCAACGACCTGATCGATGTGGAGTACCTGGCGTACATGCTCCGCTACGACTCCACCCATGGCCGCTTCCAGGCTGAGGTGGCGGTTCAGAACGGTCAGCTGGTGGTGAATGGCAAGGCCATCCGCATCACCGCCGAGCGCGACCCCAACAACCTCAAGTGGGCGGATGTGGGTGCCGAGTATGTGCTGGAGAGCACGGGCTTCTTCCTCACCGATGAATCGGCCCGTGCCCACATCAACGCCGGTGCCAAGCGGGTGGTGATGAGCGCCCCCTCCAAGGACGCCACGCCGATCTTCGTGATGGGCGTGAATCACACCACCTACGCCGGCCAGGACATCGTCTCCAACGCCAGCTGCACCACCAACTGCCTGGCGCCAATGGCCAAGGTCGTCCACGACAACTTCGGCATCGTCAACGGTCTGATGACCACGGTGCACGCCACCACCGCCACCCAGAAAACCGTGGATGGCCCCTCGGTGAAGGACTGGCGGGGCGGCCGCGGCGCGGCCCAGAACATCATCCCCAGCTCCACAGGTGCCGCCAAGGCCGTGGGCCGCGTGATCCCCGAGCTCAACGGCAAGCTCACCGGCATGGCCTTCCGCGTGCCCACCCCCGATGTGTCGGTGGTGGACCTCACCGTGAATCTGGCCAAGCCCGCCAGCTACGACCAGATCAAGGCGGCGATGAAGGCGGCCGCCGAGGGTCCGATGGCCGGCATTCTCGGTTACACCGAGGACGAGGTGGTCAGCACCGATTTCCTCGGTGAGAGCTGCACCTCGGTGTTCGACGCCAACGCCGGCATCGCCCTTACCGACACCTTCGTCAAGCTGGTGGCCTGGTACGACAACGAGTGGGGCTACAGCTGCAAGTGCATCGATCTGATGCGCCACATGGCCACGGTGGGCTGAACACCGGCACTCCCGAACCCCTCCCGCTCCGATGGGCGACCCCTCCGCCGACCGCCAACGACCCGAAGGCAGGGGTGATGCCGCTCGGGAGGGGCAGTGGGCCTGGCTTCAGCCGTGGCGCTCCGGGGGAGACACGGGCCAGTCCCATCCCATCCGAATCCCTGATCGCCGCTCCGGCGGCGATCGGCGTTCGGCTTCCCAGGAGGCCAGCCGGCAGGAGAGCTCGCGCCGCCAGGGTGGCCGTCGCGCCCATGTGCGCCAGCCGATGCCCTTTGGCGGTGTGGCCCCGAGCGGTCGCATCTGCCGTGACGGTCAGGTGTGTGCCCATGCTGATCTCGTGGATCTCAGTGAAGGCGGGATCTGTGTGCTCCTGCCCAACCCGATGCCCTTGAAGCTGGGGGATCGGCTGGTGCTCACCCTGCACGAGAATTTCGGCTTCGGCAGCCTTGACGTGGACCTGGAGGTTCGCTGGCTGGTGGAGACACCGATTGGTCTGCGGGTGGGCGGGCGTTTCCTCGATCCCGCCTTCAAGCCGTCCGACACCTTCCTCAAGACCTACCTCGACACCGACTTCGGCGGTCACCGGCGCTCGGACGGCTGACGTGCTGCTTGCGGCCCCCGCGCAGCGGAGCTAACCAGGAGGCAGGGGCCTGGGGCGTGATCGCATGCAGGATCAACCGGACGATCAGCCGATCACTCCCCACGCCAGTCCGATCTTCGATGCGGATGGCCACCTCACCTATGTGGGAGACGACGGGCGTCGCTACGTGGTGGCTTCCATTCCTGAGGCCGATGAGCAGCAGGTGGACCAGGTGATGGATCGCCTGCGCCGCGGCAACGTGCTGTTCAACCGGCTGGAGCTGCTGGCCCGGGAGTGGCTCGAGCAGGTGAGCGGTGCGGAGCTGGATCGGCGTGCCGCCCTGGTGCTGCTGCTCACCACCCTGGAAACCGCCCTCGAGGAGATCGGCCCCGATGAGCTCGCCTGAGGATTGGGCGGCGAGGGGTTTGATCTCTGCCGAGCAGGTGGTATGGTTGTGTGCTGCGAGCCGCCCGGTTCGGACCGTTCAGGTCCTGAGCACGGCACGGTGAGCAGGAATCGAAAGCCCGGGAGACCGGTGCTGTAGGTTCAGGGAGCGGCTGCGAGGCCGCGAGCGCAGGAGCCGCGAGGCTGTTGTGCGAGTCGTGGCTGAGAGGCTGCGAAGCAACCGAAAGGCCGGTCCGCCGGTGCTGTAGGTTCAAGAGGCGGTCGCGAGGCCGCGTTACCGAGAGCGAAA
>JBEGQE010000184.1:0-4097 GCA_041181145.1 Cyanobacteriota bacterium
ATCGTGCCCCTGCACACCTGGCTGCCGGACGCCCACGGCGAGGCCACCGCTCCGGTGCACATGCTGCTGGCGGGCATCCTGCTGAAGATGGGCGGCTATGCCCTGCTGCGCTTCAACGTGCAGCTGCTGCCGGAAGGCCACGCCCAGTTCGCGCCACTGCTGGTGGTGCTAGGGGTGGTGAACATCATCTACGCGGCGCTCACCTCCTTCGCCCAGCGCAACCTCAAGCGCAAGATCGCCTACAGCTCGATCAGCCACATGGGCTTCGTGCTGATCGGCATCGGCAGCTTCAGCGATCTCGCCACCAGCGGCGCGATGCTGCAGATGATCAGCCACGGCCTGATCGGAGCCTCACTGTTCTTCCTGGTGGGCGCCACCTACGACCGCACCCATACCCTGCAGCTCGATGAGATGGGCGGGGTGGGCCAGAAGATGCGCAAGATGTTCGCGCTCTGGACCGTCTGTTCCCTGGCCTCCCTGGCCCTGCCGGGAATGAGCGGCTTCGTGAGCGAGCTGATGGTGTTCGTGGGATTTGCCACCAGCGAGGCCTATGCCCTCAGCTTCCGGGTGGTGATGGCGGTGCTGGCGGCGGTGGGCGTGATCCTCACGCCGATCTATCTGCTCTCGATGCTGCGCGAGATCTTCTTCGGCAAGGAGAACGCCCAGCTGGCCTCCCACACCAACCTGGTGGATGCCGAACCGCGGGAGATCTATGTGATCAGCTGCCTACTGGTGCCGATCATCGGCATCGGTCTCTACCCGCGGATCATGACCGACAGCTACCGGGCCTCAATGGAGGCCCTGGTGCAGCGGGAGAACGCGGCGATGACCCGCCTGATCCACCCCTCCGCCAACGACCTGATCCGGCGCCCGAGCCTGGCCCTGGCGCCGGTGCCGGCCAGCGCTCTGCTGCAGGCGCCACGGCTGGGCTGAAAACCTGGTGCCGTCACGAATCTCTGCGGACCCTGGCTTGACTCGGCAGAAGCCGGCCGCCGTCCTTACGCTCTGCAGCGCAGACCCTGCAACCCTCCGTTCACGCCCACGATGAAGCAGCTGAATTTCGTGCTGATCTTCAGCTTCGGCCTGGCGATGGTGATGTTCACGCTCGAGAACACCGCCGCCACCACGGTGACCTTCCTGCCCGGCCTGACGGCCACCCTGCCGCTGGCGGCGATGCTGCTTGTGGTGGGCGGCATCGGTGCCACGGCGGCCTGGGTGTTCGCCGTGTGGACCGGCGTGGTGAAACGGGTGGAGAGCCAGATCAACCCCAGCGAGATGGAGGCGCAGCAGGTGCGGATCCGCGAGCTGGAGGAGGACGTGCAGCGTTACCGGGCCACCGTGGATGCCCAGCTGGGGCTGCTGCCGGCCGCCGGTCAGAGCTCGGCCAACAGCGAGGCCGCCTGACAGCCTGTCTCCACGAGGCCACAGCCCTGGATCGCTCCGGCGGATGCCGGTAGGGTCTGGGCAGTGTGCAGCGATGCGTGGCCGAAGCGGGCGCCAGGTTGGCCATCCGACTGCTGCAGGACGCGGCTGAACGGGGCGACCTGGACCCCTGGGATGTGGACGTGATCGCCGTGGTGGACGGCTTTCTCGACCAGCTGCGCGCGCGGATGGAAGTGCCCCGGCTGGTGGCCGCCGCCACGGGCGCCGGCCAGGGGGGCAGCTACGAGCAGGATCTGGCCGAAACCAGCGAGGCCTTTCTGGCGGCTTCGGTGCTGGTGGGACTGAAGGCGGAGGTGCTGGAGGCGCAGACCTTCCCGCCAGCGCCGATGGAGGAGGACAGCTTCGCCTTCGAGAGCGATGCCGACGGTCAGGGTTGGCTGCTGGCCCCCGGGGTGGAACTGCCACCCCGGCCCGAACGCCATCTGCTGCGCCGCCCGGTGGCCCCACCGCCGCTGCAGCGGCCGGTGACCCTGGGGGAATTGATTCGCCAGCTGGAGGAGATCGCCGAACGGCTGGAGCAGGAGGAGGGCCAGAGCCGGCCGCGCCAGCGCAGCCGGCGCTTCAGCGATCGGGCCGTGATCGAGCAGGTGGCCGCCCTGGCCCACCGCGAGAAGCTGCCGGAAACCACCGCCGCCCTCAGCCAGTTCCTGCTGGAGTGGCCGCAGGCCCTGGAGTGGTGCTGCTTTGAAGCCCTGGTGGCCGCCTGGGCCGCCGTGGCACCGGCGGATCTGGACTGCGACCGCGTGGGGGTGTTCTGGGCCCTGCTGTTCCTCTGTTCGCAGGGCCGGGTGGAACTGGAACAGCAGGGCGGCCTGCACGGTCCGCTGCAGCTGAAGCGGCTGCTGGAGGAGCGGGAGAGCGTGCAGCTGCCCCTGCCCGCTGATCTGGGGTCAGCTCGGGGGCCGGCCGGCCAGCCACTGGCGGCCTGAGCTTCCTGTCTAGGGTGTGAGCCAACCACCGAAGACAGACAGCGCCGATGAAGGCGATGATCCTGGCTGCCGGCAAGGGGACCCGTGTGCGGCCGATCACCCACACGATCCCCAAACCGATGATCCCCATCCTGCAGAAACCCGTGATGGAGTTTCTGCTGGAGCTGCTGCGGGAGCACGGCTTCACCGAAATCATGGTGAACGTGTCGCACCTGGCGGAGGAGATCGAGAACTATTTCCGCGACGGCCAGCGCTTCGGTGTGGAGATCGCCTACAGCTTCGAAGGGCGGATTGAAGATGGCGAACTGATCGGCGAGGCCGTGGGTTCCGCCGGCGGTCTCAAGAAGATCCAGAGCTTCCAACCGTTCTTCGACGACACCTTCGTGGTGCTCTGCGGCGATGCCCTGATCGACCTCGACCTCACTGAGGCGGTCAAGCGCCACAAGGCCAAAGGGGCGATGGCCAGCCTGATCACCAAGCGGGTGCCGCGCGATCAGGTGAGCAGCTACGGCGTGGTCGTCACCGACGACGATGGCCGTGTGCGCTCCTTCCAGGAGAAGCCGGCGGTGGATGAGGCCGCCAGCGACATGATCAACACCGGCATCTACATCTTCGAGCCGGCGGTGCTGGACTACGTGCCGGAGGGCGTGCCGTTCGACATCGGCTCCGACCTGTTCCCGCGCCTGGTGGCCGACGGGGCTCCCTTCTACGCCCTGCCGATGGAATTCGAGTGGGTGGATATCGGCAAGGTGCCCGATTACTGGCAGGCGATCCGCAGCGTGCTGCAGGGCCAGGTGCGCCAGGTGCAGATCCCCGGCAAGCAGGTGCGTCCCGGCATCTACACCGGCCTGAATGTGGCCGCCAACTGGGACAAGATCAACGTGGAAGGGCCGATCTATGTGGGCGGCATGTCGCGCATCGAGGACGGCGCCACGATCATCGGCCCGGCGATGATCGGCCCGAGCTGCCACATCTGCGAAGGGGCCACGATCGATAACTCGATCATCTTCGACTACTCGCGCATCGGCCCCGGCGTGCGCCTGGTGGAGAAGCTGGTGTTCGGCCGCTACTGCGTGGACCGCAACGGCGACCACTTCGACCTGCAGGAAGCGGCGCTGGACTGGCTCATCACCGACACCCGCCGCCAGGACCACGTGGCCCCCTCTCCCCAGCAGAAGGCCCTGGCCGAGCTGCTCGGCACCGATCTGGCGATCAGCAACGCGAGCTGATTCCAGCCCGCTCCAGCACCAGGGGGATGCGCTCCTCGGCCTTGACGGCCATCAGGTGCACCCCCTGGGCAATGCCGGCATAGCTGGCCACCTGCTCGGCCGCGATGCTGATGCCCTCATCGGCCGGGTTGGCGGCAGCGGCCAGGCGATCGATCGTGGCCTGGGGGATGTTGGCGCCGGGCACCACGCGGTTGATGAAGGCGGCATTCTTCGCCGACTTGAGCAGAAACACCCCCGCCAGCACCGGCAGCCCCAGCGGAGCACTGATCTCGTCCACGAAGCGACGCAGGCGGTCGGCATCCGTGACCATCTGGGTCTGCAGGAAGCGGGCACCGGCCCGCTGCTTGCGTTGCACCCGGCTGCGCAGGCCGCTCCAGCTGCCGCTCTGGGGATCGGCGGCGGCACCGGCGAACAACTGGGTGGGGCCATCGGGCAGCACGCCCGCCACCGGATCAACCCCCTGGTTGAAGGCCTGCACCTGCTGCAGCAGGCGCAC
>JBEGQE010000185.1:0-10410 GCA_041181145.1 Cyanobacteriota bacterium
TTCGCCTCAGCAAGCGGCCGCTGCACTTCCTCTACCTGTGCGACTGCTCCGGCTCGATGGCGGCCCAGGGCAAGATGCAGGCCCTCAACCAGGCGATCCGCCAGTCGCTGCCCGGCATGGCCGAGGTGGCCCGCCAGAACCCGGAGGCGCGGGTGCTGGTGCGCGCGATCCGGTTCGCCGATCAGGCCGCCTGGCACGTGGCTGCCCCCACGCCGGTGGAGCAGCTGGAGTGGCAGGACCTGCAGGCCGGTGGCATCACCGCCATGGGCGAGGCCCTGGAGCTGGCGGCCGCGGCCCTGCAGTCGCCGCCGATGGAGGAGCGGGCGCTGCCGCCGGTGCTGGTGCTGATCTCGGATGGTCAGCCCACCGACGACTTCGACACCGGTTTGGGGCGGCTGATGCGCCAGCCCTGGGCACAGAAGGCGGTGCGTCTGGCGATCGCCATGGGCCACGACGCCGATCTGGAGGTGCTGCAGCAGTTCATCGGAGCGGAGCCGGACGGTGGCGGTCGCTCGCCGCGGCGTCCGTTGCAGGCCAGCAACGCCACCAGCCTGGCCCAGTACATCCAGTGGGCCTCCACGGCCGTGGTGGGGGCCGCCTCGATGCCCGCCAGCCGCGTGGCTGGCGCCGCAGCGGGGCCCAGCGGCGGCGAGCAGGGGCCGAACATCGCCCTGCCGGATCTGCCGCCCACGCTGATGGATCCCACCGACGACGTCGGGCCCCTGGTGTGGTGACGGACGCCGGCTGGGAGCCGCGCTGCTGCACGGTGATCGGGGCGGCCCACCGGCGCCGGGGGCAGCCCTGCCAGGACGCCTCCCTGGCCTGCCGGCTGCAGGCCAGCGGTAGCGGCAGCCTGCAGCTGATCGCCGTGGCCGACGGCCATGGCAACCGTCGCCACTGGCTCAGTGCCGAGGGGAGCACCCTGGCCTGCCAGGCCGCCGAGCGGGCCGTGCGCCAGGCCCTGACCCGCACGCCCCTGGCGGCGATCGAGCGCTGGCAGGAGCTGCTGCAACGGGACCTGCCGGCGGCGATCGTGCAGGACTGGTTGGCTGCCACCGCCGCCGACTGGGCGGCGAGGCCCGAGGCCGGCGAGCAGCCCTTCACCCCCCTGGCCTATGGCTCCACCCTCGGGCTGGTGCTGCTGACGCCGCACTGGTGGGGCTGCACCGGCCTGGGCGACTGGGATCTGGTGGCGATCAGCGCCGCGGGCGAAGCCCGGCTGATCAGTGAGGAACGGGGCGATGGCAGCGGCGGTGAAGCCACCGCCAGCCTGTGCCTGCCGGGGGCGGCGGACCTGTTCGCCGAACGCGTGACGCTCGAACCGCTGGGGGCCGCCGCCGGCAGGCCGGACAGCCGCACCCTGGTGCTCAGCAGCGATGGGCTGCGCAAGTCGTGCCTGACGGACGCCGATTTCCTGCAGCTCTGCTGCCAGCTCAGCACCGTGGTGGATCCGGCCGAGCTGCAGACGGGGCTGGCCCAGGTCACCGCCGAAGGCAGCGGGGATGACATCTCGGTGGCGATGGTCCACCCCCTGGGCCCACCGGCGCAGCCCAGGCGGCCGCTGGCGCGCTGGCTGGCCCTGCTGCTGCTGGGCGCCGGGGCGCTGGCTGCAACCGGCTGGTGGTGGCTGCGCCAGCCCGTGCCCGATGCGCTGGATCGCGAGATCGCCCGCCAGTGCGCCGCCCCGGATCGCATCCGCGCCAACCTCAATCAGCGGCAGGCCCAGTTCCGGCAACTGCTCCAGCCGCAGGCCGATGCCAGACCCCTGAACGCGGAGCGGGACCCCCTCGGCGCGGTGATCGCCGCCAGCCGCCTGGGTCCGCTGTCCGGCTGCACGACCCTGGAGCGGGAACTGCGGCTGCAGTGGCAACGGGCAGCCGGGCGGCCACCGAGCGACCGTCCAGCCGGCAGGATGCCCACAACGCCCCTGCCCACCCGGTTGCCATGAACGACCACCAGCTCGGCGCGCTGTTGCGCCACCAGATCGTGGCCGACCTTCAGCGGGGCATCCCCAGCGAGGGCCGCCGCCTGCAGGCCGTGGTGGGGGACCTCTGCGGCGAGCGACAGCTGCCGCTGCTGCCGGCGCTGCGCTATCTGGTGATGAGCCCGGCCTTCAGCAGCGCCGTAGGGCAGACGCCGCCGCTGCCCGGGGATCCCCGCCTGCAGCTGCGCCTGCAGCAGGAGCTCGACCAGGTGTTCACCACCGCGATCTGCCAGCGGATGACGGCGGTGCTGCGCGGCCTGCTGGGACTGCCGGAGGCGGAGCCCTTGGCCGCTGCGCCCCCCTTGGCGCCGCCGCCCATGCCCCAGGCGGGTGAGCCCCCTGCCGGCTTGCCGATCGAGGAGATCCTGCGCGAGCAGGCCGGCTACGAGCGCGCTGCCGCAGGCGGCAGCAGGGGCGTGGTGGCCGTGCTCAGCTTCATGGCCGGGGTGCTGGTGGTGGGCGTTGTGGGAGCGCTGGGCTGGATGCTGCAGATCAGCCGCCAACCGCTGCCGCAGACCGACGCCCCCAGCACCGCCAACCGGCCGGCGGAGACCACGCCGCCACCGAGCCAGGCGCAGCAGCCGGAGAGCACCCTGCCCCCACCGGCCCCCGATCTGGGCCAACAGGCCAGCACGGAGCAGGCGATCGCCAGCGTGCAGCAGCTCTATGCCGCCATCTCCAGCGGCAATCTGGAGACGGCGCGCCAGCTGTTCAGCCCTGCGGCGGCCGACCAGTTCGACCCGAACTTCTTCAGCCAGTTCCAGCAGGTGACCGTGGGCGAGCTGCGCGAGACCGGCCGCAGCGGCTCCACGGTGACCCTCAGCGGTGTGGTGACCTTCCTGTATCCCGACAGGACCAGCCAGAGCGAATCGCGCAGCTTCACGGTGGACACCTCCACCCAGCCGGCCCTGATCACCGGCAGCAGCTTTGAGGCGGTGATCCAGCCACGGGGCTGAGGGGCGCCGCCGGCCACCGGCTGGGCGAGGCAGCACCTGGCAGCACCCGGCAGGCGCAACTGGCGGGCGCAACGGGGGGCGCAAAGGGGAGCCACAAAAAAGCCCCCGCCGAAGCGGAGGCCTGCAGGCAACGGGGACCGGCTCGAAACGGCGCGGTCCTGCGTTGCGGGCTTCGCGCGATCAGGCGGTCCCGCAGAAGGTGACGTCGGGGAACTTGAGCTTGGCGTCGTCGAGGCTCTTGCCCTTGCCCTCTTCCTGCCAGTAGTTGATCACCTCGGTGGCCTTGTTGAGGATCTCAACGCGCTCGTTGTCGGTGATCCAGCTCTTGCCCTCGAGCTCGGTCTTCAGCGTTTCCCAGGCGTCTTCCCGGGGCCAGAAGAAGTAGGCGGTGAGGGGGCTGGGGCCGCCGCCCACGATCTGATCGACCGCCAGGGCCACGTTGTCGGGGAGCCAGAGGATCTTCAGCAGGAAACGGCCCTCGTCGGCCTTGGGGGTGCGGCCGGAGGGGACGCCGTTCTCGTCGATGGTGGCGGAGGCCAGCACGGCACTGGCACCACGCAGCACCGGACGGCCCTCGGTGGTGTCCTCGACGGCAACCTCAGGGGTGGCTGTCGCCACGGCGCTGTCAGCGCTCTCCGTGCTCATGGTGTCAGCGCTCAAGGCTTAATCACAAACGACTAACCTACCAGCCCTTGCGCCCCTGCCCCTGACGCCCCGCGCCACCCCCCAGCCCGCCCCGCGCGCCGTGCTGCTGTTCGACATCGATGGGGTGATCCGGGATGTGGGCGGCAGCTACCGCCGCGCCATCGTGGAAACGGTGCACCACTACAGCGGTGTGCGGCCCGCAGCCGAGGCGATCGATGCCCTCAAGGCCGAAGGCTGCTGGAACAACGACTGGGAGGCCTCGCTGGAGCTGCTGCGCCGCAGCAAGGCCGCGCTGCCGGCCTTCGAGGACCTGGTGGAGGTGTTCAACAGCTTCTACTTCGGTGGCGACCCGGAGGGCGATCCGGCCGCCTGGCGCGGCTTCATCGGCGATGAACCGCTGCTGGTGGAGCGCGACTTCTTCGAGGCCCTCGGCGCTGCCGGCGTGGCCTGGGGTTTCGTCAGCGGCGCCGAGCCGCCATCGGCCCGCTTCGTGCTGCAGCGGCGCCTCGGCCTGATCGACCCGCCGCTAATCGCCATGGGCGACGCCCCCGATAAACCCGACCCCACCGGCCTGCTGCGCCTGGCCGCTGCGCTGATCGGCGCCGAAGGCCTCGGACCGGCTGCACCGCCGGTGGCTTATCTGGGCGACACCGTGGCCGATGTGCTCACCGTGCAGCGGGCCCGCCAGCAGCAGCCGGCCCAGCGCTTCCTCAGCCTGGCGGTGGCGCCGCCGCACCTGCACGGCCCGGCGGCAGCAGCGCGCCGGGGCCCCTACGAAGCGCGGCTGCGGGAGGCCGGCGCGGATGCGGTGATCCCGGCTACCTCCTGCGCGCTGGCGGGCTTGGAGCAGGCGCTCAACGCTCCATCGCGGCCGGCGCCTTGAGGGCCGCGGCCGTGAGGTTCTCGTGGCTGTGGTCGGTGACGGCCACGTCGTCTTCGATGCGGATGCCGATGCCCTTCCAGCGCTCCTCGATGGCGGGCTGGCCCTCGGGCACCGGCAGCCGATCGCTCACATACAGACCGGGCTCCACCGTGAGCACCATGCCGGGCTCCAGCTCCACATGGTGCTCGCCGAGGCGGTATGCACCCACGTCGTGCACGTCGAGGCCCAGCCAGTGGCCGGTGCGGTGCATGTAGAGGTGGCGGTAGGCGCCCTGCTCGATGATCCCGTCGGGGTCGCCTGCCAGCAGGCCCAGATCCAGCAGGCCCTCCACCAGCACCCGCACGGCGGTGTCGTGCACGGCCTCGGCGGTCTGCCCCGGGGCCACGGCCGCCACTGCCGCCTCCTGGGCCGCCAGCACCAGCTCGTAGAGGGCCCGCTGTTCGCCGGAGAAGCGCCCCCCCACCGGGAAGGTGCGCGTGATGTCGCCGTTGTAGTAGTCGGCCAGGGAGCAGCCGGCGTCGATCAGCAGCAGGTCGCCCTCGCGCAGAACGGCACTGTTGGCGGTGTAGTGCAGGACGCAGGCGTTGTCGCCGCCGGCAACGATCGAGCCGTAGGCCGGGCCGCGGGCGCCCTGCTCCAGGAAATGCTGCTCGATCACCGCTTGCACCTGCCGCTCGCTCAGACCGGGCCGGGCCACCCGGCGCGCCAGCTCGTGGGCCTCCGCTGAGATGCGGGCCGCCTCCCGCAGGCGCGCCAGCTCCTCCGGGGCCTTGCGCAGGCGCAGCCCATGCAGCAACGGGCAGGGGGCCACCAGACCCAGGGCCGCGCCGCCGCTGCGGGGGGCGCGATCGAGCTGGCCGGCCCAGGCCTGCAGCACCAAGGGCTCCACCGCCGGATGCTTGCCAACGCGGAAGGCGATGCCCTCGGCCCCCTTCAGGTACTCCGGCAGCCGCTCCGCCAGTTCGCTGCGGGGATGGGCCAGATCGGCACCGAACTGGGCCACCGCCCCCTCACAGCCCCAGCGGAAGCCCTGCCACACCTCAGCACTGGCCTGCTTGGGCTGCACAAACAGCACGTAGCGCTCTCCCTCCGGCCGGTGCGGCAGAAACAGGGCCACAGCGTCCGGCTCATCGAAACCGGTGAGATACCAGAAGTCGCTGTTCTGGCGGAACGGCCACTCGCAGTCAGCGTGGTGGGTCACCAACGCCGCGCCAGGGATCACCGCCGCCGCGCCGCCGAGGGCCTCAAAAAAGCGGGCGCGACGGTCGGCATGGATCTCCGGACCGATCAACATGGGACACGGGCGCTGCTGAGCGCGACGATGGCACAACTGCCCACGCCGATGCCGGTCCGCCAGCCGCCACCTCCAGCACCAGCTCCAGCAGGGGCCCAGCCTGCGGACCGTCCATCCGCCGCCGAGCGTTGCGCGCTGCTGCTGGAGCCCTGGCGCGCGGAGCTGCGCCTGAGCGAGCGGGAGCGCGCCGGCCTGGCACCGGAATTGCGAGCCCTCGATCAGCAACTGCAGGCCCTGGCGGAGCGCCGTCTGCGGGTGGCCGTGTTCGGCCGGGTGGGGGTGGGCAAATCCAGCCTGCTCAACGCCCTGCTGGGCCAGACCGCCTTCGCCACCGACGTGGCCCACGGCTGCACCCGCAACCAGCAGCGGGTGGATTGGCCGGTGGCGGTGCCCGGGCTGGCGGCGGTGGAGCTGGTGGACACCCCGGGCATCGATGAGATCGCCGCCCACGCCCGCCAGCGCCTGGCGGCGCGGGTAGCCCTCGGCGCCGATCTGGTGCTGCTGGTGCTCGATGGCGACCTCACCAGCCCGGAAGCCGAAGGCCTGGAGGTGCTGCTGGCGGCGGGCAAACCGGTGCTGGTGGTGCTGAACCGCTGCGACTGCTGGCCGGCCGCCGAGCTCGAGCCCCTGCTGGCCAGCATCCGCCGCCGACTGCCCGCCGCCGCCCGGCCGCTGCCATTGCTGGCGGTGGCCTCCGCGCCCCGGCGGGCGGTGTTGCTCGAGGACGGCCGGGTGCGCAGCGAAGCCGAGGCACCCCGGATCGCCCCCCTGCGGCAGGCCCTGTTGCAGCTGCTGGCGGAGCAGGGAGCCCTGCTGCTGGGCCTGAACGGCCTGCGGGCCGCCGATCGCTTCGCCCAGCGACTGCACCGGTGGCGCCTGCATCGCGGCCGCAGCGCCGCCCAGGCCCTGATCGGCCGCTATGCCGCGCTCAAGGCCACCGGTGTGGCCGCCAATCCACTGCTGCTCCTGGATCTGGCCGGCGGCCTCGCCCTCGACACGGCCCTGGTGGCCCAGCTCTGCCAGCTCTACGGCCTGGAGCTCGGCAGCGGCGGCGCCCGCGCCCTGCTGGCGCGGCTCTCCACCCAGAACGCCCTGCTCGGCGGCACCCAGCTGGGCATCCAGCTGCTGCTCGGCGGCCTGCGCCAGCTGCTGCTGCTGGCTGCCCCGCTGAGCGGCGGCCTCAGCCTGGCGCCGGCGGCGCCGGTGGCCGTGGCCCAGGCCGCCCTGGCCGTGCACACCACCCGGCTCACGGGCCGGCTGGCGGCGGCGGAGCTGCTGCGCGGGGCCGAGCGGGGCCGGCTGCGGCCCGCCTCGCTGCTGCGGCGCCTGGCCCGGCAGGACCCCCAGGTGCGGGCCTGGCTGCAGCAGTGGCAGCCCCAGGCCGACAGCGGTGCCCGGCTGCAGACGCTGTTGCCATGAGGGCCGGTGCCGTGAACGCCCCGCCCCAGCCCGCGATCCGCCCTGGCCTGGCCCTGTTCGGGACCAGCGCCGACCCACCCACCGCCGGCCACCGGGCCCTGCTGGCGGGCCTGGCCGACAGCTACGGCCAGGTGGCCACCTGGGCCAGCGACAACCCGTTCAAGCAGCACGGGGCCTCACTGGCCCAACGGGCCACCCTGCTGCAGCTGCTGGTGGACGACCTGGACGATCCGCGCATCCGCCTGCAGCAGGAACTGAGCAGCCCCCGCGCCCTCACCACCCTGGAGCGGGCCGAGGAGCTCTGGCCGGGCCGCGAGCTGGTGTTCGTGGTGGGCGGCGATCTGGCGGTGCAGCTGCCGCACTGGTACCGGGCGGAGGAGCTGCTGCGCCGCTGCCGGCTGGCGGTGGTGCCCCGCCAGGGCTTCCCGCTGCAGGCCGAGGCCCTGGCGGCCCTGCGGCAGCTGGGCCGCGAGCCGGAACTGCTGCCGCTGCCGGTTCCAGCCACCGCGAGCTCGGCGGTGCGGGCCCGGCCCAGCCGCGAGCAGGTGCCGGCGGCGCTGTGGCCGGAACTGGTCAAGCACAATCTCTACGGCCTGGGTGAGCCATCCGCCGGGCCCCGCCGCTGATGCGCCTCGCCCTCGCCCAGATCAATCCGCTGGTGGGGGATCTCATCGGCAATGGCCAGCGGCTGCTGGAGGCCTGCCACCGGGCCCACGCCGCCGGCGCCGATCTGGTGGTGGCCCCGGAGCTGGCCCTGTGGGGTTATCCGCCGCGCGACCTGCTGCTGCGGCCAGCCCTGCGCCAGCGGCAGGCGCAAGCCCTCGATCAGCTGGCCGCCCAGCTGCCCGCCGGTCTGGCGCTGCTGCTGGGGGTGAGCGCGCCGGCGCCGGACCGGCAGCAGCCCGATCTGTTCAACGCGGCCGCCCTGGTGGAGGCCGGCGGCTGGCGGGTGGTGGCCCGCAAGCGGCTGCTGCCCAGCTACGACGTGTTCGATGAACGCCGCTATTTCCGACCGGCCAATCAGCCCTGCCTGCTGGAGCTGGACCGGGGCGGTCGCCGCTGGCGCCTGGGGCTCACCCTCTGCGAAGACCTCTGGGTGGAGGAGACCCTGCACGGCCAGCGCCTGGCCGGCGCCGACCCGGTGGGGGAGCTGCGGGCCCTGCGGCCGGACCTGCTGCTCAACCTCTCGGCCTCCCCGTTCGCCCAGGGCAAGGCCCAGCTGCGCCGCGAGCTGGCGGCGGCCGCCGCCCAGCGGCTGGGCTGCCCGGTGGTGTACGTGAACCAGGTGGGTGGCAACGACGAGCTGGTGTTCGACGGCGGCAGCTTCGTGACGGGCGCCGACGGCCGCGTGCAGCGGCAGCTGGCCTGGGCTGCAGAGGATCTGGGGGTCTGGGACACCGCGGCGCCGCAGGCCGCGGCCGCCGCCGTCCCCCTGCCGGATACCGAGGAGCTGCTGCTGCGCGCCCTGGTGCTGGGGCTGCGGGACTATGCCCGCAAATGCGGCTTCCGCTCCGCGCTGCTGGGGCTGAGCGGCGGCATCGATTCGGCCCTGGTGGCGGTGCTGGCCGCCGCCGCCCTCGGAGCCGAGCAGGTGCAGGCACTGCTGATGCCCTCCCCCTGGAGTTCGACCGGATCCATCGACGATTCCCTCGCCCTGGCCCAGCGCCTCGGCCTGGCCAGCCAGACCGTGCCGATCGCGCCGCTGATGGCGTCCTTTGAGGCCAGCCTCAGCCCGGCCCTGCAGGGTCCGCCGGCGGGGCTGACGGCGGAGAACCTGCAGTCGCGCATCCGCGGCACGCTGCTGATGGCCGTGGCCAATCAGCAGGGCCAGCTGCTGCTCTCCACGGGCAACAAGTCGGAACTGGCGGTGGGGTACTGCACCCTCTACGGCGACATGAACGGCGGACTGGCGGTGATCGGCGACCTGTACAAGACCAGCGTGTTCGGCCTCTGCGCCTGGCTGGATTCCGCCGCTGCCCGCCCCTGCCGCATCGCCCTGGGGCTGCCGGCCGATGGGGAACTGGTGGGCCGCGCCATCCGCACGAAGCCCCCCAGCGCCGAGCTGCGCCCGGACCAGCGCGACAGCGATTCCCTGCCCGACTACGCGCTGCTCGATCCGCTGCTGCAGGCCCTGATCGAGGAGCAGCGCAGCCCGGAGGATCTGGTGGCGGCCGGCTGCGATGCCGCCCTGGCGGAGCGGGTGCAGGGGTTGCTGCGCCGGGCCGAGTTCAAGCGGCGCCAGGCAGCGCCGCTGCTCAAGGTGAGCGGCCGGGCCTTCGGCAGCGGCTGGCGCATGCCGATCGCCGCCGCCGGCTGAGCGGCCCTGGCCCCCGCCGGTCGCCGGCGCCAAGCTGGAGGCAAGCCCCGTGCAGGCACCATGGCCGCCCCGATTGCCCCGATCGCCAGCATCGGCGTGCCGCGGGAGGTGAAGCGCGATGAGCAGCGCGTGGCCCTCACGCCCGACGGCGTGCGCGAACTGGTGAGCCATGGCTTCACGGTGCGGATCGAGGCAGGAGCGGGCCTCGGAGCAGGCCTGAGCGATCAGGCCTTCGCGGAGGCGGGGGCGGAGCTGGTGGGCCGGGAGGAGGCCTGGGGAGCCCATCTCGTGGTGAAGGTGAAGGAGCCCCAGCCGGAGGAGTTCGGCTTCCTGCGACCCGATCTGGTGCTGTTCACCTACCTGCACCTGGCCGCCTATCCGGCGGTGGGGCGCGCCCTGCTGGAAGCCGGCACCACGGCGATCGCCTACGAAACCGTGCAGCTCGACGACGGCAGCCTGCCGCTGCTGGCCCCGATGAGCGAGATCGCCGGCCGGCTGGCGGCCCAGGTGGGCGCCCATCTGCTCGAACAACCCCACGGCGGACGCGGCGTGCTGATCGGCGGCTGCACCGGGGTGCAACCGGCGCGGGTGGTGGTGCTCGGCGCCGGCAGCGTGGGCTGGAATGCCGCCCGCCTGGCGGCGGCGATGGACGCGGAGGTGCTGCTGCTCGACCTGAGCCCCGAGCGCCTGCGCCAGCTGGAGTCCCAGCGCCGTGGGCGGCTGACCAGCCTGGTGAGCAGCCGCGGTCTGCTGGAGCGGCTGGTGCCCACGGCCGACCTGCTGATCGGCGCCGTGCTGGTGCCCGGCGACCGGGCACCGACCCTGGTGGACGAGGCGCTGGTGCGGCAGATGCGCCCCGGCTCGGTGATCGTTGATGTGGCGATCGATCAGGGCGGCTGCATCGCCACCAGC
>JBEGQE010000186.1:0-3376 GCA_041181145.1 Cyanobacteriota bacterium
CACCGGCCCTGGCCTCCACCCTGCTGCTCACCCTGCTCCTGGCTGTCGGCCTGGTGTTCTTCCTGCGGGCTGCGAGTAAGGACCGCACCACCGTGGTGGAGGTGCGCTCCTCCCGCCCGCCCCTGGAGGTGTTGCCCGCCATGGCCGAGTGGCTGCAGTCCCGCGGCTGGATCGCCGAGGAGAGCAACCCGGAGCGGCGGCTGCTGCGCTTCCGCGGTCAGGTGCAGGCCAGTGCTGCCCTGGCGCTGCTGCTCTCCCTGCTGGGGGCTGTGGGTGCGGGCAGCCTGGGGCTGGTGATCCGTCAGCTGATCCCCTCCCTGGGCTGGTGGCCGCTGCTGCTGGTGGCCCTCGGTCCGTTGGCTGGTCTGGTCTATCGCCGGCGCGCTCAGCGGCCGGAAACCGTGGAGCTGCGCCTGATCAGCCACGACCTGGCCACCGGCAGCGCCCTGCGCCTGCGAGCCCATCGCGATGAGCTGATCGCCCTGGAGCAGGAGATGGGCCCCCAGCTTGGCCTGTTCAGCGACGGCAACCTGATGAGTTCACCGATCTGAGCCTGCGCCAGAGTGGCCCGATCCGCCGCCTGAGGTGTGATGGCACCTGCCCTGCGCCGTTGGCTGCATCGCCCGCAGCACCCCTCGCTCCAACGACGCCTGCAGCGGGGGCTGGTGGCCGCAGCCCTGCTGGCCCTGCCCCTGGCCAGCACCGCCGCGGCCCAGGCGCCGGCTCCGCCCGCCACGGGCCAGGATCCGCTCACGGGACCGCGCAGCCGCCTGCAGCGCGACTGGATCGGCATGCGCGCCGTGCCCGCCGATCTGCCGATCCTGGTGATGGCTGGCCATGCCGATTCCCAGGGGATCGCCGGTCCCGGCACCGCCGGTGAGGCGGTGGATCGCTTCGGGGCGGCGCCGATGCAGCCCGGCATCCGCGATGAGCTCTACTGGAACCTGCAGGTGGCCCGCCGGGTGGTGGCGCTGGGCTTGCAGCGTGGTCTCAACATCCGCTTCTACGACCCGCCGCTGCGGGCGATCGCCGACGACGACGATCCACGCACCAACTGGAGTGTGGGCAAGGCCCACGCCGCCGCCGGCGGCTACGCCCTGGAGATCCACTTCGATGCCTACGGCCCCGATGGCGTGGGCTCCGGCGTGATCCCGGCCCTGCATCGCCCCTTCAGCCGCCTGGATGAAAGCCTGGCCCTGGCCTTCGGCGGTTATCCGATGCAGTTCCGCGGTGGCCTGGGCGGTCCGCGGCGCGGCATCACCCTGCTGGAGATCGGCAAGCTGGAGAAGCCGCTGGAGCCGGCCCTGCGCAACCCGGCCACGCAGGAGCGGGCCCTGGCCACGATCAGTGAGCGGGTGGTGGCGGCCCTGGAGCTGGGGCTGGGACGGACGCCCGGCATTCAGCCGCAGCAGCCCGGTCAGCCCACGGCCAGTGTCAGCCGACAGCCTGATGGGGCTGGCAGCGCTCCACCAGGCCCCGGTCCTCAAGCCAGTTCTGGGGGCGGGTGAACAGCTCGGTGAGCAGCGCCTCGCGGCTGCCGGCCTCGGGCTGGTAGCCGTACTCCCAGCGCACCAGCGGTGGCAGCGACATCAGGATCGACTCGGTGCGGCCGTTGGTCTGCAGACCGAAGATTGTGCCGCGGTCGAACACCAGGTTGAACTCCACATAACGGCCCCGGCGGTAGAGCTGGAACTGGCGCTCCCGCTCGCCGTAGGGGGTGTTCTGGCGCTTTTCGGCGATCGGCAGATAGCTGGGCAGAAAGGCGTTGCCGCAGGCACTCGCCAGGGAGAACAGCTGCTCCCAGCTCTGGGGCTGGGGGCCCACCGCCTGGCTGGCGGCGGCGGCGGGGCCCCCGGGGTCCTGGCCCTTGTAAAGCACGCCGCGTGGGTCCTGGTAGTCGTAGAAGATGCCGCCCACACCGCGGGTTTCATCGCGGTGCTTCAGATAGAAGTATTCGTCGCACCAGGGTTTGAACACCTGGTAGTAGGCCGGGTTGACGCTGTCGCACGCTCCCTTGAGGGTGCGGTGGAAGTGCTGGGCGTCCTCCAGGAAGGGGTAGTAGGGGGTGAGGTCGGCGCCGCCGCCGAACCACCACACCGGGCCTGCCTCGAAGTAGCGGTAGTTGAGGTGAACGGTGGGGATGTAGGGGTTGAGGGGGTGCAGCACCATCGAGGTGCCGGTGGCGTACCAGCGGTGGCCCTTGGCCTCCGGCCGCTGGCTCAGGATCGAGGGGGGCAGCTCGGTGCCCTCCACCTCGGAGAAATTCACGCCGCCCTGCTCGAACACACGGCCGGCCTTCATCACCCGCGAGCGGCCGCCGCCGCCCTCGGGCCGCACCCAGCTCTCCTCCTCGAAGCGGCCGGTGCCATCGAACTGCTCGAGGCCGGCGCAGATCGAATCCTGCAGGCCCATCACCAGGGCACGGGCGCGTTGGCGTGAATCGGCCGGTGGCGGCTCCAGCTGCAGCGCGGCGGCGGCACCGCCAGCCGCTGCCGTAGCGCCGTTGCTGCCGGCAGGGTCGCCACCCAGCTTCGTTCTGGCGCGGGACAGCAGACCCTTGAGCATCGGTGCGGGAGCCCGTGCGGGCTGACGAAACCGATTCACCCTTTCAGTTCAACCGGCCGGCGCACAAGCCCCCGAGAGCCTTCGTCATCCCGATGGCGCCGCCGCTTTTAGGATCCAGACCCTCCCACCGTTCCGATGGCCAGCGCAGATCCGGCCGGTCAGGCCCTCGCCCAGGCCCTCGCCGCCCTTGAGCCGATCACCGACGCCGGCAGCGGCCGCAGCCTGCTCGAGCTGCAGTGGATCCAGCAGGTGCGGGTGCAGAACAGCCGTGTGGTGTTTCGCCTGGCCCTGCCCGGCTACGCCAATGCCCAGCGCGAGCGCATCGCCAGCGATGCCCGCGGCGCCCTGCTGGAGCTGGCCGGCATCGACGACGTGCAGATCGAACTGGCACCGCCGCCCGCCCCGGCCACCCCGCACCAGGGCGCACCGATCGGTGCGGCCGGCCATGGTGGCGGCGGTCCGGAGCGCCAGCCGATCCCCGGAGTGAAGCAGGTGATCGCCGTGAGCAGCGGCAAGGGCGGGGTGGGCAAGAGCACCGTGGCGGTGAACCTGGCCTGCGCCCTGGCCGCCAGCGGCCTGAAGGTGGGGCTGCTCGATGCCGACATCTACGGCCCCAACGCTCCCACCATGCTCGGCGTGGCCGATCAGACCCCGCAGGTGCGGGGCAGCGGCAGCGAGCAGGTGCTCACACCGATCGAGAGCTGCGGCATCGCCATGGTGTCGATGGGGCTGCTGATCGATGCCCACCAGCCGGTGATCTGGCGCGGCCCGATGCTCAACGGCATCATCCGCCAGTTCCTCTATCAGGTGG
>JBEGQE010000187.1:0-2778 GCA_041181145.1 Cyanobacteriota bacterium
CTGGCAGGCCGACCGCTCCCTGGCCGGCTGCGACACCTTCCGCCACCTGGGTGAAGAGGCCTGCCGCCGGTGGCTGGAACGGCTTGAGCACCTGCCGCTGGCCTACTGGGGCGATGGCTGGGTGGCCACCCACGCCGGCTTCGATCCCGAAAGCTGGCAGCCCGACCTGCGGGTGCGCCTCGGCTTCTGGCAGCACTACGACGGCCGCTTCGGCGAGGTGATCATCGGCCACACGCCGGGGCCGCATGTGCGCCGTCTGCCCCAGATCGTGATGGTGGATACGGGCGCTTGCTACGGCGGCGCCCTCAGTGCCTACTGCCCGGAAACCCGCGAGGTGATCAGTGTTCCGGGCCTGCGCCCCGAGGCCCCGCGCACCCTGCCTGGCCTGCGCGCACCCCTGGTGAGCCCCGCGGCACCCGCCGGCGGCTGAGCCTTGCTCACCCTGTATCGCAGCAACCGCGCCGAGCTGCTGGCCCAGGTGCTGGCCACCCGGTTGCGGCTGGAGCCCCCTGGGCCGCTGGACCCCCTTCAGGTGGTGGTGAACACCTGGCCCACCAGCCGCTGGCTGGGGGAACAGATCGCCCTTGGCATCAGCGATCCCCAGGGGCCTCCCGGCGGCGGCATCGTCGCCAACCTGCGCTGCCCCTTCCCCGCCAGCCGCCTGCGCGACTTGGTGGATGCGCTGCTGGCGGCCGATGCAAGCGAACCGCCGGGCGCTGCCGTACCGGCCGGCGCCGACCCCTGGCGCGCCCAGAACCTGGTGTGGCCGGTGCTGGAGCGGCTGCCCGGCCTGCTGCAGGCACCGGAGGCCGCACCGCTGCGCGCCTGGCTGGAGCGCCGCGGCGCCGATCGCGGCCAGCTGGATGCACCGCTCTGGCAGCTGGGGCGCGCCATCGCCGACGCCCTCGACGACTACGGCCTCTACCGGCCCACCATGCTCGAGGCCTGGCTGGAGGGGCGCGACCTCGACGCCGCCGGCCAGCCCCTGGCCGAGGCCCTGCGCTGGCAGCCACTGCTGCTGCGGCAGCTAGCGGAGCAGCTGGAGCGGCGGCCCTTCGGCCTACGGGCCCGGGAGGCGATCGCCCGCCTGCAGCGGGGCCAGGGTCCGGCCACCATCCACACCAACCCAGGCCAGCCCTTGCGGCTGTTCGGCCTGAGCAGCCTGGCGCCGGTGCAGGTGGAGCTGCTGCAGGCCCTCTCCCAGCGCATGGCGGTGGAGCTCTACCTGCTCACCCCCTGCCGTGATCTCTGGCAGCGCCACGATGCCCGGGCCGGCGAACCGCTGGGCAGCGACTGGCTGCTGGAGGTGCCCGGCCTGGAGGCCCGCTTCGGGCGGCTGGGGGCCGAATTCCAGCAGCTGCTGGAGGCCAGCGGCGACACCCAGGCCGGCCAGTGGGACGACCATGACGCCTTCTTCCTGCCGGCCACGGCCGCCGGTGACACGGCAACCCTGCTGGAGCAGCTGCAGGAGCGGCTGGCCAACGGGGATCCCGATCCGCCCCTGCGCCGCAGCCCCAGCGACTGCTCGCTGGAGTTCCATGCCTGCCCAGGGCGGCTGCGGCAGCTGCAGATCGTGCGCGACCGGCTGCTGCAGCTGCTGGCCGCCGATCCCGCGCTCGAACCGCGCGACATCCTCGTGATGACGCCGCAGGTGGAGGCCTTCGCGCCGCTGGTGGGGGCGGTGTTCGGCGACAGCGAGGCCACCGGCGTGGTGCTGCCCTGGCGCCTCACCGACCGCAGCCAGCAGAGCGAAGCGGGCCTGAGCCAGGGTCTGCTCGCCCTGCTGCGGCTGGGGGGGGATCGGCTCACCGCCACCGCCCTGGAAGCCGTGCTCGGCTGTGGGCCCCTGTTGATCCACCAGGGGATCGAGCCCGCCGAAACCGGTGAGATCACCGCACTCCTGCAGCGCTGCGGCTTCCGCTGGGGCCTCGATGGCCGCGCCCGCGGCGGCGATCCACGCCACAGCCTCAGCTGGGCGATCGATCGACTGGTGCTGGGCCTGGTGCTGCCCGAGGCGCCGGGCCTGGCCCCAGGCGACACGGCGCCGCTGGCGATGGCGGGCAGCCTTGAGCAGCAGGGGCGCTGGCTGGCGCTGCTGCGGCAGCTGCAACAGAGCCTGACCTGGCTGGGGCAGGCGCGCCGCGTGGCCGACTGGGTGAGCGGCCTGCGCGAACAGCTCCACGCCCTGTTCGGCGATGGCGGTGAGCGGGCCTGGGAACTGCAGAGCCTGCTGGCGGTGCTGGCCGACTGGAACGCCATCGCCGGCGCCAGCCCGCTGCTGCTGGAGGCTCCGGTGGTGGCGGAGGTGCTGGCAGAGCGCCTCAGCGAGGGCAGCGGCCGCTTCGGCCATCGTTCCGGCGCACTCACGATCAGCGCCCTCGAACCGATGCGCGCCATTCCCCACAAGGTGGTGGTGCTGATGGGCCTGGATGCGGGCAGCTTTCCCCGCCAGCGCCAGCGTCCGGGCTTCCACCTGCTGGAGCAACAACGCCGCCTCGGCGATCCCAGCAGCGGCGACCAGGACCGCTACGTGCTGCTGGAGAGCCTGCTCTCCGCCCGGGCGCACCTGCTGATCAGCTGGAGCAACCGCGACGAGCGCACCGGCGAGGCCCAGGAGGCGGCCACACCGGTGCGCCAGTGGCTCGATCTGCTGGCGCAGCAGCTGGATGGACCACTGCCGCTGCGCGAACACGCCGCCAGCCCGCTGGAGCGGCGCAACTTCCTGGCGGAGCCCCCCTGGCCCGCCGCCAGCTGCGACCAGCGCCTGCTGCAGGCCCG
>JBEGQE010000188.1:0-4903 GCA_041181145.1 Cyanobacteriota bacterium
ATGCGTCAGCCGCCCCGGCAGGCGGGGGCCCCCCTGTTCGGCCCGAGCACCTGGCGGCGGGCCCTCGGCCAGGGGCTGGTGCTGACCCTGGCGGTGCTGCTGCTGGCCTTCTGGCCCCACAGCCCGGTGGAGCTGCGCCGCAGCCTGGTGTTCTCCCTGCTGCTGCTCGCCGGCGGCGGCCTGGTGTGGCTGAACGGGCCACTGGCCAGTCGCCACACCCTGGCGGGGGCGGCCATCGGCGCCGGCCTGTGGCTGCTGCTGCTCGCCCTGCCCAGACTGCAGGCGGTGCTGAGCCTCGCTCCCCTGCCGCCCACCGGCATCGCCGTGGTGCTGCTCACCACGGCCGTGGCCCTGCTGCTGGCGGATCGCCTGACCCGCCCCGCGCGCCCCGTCTGACGCCTCCCCCAGACCATCCCTTGACCGATCCCCATCCCTCCGCCCACCCCGGAGAGCCCCTCCATCCCGCCGTGGCCGTGCAGCGGCAGCCGCACCCCCGCCAGCACCAGCACCGGCCCGGTTCGCCGGCGGCCTTCCGCTGGAGCGTGATCCTCAACAGCGGTCTCTCGGCTCTGCAGCTGGTGATCGGCGTGGGCTTCGGGTCCCTGGCACTGATCGGCGATGCGGTGCACAACCTCGGCGATGTGGCCGGCCTGTTGCTGGGGTGGGGGGCGGAGCGCCTCAGCGCCCGGGCGCCGTCGGAGCGGTTCACCTACGGCTTCGGCCGCAGCACCCAGCTGGCCTCGCTGGCCAATGCGGTGTTCATCCTGATGGCCTCGGCGGTGGTGCTGGTGGAGGGGGTGCAACGCCTCTTGAGCCCTGTGGAGGTGAGCACCGGACCGGTGCTCTGGGCCGCCGCCATCGGCGTGGCGGTGAATCTGTTCTCGGCCCGCCTGTTCGGCGCCGATGCCGGCCACGACCTCAACCGCAAGTCGGCGGTGATCCATCTGCTCACCGATGCCGCCGTCTCAGCGGCGGTGCTGATCGCGGCGCTGGTGGTGGGCTTCACCGGCTGGAACTGGCTGGATGCGGCCACCGCCATCGGTGTGGGGCTGGTCGTGGCCTGGAGCGGCATCGAGATCCTGCGTCAGGCCCTGCGCATCGCCCTCGATGCCGTGCCGGAGGGCATCGACCAGGCGGCGGTGGAAGCGGCCCTGCGTCAGCTGCCCGGCGTGCTGAACGTGCACCACGTGCACATCTGGGCCCTGAGCACCTCCCAGTGCGCCCTCACCGCCCATGTGGTGCGCCATCCCGGCAGCATCGACGACCTCGCCTGGCTGCATCAGGCCAAGCAACGGCTCGCCGAGCTCGGCATCGCCCACAGCACCATCCAGCTGGAGCCGCCAGCGTCATAGCCCCTGCGGCGGCCGCAGGCCGCGGTAGAACCAGCGCTTCACCCGTTCCGCCGTGAGCACGTAGGCAACCAGCACGGCGGCGAGCAGCAGCAGGAAGCCGGGCGGCAGTGGCACGAAGCCGAACAGGCGGCCGAGCGGGGTGTTCGGCAGCAGCAGCGTGAGGATCACCACCGCCAGGGTGGCCAGCGCCAGGCTGCGGGAGGGCCGGCTGGCGGTGAGCGGCCGGTGGGTGCGCACCACCAGCACGATCGAGGCGGCTGACACCACCGATTCGATGAACCAGCCCGTGCGGAACTCCGCCGGCCCGCTTTTCAGCACCCAGAGCAGCACGGCGAAGGTGAGGTAGTCGTACAGCGAGCTCACCAGGCCGAAGGTGAGCATGAAGCGCTTGATGAAGGCGATGTCCCAGCGGTGGGGCTGGTCGATCCAGTCGGCATCCACCCGATCGCCGGCGATCGTCATCTCCGGCAGGTCGGTGAGCAGGTTGGTGAGCAGGATCTGCTTCGGCAGCAGCGGCAGGAACGGCAGCAGCAGCGAGGCGCCCGCCATCGAGAACATGTTGCCGAAGTTGGCACTGGTGGCCATGAACACGTACTTGAGCGTGTTGGCGAAGGTGCGCCGGCCTTCGCGGATGCCGGCGCTGAGCACCGCCAGGTCGTTCTCGAGCAGCACGATCTCGGCCGCTTCCTTGGCCACGTCCACCGCCCCCTGCACCGACAGACTCACATCGGCGGCCTGCAGCGCCGGGGCGTCGTTGATGCCATCGCCCATGTAGCCCACCACATGGCCACCGCGCCGCAGGGCCCGGATCAGCCGCTCCTTCTGGTTGGGCTCCACCTCGGCGAACACATCCGCCGCTTCGGCGCGGACGGGCAGGGCCTCATCGCTGATCTCCAGCAGCTCGGCGCCGCTGATCACCGCCGGGTTGAGCAGCCCCACCTCCTGGCCGATCCGCATCGCCACCAGGGCGTTGTCGCCGGTGATGATCTTCAGGCGCACGCCGAGCTGGCGCAGTTCCGCCACGGTGGCGGGGACGCCTGGCTTGAGCGGATCGTGCAGCACCAGCAGGCCGAGGAAGGTCATGCCCTGCTCCGACTGCGGCTCGATCGTGCGGGCGGGATGCTGCCGCCTGGCCACCCCGAGCAGCCGATACCCCTGGGCGCTGAGGGCCTGGCTGCAGCTGCTGATGCTCGCCTCCAGCTCCGCCAGTGGCACGCAGGTGCCATCGGCACGGCGAGCCAGGCTGCACACGTCCAGCACGCGGGCCAGGGCCCCCTTGGTGATCAGCAGCGGCTCGCGGCCCAGGGCGGCCGGGGGCTGCAGCAGCAGGCTCTGGCGCTTGCGGTGGAAATCGAAGGGCTGCTCATCGAGCTTGCGCCACAGGGCGGCGTTGCCGGCTTCGCCGCTCGGCCGCTGCTCGGGGTTGAGGTGGCGTAGGGCCTCGTCGATCGGGTTGCTGAAGCCCGTTTCGAACACGGCATTGAGCCAGGCGTGCAGCAGCACCTGCTCACAGGGTTCGCCATCGGCCGCCAGGGCCTGATGAATCCGCGAGCTGCCCTCGGTGAGCGTGCCCGTCTTGTCGGTGCACAGCACATCCATGCTGCCGAAGTTCTCGATGGCGGCGAGCCGCTTGACGATCACCTGCTGGCGGGCCATGCGGCGGGCGCCGTGGGCCAGGTTCACGCTGATGATCGCCGGCAGCAGCTGCGGCGTCAGGCCCACCCCCAGCGCCAGGGAGAACAGAAAGGAGTCGACAACCGGGCGATTCAGGTAGACGTTGACCGCGAAGATCAGCGCGATCAGCAGCAGCGTGATCTCCAGCAGCAGGTTGCCGAAGCGGCGCACACCCCGCTCAAATTCGGTTTCCGGCCGGCGTTGACGCAACTGGGCGGCGATGGCGCCATAGGCCGTGTTGCGGCCGGTGTGCAGCGCCACGGCCCGGCCGGTGCCGCTCACCACATGGCTGCCCATCAGCAGCCGGTCATGGGCCGGCACCACGCTCTTGCTCACCGGAAAGCTCTCGCCCGTGAGCGCGGCTTCGTTCACGGAGAGATCCCGTTCCTCCAGCAGGCGGCAGTCCGCCGGAATGCCCGCTCCCGCCGCCAGCACCACCACATCACCGGGCACCACCTCGGCCACGGGCACCTGCCGTTCCTCGCCGCCGCGCACCACCGTGCAGCGCAGCTCCACCACCGCCAGCAGCTGGTCGACGGCCCGGGCGGCGCCGCGCTCCTGCCAGAAGCCCAGCAGGCCGCTCAGCAGCACGATCGTCAGGATGATCGCGCCATCGGTGAACGACTCCATCGCGAACGACAGCAGCGCCGCCCCCAGCAGGATGAGGATGATCGGGCTGAGGAACTGCCGCAGCAGCAGATTCAGGTCCCCCGTGCGCGGCCCCGCCGTGAGCCGGTTCGGCCCCAGCCGCTCCAGCCGGCTGCGCGCCTCAGCTGGATCCAGGCCCTGGCTGGAACTGCCGAGGCTGTCGAGCAGCTGCGGCAGCGGTGCGCTCCAGAGGGAAGGATCGCTGTGCACCGGGTCCCCCATCGGCGCCCCGGCCGTGTGCCCCCGTCATAGCGACGGCGACGAGGGCCGCTGATGCTCCATCAGCGCCACCACCAGCACCAGCCAGAGACTGCCCATGCCGGTGAACAGGGGATAGGCCAGCGGCGGGTGCGGCATCACGAACGGCAGCAAGGCCACCCCCAGGGCGGGGGGAAAGAACAGCTGCGTCAGCTGCAGCAGAGCCACGGTGGCCAGCACGGCCAGGAAGGCTGCGGCGGGCACCACCCCCAGCAGGTGCTCCAGGGTCAGCCCCACCAGGGCGGCGGCATTGGTCACCAGCAACACCCTGCCGTAACGGCCGCGCCAGGGGCAGTGCTGGCGGTGCGCAATCATCTCGAAGGCGATCACCAGCAGGGGTGGGAACAGCACCAGGGGTGAACCGGTGAGAGCCACCAGGGCTAGTGCGCCCAGCAGAAACAGGCCAAACGGCAGCAGCCACTGCCGCAGAGGCGGCACAGGTGACGACTGCGCTGCAGGCTCTGCCTGCGGTTGTTCAGGTTGTTCAGCCGCCAGCTCGGCCGGGCGGTTCCTCTGGAGGCGGGCCCGCACCAGGATCACGAGGACCAGGCCCCCGGTGCCGATCAGAATCGCGAACGGGTACGACCAGTCCTTGATCTGCAGGGCCAGGGGCAGCAGACCGGCGGAGAGGGCCGGCACGATCGGTGAACGCAGCACGGCGAGCACCGTGAGGGTGACGGCCACATCCAGCAGAACTGCGACAGGTCCGTAACTCAGGTGGCGTGTGATCCAGAGCCCCTGCAGCGCCGCCAGGAAGGGGGTGAGCATCAGCAGGCCCGGTGAACGGGCCCAGGGGTGGCGGGCATCGCTGAAGATCACCAGCCCCAGGGCTCCCAGTTCCGGGAACAGCGCAGCGGGCAGATGGATGGCATTGGCGATCCCGGTGATCACCGCCACGAAGGCGGCGATCGCCAGGCCAGCCGGCTGAAGCCTTAACCCGCTTGCAACCATGCCGCCGCATCACAGGCGTG
>JBEGQE010000189.1:0-13703 GCA_041181145.1 Cyanobacteriota bacterium
CCGGCGTCGCGATGGCTGGCGCAGGCGCTGATCGAGCTGGGGCTCACGCCGTGCTCCCACCTGACCCTCCCGCTCAGCCTGGGCCAGCACCGCCTCCAGACAGCTGAGATAGAGGCTGTGACGATCCCAGCCATCGCCGACGGCGCAGCCGGGATCGCCCTGGTGCAGGCAATTGCGGAAGCGGCAGGGAGCCGCAGCTTGGCGCTGGCGGATCTCGGGGAACAGGGCGCCGAGGGCGGCCGGCTCGGCTGGAAGGTCCGGGCGATTGAAGCCTGGGGTGTCGGCCAGCAGGGCGCCGGGAGCCAGGGGGAACAGCTCCACATGGCGGGTGGTGTGGCGGCCGCGCTGCAGGCGCCCGGACACCGCACTGACCCGCAGGGCCAGCTCCGGCACCAGGGCATTGATCAGGCTGCTCTTGCCCACACCGGAGGGACCACAGAGCACGGCGATGCCCGGCTGGGCCAGCCGCTGGCGCAGGGGCTCCAGCCCCGCCTGGCCGAGGGCGCTCACGGCCAGCGGGTCGTACCCCCAGCCCCGCAGGCGCTCCAGCCAGATCTGCAGCTGCGGAGGCGGCAGCAGATCCGCCTTGGTGAGCACCAGCTCCACGGTCACACCCGTGCGCTCGGCGGTGATCAGGAAGCGGCTGAGCTGCAGCGGATCGAGCCGGGGCTGCTCTAGGGCCACCACCACCACCACCCGGCTGCAGTTGGCCACGGCCGGACGCTGCAACAGGCTGCGGCGCTCAGCCACGGCGGCGATGGCGCCACGGCGCTCGGCCCAGTCGATGCCCTCCACCTGCACCCGATCACCCACACAGATGCGCTGGCCGATCTTGCCCAGACGGGTGCGGCGCACACAGAGCAGCTCCTCGCCCAGCTGACCGGAGGCCGCATCGAGGCGCACCCGGCAGAAATTGGCCTCGAGGGCGGTGACGAGGGCCGTGGCTTCGGCGCTGCGGCTGGCCTCCGCCTCAGCCATCGCGGCGGATGCGCAGGCGCACGGCGGCCGGCGGCAGCGGCTCCACCTCCACGTGATGGCCGGCGGCACGCAGGCCCCCGGCCACCATCTCCTCAGGCTCGCCGGCGTCGAGGTCCACCTGCAGCCAGGAGCCGCTGTCGAGGTGTTCCAGCGCCAGCTTGCTGCGGATGTAGTTGAGCGGGCAGGGGGTACCGCGCAGATCGAGCTCCACGCCTGCCTCCTTCATCCGAACAGGCCGCCGAACAGGCCGCTCTTGTGCGGGTGCTTGTGGCCGCGGGCGGTGTGATGGCCGGCGAGCTGCTCGAGCAACTCGCGCTCCTCACCGTTGAGCTTGGTGGGGAGCTGCACCTTGAGGCTGATCAGGTGGTTGCCCCGGGCCACGGGATTACCGAGCTTGGGAACCCCCTTGCCGGTGAGTGTGAGCACGGCACCGGGCTGGGTGCCCGCAGGAATCTCCAGCTGGGCCGCACCGTCCACCGTTTCCACCTCGATCGTGTCGCCAAGGATCGCCTGGAGGTAATTGATCGCCACCTCCGAGTGGATGTTGATGCCATCGCGCCGCAGGCTGGGATGCGACTGCACCGTGAGGAACACGTAAAGATCGCCGGCCGGACCACCGCGCTGGCCGGCATTGCCCTCGTTGGCCACCCGCAGGCGGGTGCCGGAATCCACGCCGGCGGGAATGTTGATGCGCAGTTTCTTGCGCACCTGCTGCAGCCCCTGGCCACCGCAGGCGCTGCAGGGATCGGCGATCACCTGGCCCGTACCCTCGCAGGTGGGGCAGGGGGCCACCTGGGTGAAGCTGCCGAAGGGGGTGCGGGTGGCGCGACGCACCTGACCGGCGCCGCCGCAGGTGCCGCAGCTGGTGGGGCCGCTGCCGCTCTTGGCACCGGAGCCGCTGCAGGTGTTGCAGGTTTCCAGGTGGCGGATCTGGATCTCCTTCTCCTGGCCGAACACCGCCTCGCTGAAGCTGATGGTCAGGTCAAACCGCAGGTCGTCGCCCTGACGCGGACCGCGCCGGCGGGCACCGGCAGCGCCACCGGGGCCGCCCATGCCACCGCCGAAGCCGCTGAAGAAGGTTTCGAACAGGTCGGCGAAACCGCCCATGTCGCCCATGTCCGGCATACCGGCGGCACCGCCGAGACCGGCCTCACCGAACTGGTCGTAGCGGGAGCGGGTCTGGGGATCGCTGAGCACCTCGTAGGCGCGGCCGATCTCCTTGAACTTGTCCTCGGCGCCCGGGTCCTTGTTGATATCCGGGTGGTACTGGCGCGCCAAACGGCGGTAGGCCCGCTTGAGGGTGTCGGCATCGGCATCGCGACCGACACCCAGCAGGTCGTAGTAGTCGGCCATCGATCAGGCCCCGTGCGCGTCGGGCTGGGACTCAGCCTCGGGCGCCGGAGCCTCGCCGCCAGCGGGACCAGGGCCCATCGACACCTTGACCAGGGCATGGCGCAGCACGCGGCCATTGAGGTGGTAACCACGCTGCAGCTCGGCGATCACCACGTCCTCGTGGTGCTCCTCACTGGGCTCGCGCAGCACCGCCTCGTGCAGGCTGGGATCGAAGGGTTCCCCCTCCACGCGCATCGGCGACACCCCCAGCTGCTTGAACACCTCCACCAGCTGCTTGTAGAGACCCTGGTAGCTGCGGTGGATGGTCTGGGCCTCCTCCGCTTGGGGATCGAGCTGCTGGCGGGCGCGCTCGAAGTTATCCACCACCGGCAGGATCTCGCTGAGGGTGCTGCAGGTGATCTGCAGACGCAGGTCGTCCTGGTCGCGGCTCTGGCGCTTGCGGAAGTTGTCGAAGTCGGCGGCGATGCGCATGTACTGGCCGCGAACGCTGTCGTGCTCAGCCCGCAGGGCCTCGAGCTCGGCCTCGAGCTGTTGCACGCGCTCCTCGGAGGACGCTGCAGACGCGGACCCTGCGCCCGACGCCCCGGCGTCCTCTGACGCGTGCGGGGCCGAAGCCCCCTCAGCAGCGGCGGCATCGGCCTGGATCTCCGCGGACGCCTCAGCGTTGCTCTCGGCGGAATCCATGGGGAACGGGGTGGCGTCGCCGCTCATGCTGGCCGAACAGGAAATTTGCTGTAGACATGTTGATGCGAAGGGGTTCCACCTCACAATTGGCGGAAGCCCGCACCTCCCCGTCCGCAGTCGCGGTTGGCATCCGGCGATGACGCTCACCCCAAGCCGCCCCATCCCCCCTGCGACCACTGCAGCGCAACAACGCCTTGAAGTGGAGCTGCTTCTCGGGGAAGCGGTGTTGTCGGCCGAGCAGCTGGCCGCCGCGGGAGGCGACCGCTGGGCCTTGGCGCCATTCTTCAACGCAGAGCAGTGCCGCGAGCTCGGCTGCCTGCCCGTGGGACGCGAGGGTGAGGCCCTGCTGGTGGCGGTGCCCACCCAGTGGCCCTCGGAGCAGCGGCAGCAGCTGCTCGGCCTGGCTGCGGGCGCCGGTCTGACGATCAGCCTGCGGCTGGCACTCCAGGGCGAGATCGAAGCGGAATTGCACCATCCGGACGATGCAGCCCCAGGGGCATCCAGAGTCGGCCAGGGCAGCGGCAGCCTCGGATCCACGGGTGATCTGGCGGACCCGGACGACGATCCGGACTCCGAGGGCCAAGCCTCCTTACCCATGCCGTCCCTGGTGGAGGACCTGGCACTCGCCGGCCCTCTTGAGGAGGTGGCGGAAGACGAGTTCTCGGACATCGACGTTGAGAAGAACCTCAACGCGGCAGGGGCCTCTCCGGTGGTCACCCTGGTGGACAAGATTCTGGTGCGGGCCCTCAGCCGCGGCGCCAGTGACATCCACATGGAACCGCAGGAGGACGGACTGCTGATCCGCTTCCGTCAGGACGGCGTGCTGGAACCCCTGGAGAAGCTGCCGAAGAACCTGATCCCGGCGGTCACCTCCCGCGTGAAGATCATCGCCGACCTGGACATCGCCGAGCGCCGCCTGCCCCAGGACGGCCGCATCCGCCGCCGCTATCAGGGACGGCTGTTCGATCTGCGCGTCAGCACCCTGCCCACCCGCTACGGCGAAAAGGTGGTGATGCGCCTGCTGGACAGCGGCGCCACCCACCTGGGACTCGACAAGCTGATCTCGGATCCCACCGCCCTGGCGGGGGTGCGCGACATGGGCGCCAAGCCCTTCGGCATGCTGCTGGTGACGGGCCCCACCGGTTCCGGCAAGAGCACCACCCTCTATTCGCTGCTGGCTGAACGCAACAGTCCCACGGTGAACATCTCGACGGTGGAAGATCCGATCGAGTATTCGCTCAAGGGCATCTCCCAAACCCAGGTCAACCGCGACAAGGGCTACGACTTCGCCATGGCCCTGCGCGCCTTCATGCGCCAGGACCCCGATGTGATCCTGGTGGGGGAGACACGCGATGAAGAGACGGCCAAAACTGCCATTGAGGCGGCCCTCACCGGCCACCTGGTGCTGACCACCCTGCACTGCAACGACGCCCCCAGCGCCATCGCCCGCCTCACCGAGATGGGCGTGGAGCCCTTCATGGTGAGTGCCTCGCTGCTGGGGATCGTCTCCCAGCGCCTGGTGCGCCGCGTCTGCCGCGACTGCCGGGTGGCCTACAAGCCCACGGAAGCCGAACTGGGACGCTTCGGCCTGCTGGCCAGCCGCGAACAGGAGATCACTTTCTACAAGGCCAAGCGTCAGCAGGGTCGCGGGAACGTCTGTCCCACCTGCCAGGGTCTGGGCTACCGCGGCCGGGTGGGGGTCTACGAAGTGTTGCGGGTCAACGAGGGGCTCGCCACGGCGATCGCGCAGCAGGCCACCACCGAGACCATCCGCAAGATGGCTCTGGAGGGCGGCATGAAGACCCTGCTGGGCTACAGCCTCGACCTCGTGCGCCAGGGTCTGACCACGCTCGAGGAGGTGGAGCGGATGATTCTCACCGACTCAGGCTTGGAATCGGAGCGGCGGGTGAAGGCTCTGCACACGATCAGCTGCCAGGGCTGCGGTGCCGGCCTGCGCGATGAATGGCTGGAATGCCCCTACTGCCTCACCTCCCGAGGGATCAGCTGAACGCAGATCGCTTGCACGCTCTGGCCTCTGGCCGCAGACTGACAGGGACTCCTGATCAATCGCGCACGGCATGGACCTCCAGATCGAGGACCTGATGGAGGAGCTGGTGAAGGGTGGGGGCAGCGACCTCCACCTGGCGGCCGGCCAACCCCCCTACGGACGCTTCAGTGGCGGCCTGCGACCGATGCGCGAGGAGAAGCTCAGTGAAGACATTTGCAACCGGTTGATCTTCTCAATGATCAACAACGCCCAGCGCAAACAGCTGGAGCAAACCTGGGAACTGGACTGCGCCTACGGCCTCAAGGGAGTGGCGCGCTTCCGCGTCAACGTCTACCGCCAGCGCAACACCTACGCCGCCTGCCTGCGGGCGCTCGGCAGCTCGATTCCGAGCCTCAAGGCTCTGGACTTACCGCCGGTGGTGGAAGAAACCAGCCATCGCCCCCGCGGACTGGTGCTGGTGACCGGTCCCACCGGCTCCGGCAAGACCACAACCCTGGCAGCGGTACTCGATCACATCAACCACACCCGCGCCGAACACATTCTCACCATTGAAGACCCCGTCGAATTCACCTACAAGAACGAAAAAAGCCTGATCCACCAGCGTCAACTTGGAGAAGACACCCGAAGTTTCGCCGCCGCACTGCGAGCCGCACTGCGGGAAGACCCTGATGTGATCCTGGTGGGTGAGATGCGCGACCTGGAGACCATTCAGCTGGCCATTTCGGCCGCCGAGACGGGCCACCTGGTATTCGGCACACTGCACACCAGCTCCGCCGCACAAACCGTTGACCGCATGGTGGATGTGTTCCCACCATCACAACAAACCCAGATCAGGGTGCAGCTCAGCAGTTCGCTGGTTGCCGTATTCTCACAAACCCTGTGCAAGCGGCTCAATCCAGCCGCCGGCCAGTTTGGGCGCGTGATGGCACAGGAAATCATGATCAACACCCCCGCCATCGCCAATCTGATCCGCGAAGGGAAAACTGCACAGCTGTACTCGCAGATCCAGACCGGTGCCCAGATGGGCATGCAAACACTCGAACGCGCACTGGCCAACCTTGTGCTACAGGGAGCCGTCAGTCGGGATGAGGCAATGGCCAAAGCCGGCAAGCCCGAAGAACTCGGACGCCTGCTCGACGACCAGAACAACTGAGGTCCCTCTGCATTCAGGCGATGCCCACATTCAACGCGACGTACACCACATCAGGTGGCCAGACACGCAGCTTGCGCGTGCAAGCCTCAGACCTAAGCGCCGCGAAGCGAAACCTGCGTCAACGCGGCATTGTGCCAAGCTCTCTTCAACAAGCGAGCAACCAAGCCGGGGGGGCAGCTAGCGGGGGCAAGCCCAACAGTCTGCTCACCATGGATCTGAACAGGCTGGTCGAGGCCAAGCCGGGTGTCAGGGAAAAGGCCTTATTTGCCAACAAGATGGCCGCGCTGGTGGATGCGGGCGTACCGATCGTGCGCAGCCTGAGCCTGATGGCGGAGCAGCAGAAGATGCCGCTGTTCAAACGGGCACTGACAACCGTAACCACCGATGTTACCCAGGGAGAAGCTCTGGGAGTAGCGATGCGGCGCTGGCCCAAGGTGTTCGACAAGCTGACGATCGCCATGGTGGAAGCCGGGGAAGTGGGCGGCGTGCTCGATGAGACCCTGCGCCGCCTGGCGATCCTGCTGGAGTCCACCGCCAGACTGCAGAATCAGATCAAAGGGGCGATGGGATACCCGATCGCCGTTCTGGTGATCGCCATCTCTGTTTTTTTGGGGATGACCATCTTCATCATCCCCGTCTTCGCAGGCATCTTCGAAAGCTTGGGCGCCAAACTCCCCCCCTTCACACAGCTACTGGTAGACATCAGCAAGCTATTGCGATCGCCTTTCTCGATCGTATTAGTGGCCATACTGATAATCATAGCTTTCGCGTTTTCACGATACTATGCAACGCCTGGGGGGCGCCTGCGCATCGACGGGATCATCCTGAAGCTGCCACTGTTTGGAGAACTTGTCCAGAAAACAGCCACAGCACAATTTTGCCGGACATTCAGCTCCCTTTCAAGAGCCGGTGTACCCATTCTCCTTGCCCTAGAGATCAGCCAAGGCACCGCAGGCAATGCTGTGATCTCAAAAGCAATTGGTGATTCCCGCAGCAATGTGCAGGAGGGTGTTCCACTCAGTATGGCCCTTTCCTCTCAAAACGTTTTTCCCGATCTGGCACTCAGCATGCTCAGCATCGGCGAAGAAACCGGCGGCCTCGATGCCATGCTGAGCAAAGTAGCCGACTTCTACGAGGATGAGGTCGAAGCGATGGTCAAGGTCCTGACGGCCATGCTCGAGCCCGCGATGATTGTTCTGGTTGGCGGAATGGTGGGTGCCATGCTGGTTGCCATGTACCTGCCGATGTTCACGATTTACGAGAACATCAAGTAATCCGTTCGAGCCAGATCAACGCGCCGGCGATCTGCGTCCTGACACCTGGCTGGATCTCAGGCCGATCCCGCGACCGCCTGACCCGCCAGCCAACCGGAGGTCCAGCAGTGCTGGAAGTTGAAGCCGCCGGTGACGCCATCCACATCGAGCAGCTCGCCCACCAGATAGAGGCCGCTCACCCGGCGGCTCTCCATCGTGGCCAGGTTCACCTCCCCCAGGGGCACGCCGCCGGCCGTGACGAACTCCTCGCCGAACGGGCCCCGGCCGGTGACGCCATAGCGGCTGCCGCGCAGGGCGGCGATCACCGCCCGCTCCTGGCGCCGCGGCCAGTCCGCCCAGCGCAGCTGGGCATCCACCCCCTGCTGCTCCAGCAGGTGCAGCCAGAGGCGACGACTCAGCTCAGGCCAGGGCCGCGCCGTTGAGAGCTGGCGCCGCGCCTGGTCGCGCCGGCAGGCGGCGAACAGCTCCTCCAGCTGGGACTCCCTGCGGCCGGCGCTCCAGTCGACCCGCAGCTCGGCGCGGTAGCCGCTGGCCTGCAGGGCCCGGGCCGCAAAGGCTGTCAGCCGCAGGATGGCCGGACCACTGAGGCCCCAGTGGGTGATCAGCAGGGGCCCCTCCTGCCGGAACCGCTGGGGATCCCCTGGCACCGTGAGCTCCAGGCCCACCGGGTTCTGACTCACCCCCGCCAACGCCTGCAGGGGATTGGGCCGCAGGGCCAGGGTGAACAGGGAGGGCACCGGCGGCACCAGCCCATGGCCGAGGCCCTGGGCGAGGCGGCGGCCGCTGGGGTGACTGCCGGTGGCCAGCACCAGCCGCTGGCAGCGCAGCTGCGCCGAACGGGATGTCGCCCCGCCACCACAGCGCAGCTCCAGGGCAAAGCCTCCCGCCGGCAGGGCCTCGGCCCGTTGCAGGGCCGTGTGGGTGCGCAGCTCCACCCCGGCCCGTTCGGCCGCCTGGCGCAGGGTGCGGATCACGGAGGTGGAGCGTTGGCTGCGGGGGAACAGCCGGCCGTCGGCCTCTTCCACCAGCTCGAGGCCATGGGCATCGAACCAGGCCACGGCATCGCCCGCCGCGAAGCGGCTGAACGGCCCGCGCAGGGCGCGGCTGCCGCGCGGATAGAAGCCCACCAGCTCGCGCGGATCCCAGCAGGCGTGGGTCACGTTGCAGCGGCCGCCACCGCTGATCAGCACCTTGCCGAGGGGCTCGGGTGTGCTCTCCAGCAGCAGCACGGGCCGCAAGCCGGCCTCGGCCGCACTGATCGCCGCCATGAAGCCTGCAGGGCCCCCGCCGGCCACCACCAGGGCCCATTCGGGGCCACGCTCAGGGGCAGCGCTCACGGAGGGATCAGCCATCGGCAACGGGGCGGCAGGGCGCACAGGGCAGCATGGACGCATGCGCGCTCCCCTGTCCGCTTCGATTGATCCGACCAGCGCCGACCAGGCCGGCGCGCCGACGGCAGGAGCCCATCGCTTCAGCGTGGCGCCGATGCTGGATTACACGGATCGACACTTCCGCGTGCTGATGCGCCAGATCACACGCCGCAGCCTGCTCTACAGCGAGATGGTGGTGGCCCAGGCGCTGCATCACTGCCAACGGGCGGCGGCCGGCGGCGATGGGCGGGCCCAGCAGCGGCTGGAGCGGCTGATCGGCTTCGATGCCTGCGAGCATCCGCTGGCTCTGCAGCTGGGAGGCGACGATCCGGCCCTGCTGGCGGAAGCCACCCGCATCGCCGCCGATCGCGGCTACGACGAGGTGAACCTCAACGTGGGCTGTCCCAGCGAGAAGGTACAGAAGGGGCGCTTCGGCGCGTGCCTGATGGCGGAGCCGGATCAGGTGGCGCGCTGCATTGCCGCCATGGCCGCCGCCAGCCCGCTGCCGGTCACGGTGAAGCACCGCATCGGCATCGATGACCGTGATTCCTATGGCGAGCTGCTGCAGTTCGTGGACACGGTGGCCCTGGCGGGCGCCCAACGCTTCAGCGTGCATGCCCGCAAGGCCTGGCTGGAGGGCCTCGATCCCAAGCAGAACCGCACGATCCCGCCCCTGCGCCATGACCTGGTGCAGCAGCTGAAGCGCGATCGGCCGACGCTGACGATCGAACTCAACGGAGGCCTGCAGGATCTGCAGAGCTGCCGCCAGCAGTTGCAGCTGCTGGATGGGGTGATGGTGGGCCGCGCCGTGTACGACCATCCCTTGCGCTGGGCAGCGGTGGATGCCCTGCTGTTCGGCGACAGCCGCCAGCCGGAGGCCCGGGCTTCAACCGTGGTCAGGGGCCTGATCCCCTACGCCGAGGGCTGGTGCAGCGGCGGCGGACGGGTCTGGGCCATCGCCCGTCACCTGGTGCAGGTGGTGGAGGGTGTCAGCGGCGCCCGCCACTGGCGGCGTGACCTGGGCCAGGCCGCCAGCAACCGCGCCGCCGGCCCTGAGGTGCTGGAGGCCGCCGCTCGCCAACTGGAGGAGCGGGGCCTGTAGGAGCAGGGCCGCGGCACCTCAGGGCCAGCTCAACAGGGCCTGCTCAACGCTGCAACCGTGATTCCGGAGACGGATGCTGGGCGGAGCGGCTTTCAGCCTTCGGCGCCGCCGTAACCGCCGTAGGCATCTCCGCCACCCCCACCATCGCCACCGCTGCTGCGGCGCCGGCGACTGCGGCCCTCACCGAAGCTGTCGCCACCGCCATAGCTGCGATCTTCCCAGCCGCGGGCGCCGGAGGGACGATCACCACCACCGCCATAACCACCGCCGCCGGCTGAGCCGCCGCCGCCGTAGCCCCCACCGGAACCACCGCGACCGCCATACCCGCCGCCGCCATAGCCACCACCGCCGCCACGACGGGGACCACCGCCGCCGTAGCCGCCACCACCACCACCGCCACGCGGTTCGGCCTTGTTGATGCGCAGGGGGCGGCCCATCAGCTCGGCGCCCTGCAGGGCCTCGATGGCGCGGTTCTCGCTGTCGTCGTCGGCCATTTCCACGAAGGCGAACCCGCGCTTGCGGCCGGTGTCGCGTTCGAGGGGCAGGGAGCAGTTCGCCACGTCACCGAAGGGGGCGAACAGCTCGGCCACATCCTCCTTCTCGGCGCGGAAGGGGAGGTTTCCAACAAAAATGCTCACGGGCCGGGGGGGCCGTACAGGCAAGAATCCAGCTCTTCGACACTAGACCCGCCCGCCGTAGGAGGGGGAGTGTGGTGCGGATTCGTGTCAGGCCAGGCGCGCCCGGGCCCGCTGCAGTTGCTGCCGCACCTGCTCAAAGGCGGTGCCCCCCTCACTGCGACGGGCCGCCACCACCTGGCGCGGGGCAATGGCCTGGTGGATGTCGGCCTCGAAGGCCGGATGCAGCTGCTGCCAGCGCTCCAGGGGCAGGTCCCGCAGCAGCACGCTCTCCTGCAGGCAGCCCTTCACCAGGCCGCCCACCAGCTGGTAGGCCTCGCGGAACGGCACCCCCTTGGCCACCAGGTAATCGGCCACATCGGTGGCGTTGGAGAAATCGGCGGCCACCGCCTCCTCCAGGCGCTGCGGGCGGAAGCTCAGCCCCTCCTCGAACAGGATCGCCATCGCCTCGAGGCAGTCGAGGGTGGTGCGCACCGCGTCGAACAGGGCTTCCTTGTCCTCCTGGAAGTCCTTGTTGTAGGCGAGGGGCAACCCCTTGATCATCACCAGCAGCCCCTGCAGGTGGCCGAAGACGCGGCCGCACTTGCCACGCACCAGCTCGGGCACATCCGGGTTCTTCTTCTGGGGCATCAGGCTGCTGCCGGTGGCGCAGCGGTCGCTGAGGCTCACGAAACGGAACTCCTCGCTGGCCCAGAGGATCACCTCCTCGCTGAGGCGACTGAGATGCACCATCACAAGGCTGGCGGCGGCGCTGAACTCCACGGCAAAGTCGCGGTCGCTGACGGCATCGAGGCTGTTGGCATACACCTCGTCGAAGCCGAGGGCCGCGGCGGTGTGGCGGCGGTCGATCGGTACCGGCGTGCCGGCCAGGGCGGCCGCCCCGAGCGGGCAGATGTTGACGCGCTTGACCAGATCGCGCAGGCGGGCACGGTCGCGTTCAGCCATCTCCACGTAGGCCAGCAGATGGTGGGCCAGGGCGATCGGCTGGGCCCGCTGCAGATGGGTGTAGCCCGGGATCATCACCTCGGGGTGGGCCTCGGCCTGCGTCAGCAGCGCCCGCTCGAAGCGCACCAGGGCCGCATCGATCTCAGCGATGCGGCGGCGCAGCCACAGGCGCAGGTCGGTGCCCACCTGGTCGTTGCGGGAGCGGCCGGTGTGCAGCTTCTTGCCCAGGGGTCCGAGCAGGGCGATCAGGCGGCGCTCCACCGCGAAGTGCACATCCTCATCCTCGAGGCCGGGGTTGAAGCTGCCGGCGGCCGCCTCGGAGCGCACCTGCTCCAGCCCCGCCACCAGCTGCTCGGCCTCCTCAGCGCTGAGCACACCGGTGCTGGCCAGCATGCGGGCGTGGGCGATCGACCCGTCGAGGTCCTCCTGCAGCAGGGTGATGTCGAAGCCGATCGAGGCGTTGAAGCGTTCGATCGCCGGATGCAGGCCCTGCTCGAACCGCTGGCTCCAGGTGGAGGAGGTGGAATCGACGGCCATCGGGCCCGGTCCGGCTGCTGGGGCTCAGCTTGGCAGGGAGGGCAGCATCACCTCCTCCCGCACCTTGAGCACCACCATCGAGGCGTCGTCCTCCGGGGTGCGATCGGGGCCCACGAAGCGATCGAGACGGGCGTAGAGCTGATCGAGGATGCCCTGGGCGCCGATGCCGGAACGGCAGGCCGTCTGCAGGGCCTGCACCAGCCGCTGCTCATCGAAACGCTCCCCGTTCAGGCCCGAGGCCTCGGTGACGCCATCGGTGTAATAGAGCAGCACATCGCCCGGCTCAAGCACGATCTGCTCACAGCCGTAGTGGGCCTCGGGTTGCAGGCCGATCAGCAGGCCGGGGGCATCGAGACGATCCACGGCGTTGCGCAGCCGCCGCCAGATCAGGGGGGGGTTGTGGGCCGCGTTGGCGTAGCGGAGCAGGCGCGTGCGTGGATCGAAGTCGGAATAGAAGAGCGTCACGAACCGGTGCGACTGGGCCAGGTCGTCCAGGGCCAGCTGGTTGAGGTCGTGCAGGATGCGATCGGGCGGCAGGCCGCTGAGCACCTCGGCGCGGAGCATGCCGCGCAGCAGGGTCATCAGCAGCCCGGCGGGCACACCCTTGCCCATCACATCGCCCATCACCAGTGCCCAGCGGCCCTGTTCGCGGCGGCGACCCAGCAGCTGCGGGCGGGTGGGGATGAAGTCGTAGTAGTCGCCGCCCACCTGGAAGGCGGGGCGGCAGCGAGCCGCCAGCTCCACACCCTCGATCACCGGAGGCTGATCGGGCAGCAGCTGGGCCTGGATCTCGGCACCGATCGAGAGCTGCCGATCCACCCGCTCATGGCGGCGGGCCTCCTGCTGCAGCTGCTCGGTTTCGATCGCCACGCCGGTGAGGTCGGCCACCAGCTGCACATGGCCGCGGTGCACCTCGCTCCAGCTCAAGCCACTGCGCGCCCCGAACACGTAGAGGCGGCCGCGCACGCGGCTTCTGGCCACCACCGAGGTGGCGAACAGGGGGCGATCCCCCAGCTGGCGCCGCAGCTGCCGATCGAGCAGGGCCGCCACCGCCTCATCGCCGGAGGCCTGCAGCAGCTCCTGATCGCTGAGGGCGGCCAGTCGCTGCAGCAGATCGCCGTGGCGGCCGGGCGGGCCGGCATGCAGCTGCTCGCGCCAGAGGCGGCCATCGGCGTGGAACGCCACCAGCACCGCCCCCTCGCCATCCACCAGCCGCGTGGCCAGCAATGGCACCAGCTCCAGGAAGCGGCCGAGGTTGGTGAAGCTGCGCAGGGCAAACCCCAGCGAGGCCAGCAGCTCCTGGTTGCGCCGCTGCTCACGGCTGAGGCTGTCGAGCAGCTGGCGCAGGGACGCCATCGCCGTGAGCGTGCGGGCCGGTGCCGGCGGTGCCGCAGACGCCGGCGCCGCCATGGCCGGTGGACTGCTCTGGAGCGGTGGGTCAGACCGCCGTGGGGGCGGCTTGCTGCTCACCGAGCGGCCGCGAAGGTGCCCGAAAGATAGCCGCGGCACCCGGAGACGGTGCGCTGAACGCTGGCCTAAGGCGCCAGCAGGGCCTCAACGAACTCGAAGCTGTTGAACGGCCGCAGGTCGCGGATGCCCTCGCCGGCACCGATGAAGCGGATCGGCAGCCCCGCCTCCGACGACACCGCCAGGGCGACGCCACC
>JBEGQE010000190.1:0-3779 GCA_041181145.1 Cyanobacteriota bacterium
TGGGCATCGGGCAGCCAGGTGTGCAGCGGGAACATCGGCAGCTTCACGCCGAAGCCCACCAGGAAGCCGAGGTAGCAGAGCAGGCCGAACAGGCCGCCGGGGGAGCGGGCGGTGAGCTCGCTGAGGTTGAGGGTGAAGGGCCCGTTCAGGGCCAGGGCCAGGCCGCTCACCAGGATCAGCAGCGAGGCGGTGGCCGTGTAGAGGATGAACTTGGTGGCGGCGTACTGGCGCTGCTGGCCGCCCCAGATGGCGATCAGCAGGTACACCGGCACCAGCTCCAGTTCCCAGGCCAGGAAGAACAGCAGGAAGTCCTGCGAGAGGAACACCATCGCCTGGGCCGTGGCCTGCACCAGGAGCAGGGCGAAGTAGAGCCGCGTTTTCTTCTGGATGTTCCAGCTGGCCGCCACCGACAGCAGCGTGACCAGGCCGGAGAGCACCACCAGCGGAGTGGACAGCCCATCGGCCGCCAGCGACCACTCCAGGCCGATGGCCGGCACCCAGCTGATGCGTTCCACCAGTTGCAGGTCCGCCAGGGACCCGTCGTAGTGCTGGCTGAACACCACCAGCATCAGGATCAGGTCGGCCAGCAGGGTGACCAGGGCGATCGTGCGCGGCAGCTTCGGATCGGTGCCGTCGCCGGGAAGCAGCATCAGCAGCGGCGCCACCGCTGCCGGGAGGAGGGTGATCAGGCTCAGCCAGGGAAAACCGGCCGAGGCAAGGCTCTCAACGCTGGCGGAGGACGCGGCCATCAGCAGGAGATTCGCGTCCATCGCAGCGGCTGACAGGGATAAACGAAGGGGGGAGGGCTGCGGATGAGGCCGGCCTCTGGCCAGCAACGCACCGTTCCGCCGTCCTCTGGCGACGCCCCAGTCTATCAGTGAGTCTTTTCTGCTTGGGTATTTCTACTCAACAGCCAGGAACTGGTTTCCGGTGTCGGCGATCGCTTGCCAGCGGCTGCCGGCCTGCTGCAGCTGCAGCACCTCGGCGCGGGAGGCCACCCCTTCGCTTTCCCAGGCCCGCACCATCGCCCGGCTCACCGCCGGCGCCACGTCGCGGCTGGCCAGGGCCAGGATGCTCGGGCCGGCCCCGCTGATCACGCAGCCCCAGGCGCCGGCATCGATGGCGGCCTGGCGCACCTGGCGGCCCCCCTGGATCAGGCCCCAGCGGTAGGGCTCGTGGATGCGGTCGTGCATGCCGTCGGCGATCAGATCGCCGTTGCCGGTGCGCAGGCCCTGCAGCAGCAGGGTGAGCGAGCCGAGGTTGGTCACGGCGTCGGGGATCGAGATCGTTTTCGGCATCACCCGCCGCGCCTCGCTGGTCGAGAGGCGGATCGCCGGGATCGCCACCACCGGGATCACCTCCGGTGACCACTCGCAGCGCACCACCCGCCAGCGGTGCGAGGCGGCCTTGGCGGTCATGCACAGGCCCCCCAGCAGCGAGGGCACCACGTTGTCCGGATGGCCTTCGATGTCGATCGCCAGCTCCAGCAGCTTCTCGCGGCTCAGGGGCTCACCGATCAGGGCATTGGCCCCCATCAGGCCGGCCACGATCGCCGTGGCGCTGCTGCCCAGGCCGCGGGCCGGCGGGACCGCCAGGCGCACCCGCGCCTCCACGGCGATCGGGTCTTCGCCGGCTTCCTTCCACACCCGCTGGGCGGCCCGGTACACCAGGTTGTCGGGGCCGCCACGCAGGTGGGAGCCCTCGCTGCCCTCGATCACCAGCTCAAAGCGCTCCCCATCCCCTTCGATGCAGCGCATCGCGAAGCGGTTGTTCAGGTCGAGGGCCGCTCCCAGGCAATCAAAGCCGGGGCCCAGGTTGGCCGTCGTGGCGGGCACATCCACCACAACCCCCTGACCGATGCGGGGGCGCACCATGTGATCGCGTCTGCTCGAGCCAGTGTCCCACCCGGCCCGCTCAGCCCAGCAGCATCCGTGCCCGGCAGGCGGCGCTGAACAGGCCGGCTTCGGGATCGGTGAGGGCCAGCAGCGGGATCTGCTCCACCACCGGGCTGAGCCGACCCTTGGCCAGGAAGGGATCGAGGAAGGCCGGCGAGCGCAGTTCCGCCAGCAGCTTGCCGGCGGTGCCCCCGCCCACCCACAGACCGCCCAGGCAGAGGCTCTGCAGGGCCAGGTCGCCGCTGGTGCTGCCATAGGCCCCCAGCCACAGGTCGAGGGCGCTGCGGGCCAGGCGGTCACCGCCGGCCGCCGCCGCCGCCGTGGCGGCCGGCAGATCGGTGCCATCAAGCAGGGCCAGGGGGTGGCTCTGGCCATCGGGATCCACCGCCAGGCTCCAGCGCATCACATCGCCCAGGCCGGTGCCGCTCACCACCCGCTCGATCGACAGGCGCTCCAGGCCGAGATCGGCCATCAGCCAGCGTTTCAGGGCCCACTCCCGCTCGCTGCGCGGCGCGAATTCGGCGTGGGAGGCCTCACTGGCCACCGCCACCAGGCCCGCCGGAGTCGGCACGCCGAGGGCCACCCCCAGGCCGGTGCCGGCACCGAGGATCGCCACCGGCGCCAGCGGGTCGCCGCCGGCGGGGCCGCGCAGCGGCGCCTGCTGGTGGGGCTCCAGGTGCGGCAGGCCGTAGATCAGCACGGCGAAATCGTTCACCAGCTCCAGCCGCTCCAGGCCGCAGGCGGCGGCCAGGGCGTGCTCCTCCAGCAGCCAGGGCAGGTTGGTGAGCTTCACCCGGCCGCCACGCACCGGTCCGGCCACCGCCAGGCAGGCGTGGGCGGGGCGGGGCTCATCGCCGGGCCCCGCCGCCAGGAAATGGTTCACCAGGGCGGCGAAGTCGTCCCAGTCGGCCGAGACGAAGCGCTCACTGCGGCCCTGGCTCAGGCGGCCCCCCTCCAGGCTGTAGAGGGCGAGCAGGGTCTTGGTACCGCCGATGTCGCCGGCGAGCAGGTTGGTCATCGGCGGGTTCAGGCGGCGGCCACGGCGGGCAGGCCAAGCCCGGCGCCGCGCTCCTGATTGGCGCGGCCGGCGGCGGCGAGCAGGTCGGCCAGGGCCACGCTGCCCAGGTCGCCGTCGCGGCGGCTGCGCAGGCTGAGCTGGCCGCTCTCGGCCTCCTTGGCGCCGATCACCGCCAGCACCGGAATCTTCATCTGTTCGCCGGTGCGGATCAGCTTGCCGAGACGATCGCCGGAGGCATCCACCGTGGCGCGCACGCCGGCGGCCTTGAGCTGGGCCAGCACCTCGGCCGCATAGGGCCGCACCTCATCGGTGACCGGCAACAGCCGGATCTGCTCCGGTGCCAGCCAGAAGGGGAAATCCCCCGCGTAGTTCTCGGTCATGATCCCGAAGAACCGCTCCAGGGAGCCGAAGATGGCGCGGTGGATCATGATCGGCCGCTGGCGGCTGCCGTCGGCGGCCACGTACTCCAGGTCGAACCGCTCCGGCAGGTTGAAATCGAGCTGGATCGTGGAGCACTGCCACATCCGGCCGATCGCATCCTCGATCTTGAGGTCGATCTTCGGGCCGTAGAAGGCGCCGCCGCCTTCATCGATCTTGTAGGCCCACCCCTTGCGCTCGAGCGCCTCGATCAGGCCCTGGGTGGCCAGCTCCCAAACGGCGTCCTCGCCGATCGACTTCTCCGGACGGGTGGAGAGGTTGATCTCGTAGCTGCGGAAGTCAAAGGTGGAGAGGATCTGCTCGGTGAGATCGAGGATCGCCAGGATCTCGTCGCTGATCTGCTCCGGCAGGCAGAACACGTGGGCGTCGTCCTGGGTGAAGCCGCGCACGCGCATCAGGCCGTGCATCACGCCGGGGCGCTCGTAGCG
>JBEGQE010000191.1:0-5137 GCA_041181145.1 Cyanobacteriota bacterium
CGCGCCGGAAATTGGTGATGCCCGATTCGGTGGCGATCTCGCGGTACTCGATATCGATCTCCTCGAGGGTCTCGATGTGCTCGCTCACGAAGCTGATCGGCACCACCACCAGATCCTTCACCCCCGCCTCGCCGAGCTCATGCAGGGCGTCGTCGGTGTAGGGCTTGAGCCATTCCACCGGGCCCACCCGGCTCTGGTAGGCCAGGGTGTAGGGGTTGGTGTGGCCCAGATCGCGCTCCAGGCGCTGCATGATCAGCCGCGCGCAGGCCTCGATCTCCTGCTGGTAGGGGTCGCCTGCCTCCTCCACGTAGCTCTTGGGCACCCCGTGGGCGCTGAAGAACACGTGGGCCTGGGCGGGATCAGGGCAGGCCTGGATCTCGCGGGCGATCAGGCCGGCCATGGCACCCACGTAGCCGGGATCGTCGTAGTAGCTGCGGATGCAGCGGATCGGCAGGCGCGAGAAGGCGGGATCGGTCTGGCGCAGGCGCTGCAGCTCGCGGAAGCTCGAGCCGCTGGTGCTGATCGAGAAGTGGGGGTAGAGGGGCAGCACCACCACCTCGTCCACGCCGTCGGCCTTGATGTCGGCCACGGCCGATTCGGTGAACGGGTGCCAGTAGCGCATCGCCACGTAGCTGGTGGCTTCGATGCCGCGCTGGCGCAGGCTGCTCTGGAGCTCGCGGGCCTGCTGTTCGGTGATGCGGCGCAGCGGTGAGCCGCCGCCGATCGAGCGGTAGGCCGCCTGCGACTTGCCGGCCCGCAGGCTGCTGATCAGCCAGGCCAGGGGCTTCTGCAGGGCCGGGATCGGCAGCCGGATGATCTCCGGATCGGCGAACAGGTTGTAGAGGAAGGGGCCGACGTCCTGGATGCGCTCAGGTCCGCCGAGGTTCAGCAACAGCACGCCCACCTTGGCGCCGACCTTGGTCATGCCCGGTTGGACCCCAGAACGGAATGGGGCTGAGCGTAACGCTGCAGCCCCGGGGCTGGCCGCCACCGCCATCGCTGGATAAGGTCGGCGCCGGCTGCGTGATCCCGCGGCGGTCCGCGATGACCAGCTCCCCCAACGCTCCCCATCCGCTGGATGCGGCGATCCGCCAGCACAACGCCCTGCTGGCCGAGAGCGGTGTGGGCCTGCGGCTGGAGCGTCGCGGCCAGCGCCTGGGGCTGCGCGGGCCGCTGCCCTGCCGCCGTGGCAGCGGCCGCCATCCCGTGCAGCGCATCAGCCTCGGCCTGGCCGCCGATGCCGCCGGGCTGGAGCAGGCCCGCCAGAGCCTGCGGCGGGTGTTGCAGGAGCTGCAGCAACACAGCTTCGACTGGCACCATTGGCAGGTGCTGCGCACCGCCTCTGCGCCCGGGGCTGCGAAGCGGAGCACGGCGTCGGCAGCCGCACCGCTGGAGCCGGTGCTGGAGCGCTTTGAGCGGCAGTTCTTCGCCGATCCGCGACGCCGCCGCAACCCGGCCGGCTGCCGCACCACCTGGACCGCTGCCTACCTGCCCTACCTGCGCCGGTTGCGCCGCACCGCCGCCGCCCAGGACCTGGCCCTGGGGGAGGAGCTGCTGGAGCAGGTGCTCGAGAGCTACCCGCTGGCCAGCCGCGGCCGCCAGCAGTGCGGCACCGCCCTGGCCGCCCTGGCCCGCGCCGAGGGGGTGCTCCTGCCGGCCGACTGGGGCGAGCGGGCGGGGGGCTACGGCCTCCACGCCGCCCAGTTCCGCCAGCTGCCCAGCGACCGGCAGATCCTGGAGTGGATCGAGCGCATTCCCAACCCCGGCTGGCGGCTGGCCTACGGCCTGATGGCCACCTACGGCCTGCGCAACCACGAGGTGTTCTTCAGTGATCTGGCTGCCTTGGCGCCGGGCGGCGACCGGGTGATCCGCGTGCTGCCCACCAGCAAGACCGGGGAGCACCAGGTGTGGCCGTTCCAGCCGGAGTGGGTGGAGCGCTTCGAGCTGGCGCGGCTGGGGGAGGCGCGCGACCTGCTGCCACCCGTTTGCACGGACCTGCGCCGCACCACGCTGCAGCAGGTGGGCCGCCGCGTGGCGGAACAGTTCCGCCGCTACAGACTGCCCCTCACCCCCTACGACCTGCGCCACGCCTGGGCGGTGCGCACGATCCACATCGGCCTGCCGGACACGGTGGCGGCGCGGATGATGGGCCACTCGGTGGCGATCCACACCCGCACCTACCACCACTGGATCACCCGCCGCGATCAACAGCAGGCCGTGGATGCCGCGCTGGCGCGCCAGAGTGAACGCCTGCGCAGCACGGCCGCTTGACCGACCCCACCCCCACCGCCGGCACGAGCGAGCTGGATGTGATCGCCGCCGACCTCGGCCCCGGTGGCGACCTGGCGCCGGAGGCCGATGCCGAGGCCTATCGCCGCCGCATGGCCCGTCGCCGCGAGGTGCAGCAGCAGCGGGTGGGGGAGCGCAACCTGGAGAAGGGGCTGGTGCTGGTGTTCACCGGCGAGGGCAAGGGCAAGACCACGGCCGCCCTCGGCCTGGTGCTGCGCACCCTCGGCCACGGGGAGCAGGTGGCGGTGGTGCAGTTCATCAAGGGAGGCTGGCAGCCCGGCGAGGCCCGCGCCCTGGAGCTGTTCGGCGATGCCTTGCACTGGCATGCCCTCGGAGAGGGCTTCACCTGGGAAACCCAGGACCGCGACCGCGATCGGCAGCTGGTGCAGCAGGCCTGGCAGCGCTCCTGCAGCTACCTGGCCGACGGCGAGCGCAAGCTGGTGGTGCTTGATGAGGTGAACGTGGCCCTCAAGCTGGGCTATCTGGCGGTGGAGCAGGTGCTGGAGGGCCTGGCCCTGCGGCCACCCCTCACCCACGTGGCCCTCACCGGCCGCGGCGCGCCGCCGGCCCTGCTCGAGCGGGCCGATCTGGTGACGGAGATGAAGTTGCTGCGCCACCCCTTCCGCGAGCAGGGGGTGAAGGCTCAGCCGGGCATCGAGTTCTGACCCTGCACCACCGCCAGGCTGCTGAGCAGCACCGACAGCCCGCTCACCAGCAGGGCGCGGTGCACCATCGGCTCTCGCCAGCCGCCCGGTTCGGCCACCAGCTGCTCCACGGCCGAGAGGGTGAGCCGCGCCATCACCGCCGAGCTGCGCGGCGGCCGGGAATCCGGCTGGGCGTCGGGTCGTGGAGCGCCTGCCATCACCGCTGAGCCGCTGCCCCATCGAAGCGGCAGCGGCCTTGCTCGGCAAGGGATCTCACAGTTGCTACTGTGCGCCTGAGCGGAGCGGATGCGCGAACGGATGGCCTATCAGCGCGTGTTGCTCAAGCTCAGTGGCGAAGCCCTGATGGGCGAGCAGGGCTACGGCATCGATCCGGCGATCGTCAATGCCATCGCCAAGGATGTGGCGGCCGTGGTGGCCGACGGCACCCAGCTGGCGATCGTGGTGGGCGGCGGCAATATCTTCCGCGGCCTGAAGGGTTCGGCGGCCGGCATGGACCGCGCCACCGCCGACTACGTGGGCATGCTCGCCACGGTGATGAATGCGATCACCCTGCAGGACGGACTGGAGCGTGCCGGCATCCCCACCCGGGTGCAGAGCGCCATTTCGATGCAGGAGGTGGCCGAGCCCTACATCCGTCGCAAGGCGATCCGGCACATGGAAAAGGGACGGGTGGTGATCTTCGCCGCCGGCACCGGCAACCCCTTCTTCACCACCGACACCACCGCCGCCCTGCGGGCTGCCGAGATCGGCGCCGATGTGGTGTTCAAGGCCACCAAGGTGGATGGCGTCTACGACAAGGACCCCAACAAGTTCGCCGACGCCGTGCGCTACGAGAGCCTCTCCTTCCTCGATGTGCTCAGCGGTGAGCTGGAGGTGATGGACAGCACGGCCATCGCCCTCTGCAAGGACAACGCGATCCCGATCGTGGTGTTTGATCTGTTCGGCGCCGGCAACATCGGCCGGGCCGTGCGCGGCGAGCCGATCGGCACCAGCATCCTGCCGTCGGCCTGAGCCCCCGCCCCTGCGTTCCTCAGCCTGAGTTCGTTCCTTTCACACCCGCCATGGATCTCGACGCCAGCATGCGCAAGTCGGTGGAGGCCACCCAGCGCACCTTCAACACCATCCGCACCGGCCGCGCCAACGCCAGCCTGCTCGACAAGATCCAGGTGGAGTACTACGGCGCCGAAACGCCGCTGAAATCGCTGGCCACGATCACCACCCCCGATTCCTCCACGATCCAGCTGCAACCGTTTGATGGCGGCTCCCTGGGCCTGATCGAGAAGGCGATCTCGATGAGCGACCTGGGCCTCACCTGCAACAACGACGGCAAGGTGATCCGCATCAACATCCCGCCGCTCACCGAGGACCGCCGCAAGGAGCTCTGCAAGCTGGCCTCCAAGTACGCCGAGGAGGGCAAGGTGGCCCTGCGCAACATCCGCCGCGACGCGATCGATAAGGTGAAAAAGCAGGAGAAGGACGGCGAACTCTCTGAAGATCAGAGCCGCGACGAGCAGGACAAGGTTCAGAAGCTCACCGACCGCTACATCACCGAGATCGACAAGCACCTGGCCGATAAGGAAGCCGACATCCTCAAGGTGTGAGCAGCGGCCTGGATGTGATCGTGGTCGGGGCCGGCGCCGCCGGTTCCGCAGCCGCCTTTCACCTGGCTGCCCGGGGCCGCCGGGTGCTGCTGCTGGAGCGGGAGCCGATGCCGCGCTGCAAGGCCTGCGGCGGTGGCATGGCCGCTTCGGTGCAGCGCTGGTTTCCCTTCCCGCTGCTGCCGGTGGTGGATCAGGTGATCCGGCGGGTGCGCTTCAGCTGGTGCCTGGAGGATCCGGTGATCGCCGAGCTGCCCGGCGATGCGCCGTTCTGGATCGTGCAGCGGGCGCGCCTGGATCAGGCGATCGCTGAGCAGGCGGTGGCGGCTGGAGCGGAGCTGCAGGATGGCTCACCGGTGCAGACGATCCAGCGCGATGGCGACCACTGGGTCGTCGAAACCCCTGGCCATCGCTACCAGGCTGCGGCCCTGGTGCTGGCCGATGGGTCCGCCTCCCCCTTCGCGGCCTCCCTCGGGCTGGGGCCGGCCCGGCCGCGCTTCGCCGCCGCCGTGGCCGTGGAGGTGGAGGCGCCGGTGCTGGAGCCCGATACGGCCCGCTTCGAATTCGGCCTGGTGCGGCATGGCT
>JBEGQE010000192.1:0-24605 GCA_041181145.1 Cyanobacteriota bacterium
CGGGCGGAGCTGAGCGATCGCTGCAGCCACTGCGGCTCCACCGCCTTCAAACCCTTCGGCGCCGGCACCCAGCGGGTGCTGGAGCACCTGGAGCAGGAGCTGGAGGGCCTGCGGCTGCTGCGCTTCGATCGCGACACCACCCGCGGCCGCGACGGTCACCGCCTGCTGCTGGAACGGTTCGCCGCCGGCGAGGCCGATGTGCTGGTGGGCACCCAGATGCTGGCCAAGGGCATGGATCTGCCGCGGGTGACCCTGGCGGCGGTGCTGGCCGCCGACGGGCTGCTGCACCGCCCGGACCTGCGGGCCGGTGAGGAGTGCCTGCAGCTGCTGCTGCAGCTGGCCGGCAGGGCCGGCCGGGGCGATCGGCCCGGCGAGGTGCTCGTGCAGACCTACAGCCCCGAACACCCGGTGATCCGCCACCTGGTGGACGGGCGCTACGGCGCCTTCCTGGCCGAGGAGCTGAGCGTGCGGCGCAGCGCCGGCCTGGTGCCGTTCAGCCGGGCCTGCCTGCTGCGGCTGGCGGGTCCCTCCGCCAGCCGCACGGCCACCGCGGCTGCCGCGCTGGCGGAGGGAATCCGCGATCGGGCCCAGGCCGAGGGCTGGCTGCTGATCGGGCCGGCGCCGGCACCGGTGGCGCGGGTGGCCGGCCAGAGCCGCTGGCAGCTGCTGCTGCATGGCCCGGCGCAGAGCACCCTGCCGCTGCCCCCGGAGGCGGAGCTGCGCCGCGGCCTGCCGCGGGATGTGAGCCTGGCGATCGATCCCGATCCCCTGGAGCTCTAGGGGCCGCTCAGGCCGGCAGCTGCGGCGGTCCGAAGCCCGCGGCCAGGCGCAGCCGCTGCAACACCGACACCAGCACCAGCAGCAGCGCCACCGCCAGGCCCCCCAGGCCGAGGCGGCTCCAGCGCCAGCAGGCGATCTCCAGGCGGTTCACGGCACCGGGCTGGAGGGTCCAGCGCAGTTCCGGCGGCGCCCCCTTCGGGCGCACCAGGGCAACGGCCGGCAGCGGTTCGGCCCGGCGCACCGCCCGCGGCCGCAGCGGCTCGAGCGCAAGGCGGAGGCTCAGGCCGGGCAGGGCTTCAAGCTGGCGCAGATCCAGCTCGATCTGCAGCTGCTGGCGCACCCCGAGCAACCAGTTGCGCTCCCGCAGCTGCAGCTGCGGGTCCGGCAGCGTCTGGCCGGCGAGGCGGGCTCCGGTTTCAAGGCTGCTGCGCAGCAGCTCCAGGGCCTGGGCCGCCGGCAGCACCGGGCTGCTCAGGCTCTGGCGCCCCTGGTCGCTGCTCACCCGCAGCGGCGTGCCGCGCATGGCCTCGGCCATCTGGCGCTGCCAGGGCAGGGAACGGCCCGTGGCCGAAAGGCTGGTCTGGCTGAACTGCACCCGGCCCGGCGCCGGCAGGTGCAGGCTGGTCTCGAGCTGCACGCAGCCCCCCAGCAGGGCGGTGAGCAGCAGCACCACGATCGCCACCAGGGCAAACCCCAGGGGCGCGCGGGTGGGCCCCGTGGGCGGCGGTGGCGGATCCTCGGGCAGGCGGCGGCGCCGCCGCGAGCGGGCCATGGCCTTGAACTCCCCCTCCAGGGGCTGCATCTCGCCCAGGCTGGGCAGGGTCATCGACCACTCGCGCGGACGCTGCAGGGCCGGCGCCTCCAGCACCTCCTGCAGGTCGCGGGCCATGGCGCGCAGGGTGGTGTCGCGACAGACGCGCAGGCTGCGGCAGCTGGCGGCGGCGGCCTCGCTGTCGCCCTGGCCCATCTGGGCTGTGGCCATCAGCAGGCGCACGCTGCCACCCATCGGTGTGGCGGCGGGGTGGGCCTCCGCCAGGGGCTGGAGCAGCGCCAGACAGCGCCCGTAATCGCCCCGCTCCAGGGCGGCCCGGGCGGGATCGAGCAGGGCGTCGGCGGGTGAGGCGTCGCTCAGGTCGCCATGGGCCGGTTCCGCCGTCATGGTGGTGTCAGCGCGGACGGGAGCTGCCGGTCACCATCGTGCCGATGCCGGCATCGGTGAACACCTCCAGCAGCAGGGCGTGGGGGGTGCGGCCATCCACGATGTGGGCCGCCGACACGCCCTGGGCCAGGGCGCGGATGCAGCATTCGGTTTTGGGGGTCATGCCACCGGCCACCACACCGGAGGCAATCAGCTCGCGGGCACCGGAGAGGCTCACCGAACGGATCAGCGAGGAGGGATCGTCGCGGTCGCGCAGGATGCCGGGCGTATCGGTGAGCAGGATCAGCTTCTCGGCCTGGAGCGCCGCGGCCAGCTCGCCGGCCACGGTGTCGGCATTGATGTTGTGGGCCTGGCCGTCGCGGTCGGCCGCCACCGAGGAGATCACCGGGATGTAGCCGGCATCGAGCAGGGGCAGCAGCACCGAGGGATCCACCGCCGCCACATCGCCCACCAGGCCGTTCGCCCCATCGCCGTAGGTGCGGGCCACCACCAGCGAGGCATCGCTGCCGCAGAGGCCAACGGCGCTGGCGCCGAGCCGGTTCAGGCCGTTGACGATCTGCTTGTTCACCCGGCCCACCAGCACCATCTCCACCACATCCATGGTTTCGGGGGTGGTGACGCGCAGGCCGTTGCGGAATTCCGGCTGGATGTTCAACCGGCCCAGCCAGTCGTTGATCTCCGGCCCACCGCCGTGCACCACCACCGGCTTGACGCCCACGGAGGCCAGCAGCACCAGATCGCGGTACACGGCATCGCGCAGGTCTTCGCGCACCATCGCCGCACCGCCGTACTTCACCACGACGCGGCGGCCGGCGAAGCGCTGGATGTAGGGCAGGGCCTCACTCAGCACCGAGACCCGCAGGGTGTCGGTGCGCTCGCCGCTACCGAGGCTGGTGGGGTTCGGGGATTGACTCACGACTGGGCCGGGGTGGAGGCGGTCTGGGGGAGCAGTTCCAGCAGCACGTCGCCGGCGGCCGGTTCGCTCAGGCGGGCCTGCAGGCCCTTGTCGAAGAAGCGGCCGAGCCGGTCCTGCTTCGCCTGCCAGCGGCTGAAGGGAACGCCGGCGGCGCGGAAGCGCAGGGCCAGGCCATAGCGGCCGGATTCGGCCCGCTCCTCCACACTCAGCAGCTGGGGCGGTTCCTCCTCATCCCAGAGCTTGAGGGCCTCCAGCGACGACTCCAGGTGGGCCTTCTGGCCATAGCGCCAGCGGGTCACGTCCTTCACCAGCTTGCGCAGGGTCTGGCTGGCGGGCGCCTGGCGCAGGGCCTCGGCCTCCGGCGAGGCCGGCAGCAGAGCCGCCGGCTCCAGCTCCGACGACTTGAGAGCCAGGCCCCCCAGCAGGATCGGGATCCCGTAGAAGATCGTGGGCAGGCTGAGGTTGGGGTTGCCGGTGGCGTAACCGACCCAGCCGATCACCGACAGAGCGGCACCGGCGATGGTGACTAGGCTGCCGGGGGATGTGAGCGAGCGCATGGCGCCATCTTCGGTCAACGACGCGCGCGACCGCGATGCAGCAGCCGCTTCAACCGCCGCCGAGGGCCCGATCAGCACGCCGATGCTGCTCGAGCAGCTCCAGGCCGACCGGGTCTGGCTGCTCCAGCAGATCGATGGCGGCCGCTGGCCTGAGCTGCGACTCGACCTGGCGGCCCTGGAGCGGGAGCTGGGCCAGCTGCTCGAGCAGGCCCAGCGGCAACTGGCCGACGGCTGAGGGCCGGACCCCGCCGCGATCAGAACGGAATCTCGTCCTCGCCTTCGGGCAGATCGGGAACCAGCGGCGAGGCATTCCAGGTGGGTGTTTCCGCCGGTGCGGGTGCGGCCTGGCGGGCTGGTGCTGCGGCACGGGCGGGAGCGGGGGCCCGACCGGCCGAAGCGGCCATCGGAGCCGGGGCACGGCCGGCGGCGGCGGCTGGGGCCATGGCCCCCATGGCCATGGCGGCGGAGCTGCCGCCACCCACGGGGTGCAGGCGCGCCAGGGTGAGTTCGGCGCGCTTTTCCTTCACCCCGTCCTGGCGAGTCACGGTGTTCATGCGCAGACGCCCCTCGATCACCAGGCGCTGGCCCACCTGCACGCGGTTCTGCAGGTCCTGCGCCAGGTTGCCCCAGCCCACCACCTTGAGCTGCCCCGGCGGATCATCCGGGCGCAGACCATCGAGCTGCACGGCCATCTCGGCCACCGGCGTCTGGTTGTCCTGGGTGTAACGCAGCTGAGGCGCCTCCAGCACCTCCACTTCCAGCAGGCAATGGTTCACAGACGCGGTTGCAGGCAGGGGGCCACATCCTGATGCACGGGCGCCCCGGAGACCACCCCGATGGGCAGTCGCCCACCGATCGCCTCTGGCTGCTGGCCGGCACCGGCGAGGGCCCGACCCTGGCGGCCGCCCTGCTCGAGGCCGGCTGGTGGCTGCGGGTGAGCGTGGTGGCCCCGGAGGCCGCCCGCGCCTACCCGCCCCATCCGCGGCTGCAGCTGCAGGTGGGTGCCCTGGCGGATCCGGCGGCCGTGCGGGCGGTGCTGCAGGAACTCAACCCCCGTTGGGTGATCGATGCCACCCATCCGTTCGCCCTGCGGATCAGCGCCCTGCTGGAGCAGGTGCTGGCGCCGTTGCAGCAGCCGCGGTTGCGGTTGGCGCGGCCGGCACTGGCGGGACGCGGCGAGGTGCTGGGCGGGCTGCAGGAGCTGCGGCGGCTGGATCTGCGCGGCGAACGGTTGCTGCTGGCGATCGGATCCCGCCAGCTGCCGCAGGCCCTGGCCGCCAGCAACGCCGCCGCCCACTTCGCCCGCGTGCTCGATCGGCCGCTCAGCCTGCAACTGGCGCGGGCGGCAGGACTGGCCGACAACCACCTGGCCTGCCTGCGGCCGGATCCCAGCGCCGGCGGAGCCCTGGAGCGGGCCCTCTGCCGGCGCTGGCGGATCAGCGCCGTGCTCTGTCGCCGGTCGGGCGGGGCCGCGGAAGGGTTGTGGCAGGCGGTGGCGCAGGAGCTGGGGCTGCGCTTGCTGCAGCTGGAGCGCCCGCCGGAGCCGGGCCGCGCCGAGGCCTTGCCGCTGCAGGCCCTGCTGGAGAAGCTGGGACGGCCCTGATCGCCGCCGCCATTGGCCGCCCAACTCGCCGCGCATCACGAGCACGCCGGAGCCGTGCAGCTGGCCCTCACCACCGAAGCCGATGCCGAGCGGGCCGAAGCCCTGGCCGAAATCCTGCTGGAGCAGGGGCTGGCCGCCTGCGTGGCCCTGCTGCCGCTGCGCTCGCTCTACCGCTGGCAGGGCCAGCTGCAGCGCAGCCCGGAGGTGCAGCTGCTGATCAAGACCACCCCCGCACAGCTGGCGGCCCTGGAGGCGGTGGTGCACCAGCGGCACAGCTACAGCACACCGGAGTGGCTGCACTGGCGCGCCGGAAGCTCCGAGGCCTACGGCAGCTGGGTGGCGCAGAGCTGTGCGCTCAGGCCGCAGCCCCCAGGTGGGTGAGGGCGAGCTGGGCCAGGTCGGCCTGGGGGCGGGGGCCCAGCTGGGTCACCACCTGGCCGGCGCAGAGGGAGCCGAGCCGGCCGCAGGCCTCCACGGGGCGGCCCTGGGTGTAGGCGTGCAGGAAGCCGGCGGCATAGAGATCGCCGGCGCCAGTGGTGTCCACCAGCTGGCCCAGCTGGAACGGCGCGATCGTGTGGGTGCCATCGCCATTGAGGATCAGCGAGCCCTGTTCGCTGCGGGTGAGGGCGGCGATGCGGCAGCGGCCACGCACCTGCTCGGCGGCTTCCTCGAAGCTGTTGGCCTTGTAGAGGGAGGTGATCTCCATCTCATTGGCGAACAGGATGTCCACGTGGCCGTCCACCAGCTCCTGGAAGCTGTCGCGGTGGCGCTCCACGCAGAAGGCATCGGAGAGGCTCAGGGCCACCTCGGCCCCATGGGCCCGGGCCACCTCGGCGGCGGCGACGAAGGCGCGCTTGGCCTCATCGCTGTCCCAGAGGTAACCCTCGAGGTAGAGCACCTTGGCCTGGGCCACCATCTCCAGGTCGAGATCGCCGGGGTCGAGACCCACGGAGGCACCGAGGTAGGTGCACATCGTGCGCTGGGCATCCGGCGTCACCAGGATCAGGCAGCGGGCGGTTGAGGGCCCCGTGGTGGTGGCGGGCGTCTCAAAGCGGGCGCCGACGCTGCGGATGTCGTGGGCGAAGATGCCGCCGAGCTGGTCGTTGCGCACGCGGCCGATGAAGCCGGCGCGGCCGCCGAGCTGGGCAACGCCGGCCAGGGTGTTGGCCGCCGAACCGCCGGAGGTTTCCAGGCCGGGACCCACGCTGGCGTAGAGGCGCTCGGCCTGCTGCTCATCCACCAGGGCCATCGTGCCCTTGGTCAGGCCGTGGTCATCCAGGAATCGCTCGTCGGCCTGGACCAGCACATCCACGATGGCGTTGCCGATGCCGACGACATCGAGGGTTTTGGCAGTCATGGAAAGGGTGCTGGGGGGTCAGCTCAGACGCTGAGCAGGGCGCGCTTGGGGCCGTGGATCGGGTCTTCGACCACGATCGTCTGGTCGCGGTCGGCACCGAGCGACACGATCGCGATCGGCACCTCCATCAGATCGGCCAGGAAGCGCAGATAGCTCATGGCGGTGGGGGGCAGATCCTCGAGGGCGCGGCAGTCGGCCGTGGAGGTCTGCCAGCCGGGCAGGGTTTCGAAGATCGGCTGGCAGCGGGCGAAGTCCTCAGCGGAGCTGGGGAAATGCTCGATGCGGCGGCCGTCGAGCTCATAGGCCACACACACCTGGATCTCATCGAGCTCATCGAGCACGTCCAGCTTGGTGATCGCCAGGCAGTCGAGGCCGTTCACCTCCACCGCGTAGCGGCCGATCACGCCATCGAACCAGCCGCAGCGGCGGCGGCGGCCGGTGGTGGTGCCGTACTCACCGCCGCGGTCGCAGAGGTGATCGTTGAGGCTGCCCTCCAGCTCGGTGGGGAAGGGACCCTCCCCCACGCGGGTGGTGTAGGCCTTGGCCACGCCGATCACCCGATCGATCAGGGTGGGGCCCACCCCGGCGCCGATGCAGGCGCCGCCGCTCACCGGGTTGGAGGAGGTGACGTAGGGGTACGTGCCGTGGTCGAGGTCGAGCAGGGTGCCCTGGGCCCCCTCGAACAGGATGTTCTTGCGGGCGCGGGCGGCCTGGTGGATGGCACGGGTGCAGTCCACCACGTGCGGTGCCAGGCGCTGGCCGTAGGCCACGTACTCGGCGACCACCGCCTCGAAATCGAGCGGTTCGAGGCCGTAGAGCTTCTGCAGGATCTCGTTCTTGTCAGCGAGCACGCCGGCGAGGCGATCGCGCAGGCGGCCCTCATCGAGGATGTCGATGATGCGGATGCCGTTGCGCTCGGACTTGTCCGCATAGGTGGGGCCGATGCCCCGGCCAGTGGTGCCGATGCGCCGGTCGCCGCGGCGCTGCTCCATCGCCTGATCCAGCAGGCGGTGGTACGGCATCGTCACATGGGCGGTGGAGGCCAGCTGCAGGCCCTCCACGCCGATGTCGTTCTCGGCGAGCATGTCGAGCTCGCCGATCATCACCTTCGGGTCCACCACGGTGCCGGAACCGATCAGACAGACCGTGTCGGGGTAAAGGATGCCGGAGGGGATCAGGTGCAGCTTCAGCACCTTCTCGTCCACCACGATGGTGTGACCGGCGTTCACACCACCCTGATAACGCACCACCACATCGGCGGAGCGACTCAACAGATCGGTGATCTTGCCCTTCCCCTCGTCACCCCACTGCGCACCGATGACGACGACGTTGGCCAAGGACACAGCGGCCCGCAGCCGCTTCTGAGCACAAACAAAGAGGATCTCAGATCGGGTGTCCCGTCGTCAAAGATCTCGGGCCACCATCAAAAAAGCGGCCCCCGAGGGGGCCGCTGAAGGGTTGGCTGAGCGCCGGGATCAGGCGCCGCGGGTCACGCCGGTCTCGGCCTTCTTGAGCTCCTTGCTCAGGCGGTCGCGCAGGGCGTCAGGCACCGGGCGGTTGGGGTAGTTGGCGTAGTGACCGGCCAGGGAGTTGAGGGCGGTCTGCATCGTGGTGAACGAGGCCAGGCCATTCACTTGGCGCTGGGGCCGGTAACGGGCCATGTAGCCGTTGATCAGGGCGCGGGCCTGGGTCTCGGCCTCGGCGCGCCCCGGGTCGTCCGCCGGTAGGGCGATGGTGGCCAGCAGGGTGTCGGCGGTGGCGACCGTGTCCTCCACGTAGTTGCCGGTGAGGGGGCCGCCGCTGCCGGAGCAGGCCGTGAGCAGCAGGGACAGACAGAGACAGACGGCCACCACGGCTGCCTGCAGACGACGCCATCCGGCAGCCATCGGCTTCGTGCAAAGGTGCGCGGATCCTAGGGGCAGGCTCAGGACCTGACCCGCAGGGAACCCGCGCCGGCGCCTCACACGGGTGCTCAGCCGAGCAAGCCGGCCCGCTCCGCCACGATCTGAGGCTGCAGCTGCTCCAACAGCTCCGCCGCCGCCAGATCGCGCTTGGCACCGCCGGCCCGCTGCACCAGCTCCACCTGACCATCGGCGGCACCGCGGCCCACCACCACCCGCCAGGGGATGCCCAGCAGATCGGCGTCCTTGAACTTCACACCGGCCCGCTCGCTGCGGTCATCCAGCAGGGCGTCGATCCCGGCGGCCTGCAGCTCTGCATACAGCTGCTCAGCCAGCTGACGCTGGGCCTCCTCGGCGGCGTTGGCGATCACCACGATCACCTCGTAGGGGGCGATGGCGGTGGGCCAGCAGATGCCGTTGCCGTCGTGGTGCTGCTCCACGGCCGCCTGGGCCAGGCGGGAGACACCGATGCCGTAGCAGCCCATCCACAGGGGTTCGTCCACCCCCGCCTCGGTGGTGAAGGTGGCCTCGAGGGCGGCGGAATATTTGCGACCGAGCTGGAAGATATGGCCCACCTCGATGCCGCGGCTGGCCTCCAGCCGCTGACTGGGATCGTGCTGGCAGCGGTCCCCCGGCTGGGCCGCGCGCAGATCCAGGCTCTCGGGGGCTGGGCAGAGGCCCGGGCCCCAGGCGGCCCCCACCAGGTGGGTATCGATCGCGTTGGCACCGCACACGAAGGTCTCGAGCTCCGTGGCGGTGGCATCGGCCAGGCGCAGGAAGCGGGGCTGCCAGCTGCGGGCGCCGGCCAGCACCGCATCGGCCAGGTGGGGGCCCATGAAGCCGAAGGGAATCGGGGCCAGACCCTCCTTGGCGGCGGCCTCGGCGGTGAGCGGCGCCACCTCCAGCAGCGTGCCGTGGTCGGCGGCGCAGCGGGCCGTCACGGCATTGGCCAGCTTCACCTCGTTGAGCTGCTGGTCGCCGCGCAGGCTCACCAGCAGCGGCAGCTGGGCGCCGTCCTCGAAGCGGGCCAGCAGCAGCAGCACCTTCACGGTGTGGCTGGGCTCGAAACCGTGGGCGCTGCAGAGCTCCTCGATGGCGGTCTGCCCAGGGGTGGCCAGCGGCTCGCCGGCCCCGGCGGCACGCACGCCCCCGGTCAGGGCCTTGGCCTCGGCCGGCAGGGAGACGGCGCGCTCCTGGTTGGCGGCGTAGCGGCCGTCGGTGCTGGCGAGGATCAGGTCCTCTCCGGCCTCGGCGGTGACCATGAACTCCTGGCTGGCGGAGCCGCCGATGGCGCCGCTGTCAGCCTCCACGGCCACGGCCCGCAGGCCACAGCGGCTGAAGATGCGGCGATAGGCCTGATCCATGGCCGCATAGGTCTGCTTGAGGCAGGCCTCATCGGCGTGGAAGGAATAGGCGTCCTTCATGATGAATTCACGCCCCCGCATCAGGCCGAAGCGCGGCCGGATCTCGTCGCGGAATTTGGTCTGGATCTGATAGAGGTTCACCGGCAGCTGCCGGTAGGAGCGCAGCAGATCGGCCGCCAGGGCGGTGATCACCTCTTCATGGGTGGGGCCGAGGCCCAGCTCGCGGCCCTGGCGATCCTCCAGGTGGAACATGATCCCCTCGCCGGCGGTGTAGCCGGCCCAGCGGCCGCTGCGCTGCCAGAGCTCGGCGGGCTGCAGCTGGGGCAGGAGCGTTTCCAGGGCGCCAGTGCTGTTGAGCTCCTCGCGGACGATCGCCGAGATTTTCTGCAGCACGCGCCAGAGCAGCGGCAGGTAGGCGTAGATGCCGCTGCCCACCCGGCGGATGTAGCCGGCGCGCAGCAGCAGCTTGTGGGAGGGGATCTCGGCCTCAGCCGGGTCGTCCCGGAGCGTCACCAGCATCAGGCGGGAGACGCGCATGGGATCCGTGGGGCAGGGTGAAGCGGGAAGCTACCACCGAGCCCCCAACCGCTTCAGGAAGCGCCACAAGCGGGGCGAAAAACAAGGAAAATTTCCAGTTGGCGAGCGGAAACTCTGCTAGTTTCCGAGCCAAGTCCAGGCTGTCGCACCAACGTCTCAATGGCTCCCCATTCAGTGGTTACAGGAATGGGAGTCGTGGGTTCTGTCGGTCCAGCCGGTGCCCCCTCCCTCGCCTCCACCAGCCCCGTGAATTCAGCCAGCGGCAGCCTGATCAGCCCCGCCGGCTCAGCGGCCGAGGCCGCCGCCAACTCCTCGGAGAGCGCCGAGAACCTGATCGGCATCGAGGAGGTGCAGCGTTCGCTGAACCGCTCCCGTGCCTCGGTGTACCGCTATTGCAACACCGATCCCCGCAACCTCAACCCCCCCTTCAACCCGCGCAAGCTCAACCCCGAGTACCGCAGCGACCAGAAGGAGCCGCTGATGTTCCACCCGAACGAGGTGGCGCGCTTCGCCCGCGACGTGCTGCGGATCAAGGAAGTGACCGTGGAGGTGCTGAATTCCCCCTCCACCGCCACCCAGCAGCTGCTGGGGGCGATCCTCGAGGAGCTGCGCACGATCCGCAGCCTGCTGGCAAGCAGCGACAGCCAGCCCACCACCCTCGACGCCCGGCGCGAGCAGCACGACCAGGCCCGCCCGGCCGCCTGATCCCCTGATCACGATCGGCCTTCCGTCAGACTGACTGCCAGCGACCCTCCGCTTTGGACGACGACCCCCCTCCCCGAACCCGCGGATCGACCCTGGTTGAGAGCCCCCTGCAGGTGCAGGCCACCATCGCTCGATCCACGCCCCGCGGCAGTGCCCCCGACGACGACGGCGCCGACGATTCCTACAGTCGGATCAGCCTGTATCACTCGGCTGCGCCCCTGCTGGGGGCCTTGATTGCCGTCCTCACCCTGGCCCTCCCCTTGGCCAGCGTGCTCGGCAGCCGTCCAGCCGGTCCCCTCCTGGCCGCTCCGGAGCTCCACCCCCACCAACCCCATGGACTTGCGCAGCCTGCAGGCCTCGCCAGCGGCCGGCCTGGTGAACCTGGTGGTGGAGATCCCAGCCGGCAGCAGCAATAAATACGAGTACAACGCCGAGGCCGGCCTGATGGTGCTCGACCGGGTACTGCATTCCTCCGTGCGCTACCCGTTCGACTACGGCTTCGTGCCCAACACCCTGGCGGAGGACGGCGCTCCCCTCGACGCGATGGTGATCATGCAGGAGCCCACCTTTGCCGGCTGCCTGATCACCGCCCGCCCGATCGGCATTCTCGAGATGGTGGACTGCGGCGCCCACGACGGCAAGCTGCTGTGTGTCCCCACGGCGGACCCCCGCCAGAACGGCATCCGCAGCATCCGCCAGATCGCCCCCAGCCAGCTCGAGGAGGTGGCGGAATTCTTCCGCACCTACAAGAGCATGGAGGGCCGGGTGGTGGAGATCGAGGGCTGGCGTGATGCCGAGGCCGTGCCGGCCCTGCTCGAGCGCTGCATCGCCGCGGCCGCCGGGGCCTGAGCCCTCAGCTGCGGCGCTGCAGCAGGAAGCCTTCGAAGCCCAGGGCCTGGAACACCCGCGCCGGATCGCCGAAGCCGGCGGCGTTCACCAGGCTGGTGAGCCGGGCCAGGCCGATCGGATGCAGCCCCTCGCTGAGCTGCTCAAGCCCGGAATCGCCGGCGCTCGCCAGGCCGCTGGCCCGCTGGAAACCGGCCCAGGCCGCTGCGATCTGCCCCTCCAGGGAGGGGAGGGAGGTCTGCATCAGGTCCACCAGCACCAACTGGGCACCGGGGCGCAGGGCGCGGGCCAAGGCGCTGAGGAAGGCCAGCTTGCTGCCGTCGTCCGGCAGCGACTGGAGCACCAGCACCGCCAGGGCGCCGGCATAGCGGCCCTCCTGGCCCGGCTGGTCGAGCAGGGATTCCACCGTGGTCTGCAGCCACTGGATCGAGGCACCATCGCCCAGCTTCTGGCGGGCCTCTGCCAGCATCGCCGCACTGGGGTCGAGGGCGGTGAGCCGCCACTGGGGCCGCTGGGCCACCGCCTCGAGCAGCTCCGAGCCGGTGCCGCAGCCGGCCACCAGCACCTCGGCATCGGCGGACTGGGCCAGGGGTGAAGCCGCCAGCAGGGCCACCGCCAGACGGGCCAGGCTGCCGTAACCGGGGATCACCTGGCTCTGGATGCGGTCGTATCCGTCTGCCGAGGAGGCTGCAGAGGAGGCTGCCGAGGAGGCTGCAGGTACGGCTGCATTCACGGCTGAGGTCTCGCGCGCAGGGCTGATGGACGAATGCTAGGCAGGGCGAGCACGCTGCATTCCGTGTCAGCCCCGGCGGCAGGTGCCAGAAATCGCCGCCGGGCAGGTAAGTTTGTCGGCGCCGAAGATCCCCCGTCCGACCGTGCCCACCATCCGTTTCGAACAGGAAGGCCAGCAGGTCGGTTGCATCGAGGGCGCGAACCTGCGCAAGGCGGCCCTGGATGCCGGCATCAACCCTTACAAGGGCCTGAACAATCTCAACAACTGCGGTGGCGTGGGCCAGTGCGGCACCTGTGTGGTGGAGGTGGTCGAGGGCATGCAGAACCTCTCCCCCCGCAGTGATGTGGAGCAGGTGTACCTGGCCGATCGTCCCGCCAACTACCGCCTCAGCTGCCGCACCAGCGTCAACGGCGACGTGACCGTCCGCACCCGTCCCCAGGGCGGCGTCGGCGCCGGCTCCAACAGCCTGGTGGGTGCGATCAAGTCCCTGCTCGGCAAGTGAGCGTCGCCCCTTGAGCGCCACGCCCCTGCGCGTCTACAGCTACCCCGCCTGCGGCACCTGCCGCAAAGCCCTGCAATGGCTCGACCAGCAGGGCTTTTCTGTTGAGCGGGGAACCCTGGAGCTGCTGGACATCACCCGGACCCCGCCCTCGCTGGATGAGCTGCGCCAGGCCTTCGACAGCCTTGGCCGCAAACGCCTGTTCAACACCAGCGGCCAGAGCTACCGCGCCCTCGGGGCCGCCGCCGTGGCCGCCCTCGATGACGGCCAGGCCCTGGCCGCCCTGGCGGCCGACGGCAAGCTGATCAAACGCCCGTTCGCGATCACCGCCGCCGGCGCCGCCCTGGTGGGCTTCAAGCCGGACGAGTGGGCAGCGGCCCTGACGGCGGCGTAGGGGCGGCCAGGTCGTCGAGTTCATCCATCAGCGCATCGATGCCGGCCCGGTTCATCTGGGCCAGGTAGTTGCGCTTGAGCTGCTGCAGCAGCGTGCACAGCAGCAGCTGGCTGCGCTCCAGCGTGCTGCCCCGCTCCAGGGCACTGGCCAGCTCCTCCCAGAAGCGATCGCCGATGCCCTGCAGCAGCTCCACCTGGCGGGCATCGCTCTGGGCGAGGCGATCGGCCGTGCCGCGCGAAAGATCCACGAGGCTCTCCACCATGCCGGCCGCCAGCTGGCGGCTGAGGGCCGCTGGCACCACCGCACCGCCGGGGATCTCGCGCAGGCTCTGCTGCAGGGCATGGCCGAGCAGCTGCTGCAGCTCCGGCGACAGCCGCGGCGCCACCTGACCCAGCAGCAGCGGCCCCCACAGCCGGACCAGATCCACCAGCTCCTGCTGCTCGCCCAAGGCCACGCTCTGGTGGCTGCGCAGGCTGCGGATCCAGCGCGGCCACTGGGGGGAGCGCACCAGCGACTGGGTGCCATCCACCAGCTGCAGGGCCAGCACCTCGAACAGCTCCAACGCCAGCAGGGCCACCACCACCCGGCTCACGGCGGCCCGCACCGGCTCCACGTTGATCAGGCCGGCGCTGCTCAACCGCTCCACCACCGGTGCCAGCCGCAGCCAGCGCCAGAAGGGCAGCAGCAGGGGCAGGTCGATCCAGCGGCGCAGCAGCGCATCACGCCAGCTCAGGGCCGGGAAGCGGCGGCGCAGACGCAGCACCCGCAGCAGGATGTCGAAGGCGAAAACGCTCTGGAACAGCAGCAGGTCGAACCGCCAGAAGTGGTCGGTGGGGCGGCCGTTCTCATCGATCGAGCGCCAGTAGCTGGTGGCCACCAGCGGCAGCACCTGCTGCTGCCAGAAGCGCCGCTCCTCCGCCCAGCCGCGCTGGGCCAGCCAGGGATCGGAGAGCAGCCGATCCGCCGCCTGCTTGGCCGAATCGAGGCCGGCCCGTTGACGCAGGCGGTTCTTCAGCTTCTCGAGCGTGCCGCTGTTGCCGGAGGCGGCGAACGGGTTCTCATTGATCATCTGCACCGTGAGCTCCAGCTGGCGGCGGCGCAGCGGCGCCAGCACCGGCTCGGGCTCACCCCGCAGCAGTGCCTGGTCCAGCCGCGTGAAACCGGCCAGCCAGGCCTGGGTTTCGCGGTGCGGCTCGATGCCCTTCAGCGGGTCGTAGAGCGGGGTGATGTCCGGCAGGACCGTGAGCGGCACCACCAGCGGCACCTGTGGCAGCGGCGTGAGGTTGCGCTGCAGCCAGAAGGTGCGCAGCGGCACGTAGGTGATGTCGAACGCCACCCACAGCAGGTTCACACCGGCCCAGAGGGCCACGGCACGGTCCCAGTGGCGCCAGAACCGCGGCGCCGACACCTTCTGGGCCGACAACCAACGGGGACGGACCATGGCGCGCAGCCGGCGGAAGCGGCCTAATCTTCCCCTCTTTGCGCGCCGCAGACAGCGCCTGCCCTTGCCCCAGCACGATCCGTCACTCCACGATCCATCCACCGAGGGTCAGGACACCCCAGGCGTCAGCCGGTCCGAAACCAGCCGCGCCAGCAGCGCCAACCACGAGAGCCCCTGGACCTTCTGGCGCGGCGTGCTGATCACCCTTGGCGTGGCCCTGGGGGTGCGCCAGTTCATTCTCGAGGCCCGCTACATCCCCTCAGGATCGATGCTGCCGGGGCTGCAGATCCAGGACCGGCTGCTGGTGGAGAAGCTGAGCTACCGCCAGCGGCCGCCGCGCCGCGGCGAGATCGTGGTGTTCCACGCGCCGCACCACTTCGATCCGGTGCTGAAGGCGGACCACGAAGCCGGGCCGCTGCGCTGCCTGCTGGTGAATCTGCCGCTGGTGAATGCCCTGCCCGGGCTGCAGGCCCCGGCCTGTGACGCCTACATCAAGCGTGTGGTGGCCGTCGCCGGCGATCGCGTGGTGGTCAACCCCCGCGGCGAGGTGAGTGTGAACGGCCGCCGGCTCGACGAGCCGTACGTGCAGAACTACTGCCCGGTGGATGCCCTGGGCATGGGCCCCTGCCGGCCCCTGAACGCCGTGGTGCCCCCGAAGCACGTGCTCACCCTGGGCGACAACCGCGCCAACAGCTGGGATGGCCGCTTCTGGCCCGGTGGGGCCTTCCTGCCGGAGAGCGAGATCATCGGCCGCGCCTTCTGGCGCTTCTGGCCCCTGGGCACCGCCGGCGAGCTGCGCAGCCCGGACCCCCTGCCGGCGCCTAGGCCGCAGGCCCCCGCCAGAGCTCCGGGCTGAGGCCCGCGGCGATCACCTGGCCGCACAGCTCGGTGCCGACCAGGGGCTGGTTGGCCGCCAGCGGCGCCCAGGCATCACCGCTGGGCTGCCAGCGCCGCTGGGGATCGAACAGCAGCCAGTCGCGGCTGCCCCTGGCCAGGGCTGGTGGAGTGAGGCCCAGCAGGGCCGCCGGCCCGAAACACAGCACCTGCCAGAGCTGCGACACGCTCCAGCCCGCCTGCACCACCAGCTCCTGCCACAGGCTGGGCAGCACGAAGCGATGGCCGGCCACGCCGGGCTTGCGCTGATCGAGGGGCAGCAGCTGCTCCTCCGGATCAAGGGCCTGGTGGTGCACCGCTACCGCGGTGAGCACGCCGGCCGCCAGGGCCTCGCGCAGGGCACGGCGGTCGGCCGGGCCCCCCAGGGGCGGCTCGAGCCGCCAGCCCTCGGCGGTGGGATCGAGGCTGCCGCTGTCGGCCAGCAGATGCCACCAGCACACCGTGGCGCCGGGGCGGTCCTGGGCCGGCAGGGCCGAGAGCTGGGCGACGGCCTCGGCCGTGGACAGGTTCATCAGCTGCAGCCGGCGGGAGGGGTGCAGCTGATGCAGGGCGAGCAGGGCCTGCAGGGGCAGGGTCTCACTGATGGCGGGGTCGGCGGGCCAGCCGGCCCGCAGGGCCTCCACGCCGGCGCGCACGAAGCCCTGCTGGCTGAGGGAGGGATCGCGGGGGGCCAGCAGCAGCGGCGCCTCGCCCATCTCCCCCAGGCTGAGGGCCCGCTCCAACAGGGGCAGGGGGGGGATGGCCGGACCTTCCGCCAGGCCGATCGCACCGGCCGCCAGCTGATCGGCGTGGGGCGCCAGCTCCTGGCCGGCACCGCCGCGGCTGAGGCTGCCCCAGGGCAGCAGGCGTAGGCCGCTGGCCGCCGCCGGCAGGCTGAGGGAAGCCGGGCTGTCGCGCCAGGGGCGGGCCTGCGGCAGCAGCGCCACGGTGCCGTAACCGGCGGCGCTGGCGGCGCGCTCCAGGGAGGCCTGGGTTTCGGCGAGGCCGGTGTGGGGATCCTCCAGCTGCGAGTGGGGGTCCACCAGGGCTGGGGCCAGCAGCCAGCCACCGGCCTGCAGCGGCTCCAGGCCGAGGGCCGTGGCCCGGGCGGTGGCCTCCGGACCGAGGGCGGCGATCGCCCCGTCCTCCAGCAGCACATCGGCGGGGGCCGGCTCCTGGCCCGGCCCACTCAGCAGGGACACCTGCTGCAGATACCTGCTGCGCATCGGAGGGGGAAAGTCAGAGGCCGCCTGCGGCGGGTTCAGAGAGCGCCTGCGGCGGTGCGATCAAGCACGCCCCCAAGATGGGCCGTCTGGTTCAGGCAGACCACCACCGGCGGCTGGTCGGGACCGTGCGGGTAGTCGATCACGGTGACACCACCGTTGCCCTGCTTCACGGCCCAGATGTCGGCCGGGCTAAGGCCGAGCAGGGCGCAGAGGATCGTCTTGTTCACAGCGTCGTGCGCCACCACCAGGGCCGTTTCCTCGGCGTCGAGGCTGGCCGCGATGCGGTTCCAGCCCTCGAGCGAACGCTCCCACACATCGTGGATCGTCTCGCCGCCCGGCATCTGCACGGTTTCGGGGGCACGCTTCCAGTCGGCCAGCAGCTGGGCCCACTGATCGGCGATCTCCTCCTCGAGGCACCCCTCCCACTCACCGTGGCCGATCTCCACCAGATGGGGAACGCTGGTGAGCGGCACACCGGGATGGTGCTTGAGGATGCCTTCGGCGGTCTGGCGCGGACGGGCCATCGAGCTGGTGTAGGCACGATCGAAGCTCAGCCGCTGCAGATAGTCGCCGGCGGCATCGGCCTGGGCCCGGCCGTTGCTGTTCAGCGGGATATCGATCTGGCCCTGGAAGCGGCCCTGGCGGTTCCAGTCGGTTTCGCCGTGGCGCACCAGCAGCAGGCGCGGGCCGGGGCCCTTGGCCGGCAGGGTGCTGGCACACACCTGCGGATGGAGGTGGCTGGTGCCGTTGAGGGATTCGATCTGCACCGCCACGCCGCCGCGCTCGGAGGGGCTGAGGTTGAGCACCGAGAGGGAGGCGTTGTCGAGCCGCAGGCGGCGGAAGCCGGAGGCCGGCAGGCCCAGCAGGCTGAGCAGCAGGCAGCGCAGGATGGCGTTGTGCCCCACCACCAGCACCGTGCGGGAGCCGGGGGCGGAGGGGTCGTGGGCGGCCAGCAGCCGGGCGGCGAAGCGGCCGGCCTGCTCCATCAGCTCGGGAATCGGCGCATAACGGCTGCCATCGGCCCGGTCCAGCTCCAGCTGCTCGGGATGGTGATGCCAGATCCGGTGCTCATGGGGGAAGCGCTCGCGCACCTCGGTGCCGAGCAGGCCGCTCCAGGGGGCGAGGTCCACCTCCAGCAGATCGTCGTCGCGCTGGGGGGTGAGGCCACCGCCATGGGCCGCCAGAAGGGTGGTGGCCGTGTCGTAGGCGCGGCGCAGCGGCGAGGCGTAGGCCGCGTCGATCGACAGGTCGCGCAGGGCGGCACCGGTGGCCTCGGCCTGGCGCAGCCCCTCCTCGCTGAGGCTGGAGAGATCGTCGCGACCCTGGATGCGGTGCTCCAGGTTGAAGCTGCTCAGCCCGTGGCGAACGAGCAGGATCCGCAGGGACACGGGCGCACCTCACACGATTCTTCATCGTATGGGAGGGGGCTGAAGGCCCCGGCACCGGCCGGGCGGGGGGAGAACCGCCCGGGCTGGTCGGCTGATCAGAATGCGACGAACCCATGCACCCAGGGGCCGGCGGCACCGTGACAGCAGGCAACGGCCCCGACGGCCCCTCCCTTGAACGCGACCCCCTTGAACGCCCCATCCCCCGCGCGCTGACGCAGGCGCTGAACGGAGGCCGCCCCGGTGGCGGCCGGCCTCCGGGCTGGAAGGTAGGGCTGGCCCTGGTGAGCCTGGCCCTGAGCCTGCTGCTGTGGCTCAACGGCCTGGTGGACAGCCTGAACCGCCCCTCCGTGGGCGGTGATCTGAACCTGCGCCAGCTGGAGCTGGCGGTGCTGGCCGAGCCGCAGCTGCCCGCCGCGCTGCGGCCCCTGCTGGCGGGCCGCGATCCGGCCCGGGCCTTGGAGGAAGCCCTCGCCGCGCAGATCCAGTCGCGCGCCGAAGACGGCAAGCCCGCACCGCTGGAGCTGCAGCTGGAGCGGGTGCTGTTGCTGCAGCGGCTGGGCCGCACCAGCGAAGCCGAGACCCTGCGCAGCGCCCTGCCCGCCGACGACAGCCCGGAGCTCCGCGATGCGGCCGCCCAACGGCCCTTGCTGCGGCTGCTGATGTGTGAAGCGCGCAGCGGAACCGACGCCCAGGCCTGCGCCGCCAGCGCCGCCAGCGCCGGACGCCGGGCCATGGGCCAGCTGCTGGCCGTGACGCTGCTGCCGGCCCTGGTGCTGCTGCTGGGCGTCGGCCTGCTGTTGCGGGAGCTGTGGCTGCTGTGGCGCCGGCGGCTGCCGCGGCCGCCCGCCGTGGAGGGCCCGCCCCTCAGTGGCCTGGATGCGGTGCTGCTGATCGCCGGCGGGTTCGTGGTGCTGGGCGAGCTGCTGACGCCCCTGCTGGTGGCCCCCCTGCTGCAGGCCGTTCTCGAGGGGCTGGCGATCACCAGTCCGCTGCGGGAGGGGATTTCGGTGGTGGTGCTTTACCTGGCGCTGATGGCCGGGCCACTGCTGATCCTGGCGCTGATGCTGGCGGGCCTGGGGGCGCGCCCCGCCGAGGGCTGGCTGCTGTTCCGCTGGCGCCCACTGATGGCCGCGCTGCGGCCGGCCCTGCGCCTGCTGCTGATGGTGCTGCCCCTGGTGAGCCTGGTGGGGTGGCTGCAGGGACAGATCTGGGGGGACCCCGGCGGCAGCAATCCGCTGCTCGATCTGGTGCTGCGCAGCCACGACCCAGCGGCCCTGGCCTGCTTCGGCATCACCGCCGTGGTGCTGGCGCCGCTGTTCGAGGAAACGATCTTCCGTGGCGTGCTGCTGCCGGTGGCCGCCCGTGAGCTGGGGGCCGGCTGGGGGGTGCTGGTCAGCGCCGCGGTGTTTGCGGTGGCCCACCTCAGCCTCGGCGAACTGCCGCCCCTGTTCATGCTCGGCCTCGGGCTGGGCTGGCTGCGCTGGAGCGGCGGCCGGCTGGGCAGCTGCGTGTTGATGCACGCCCTCTGGAACGGACTCACCTTCACCAATCTCGTGCTGCTGGGCAGCTGAATCACGGGCGCCACACACCGTTGTGACAGCCCGCGACGCGGGAACCAGCACCGGCCTTGCTGGCCCTGCGGCGGCGTGGTTCACTTGCGCAGTTCCGATCGATGCCCGTGGTTGCCGTTCCGGTTCCCCAGACTGCCCAGCGGCAGCGGAATCCGGTCCGCCGGCCGCTGCAGCTGATCCAGGGCTCGCTCTCCGCTCGACGGATCGATCGCCAATCCCCCTGGCTGGCCAGCCTGCATCGCATCAGTGATGGCACCCTGGCCGGCCTCGGCCTGGCGGTGCTCGGTCTCAGTGCCCTCACCCTGCACTGGCAGGGTCAGTGGACCCAGAACTTCCAGAAGCTGGAAACCGCCCAACGCCTGGAGCACCGCCTGCAGGAATCCACGGCCGTGCTCGAGCAGCACCACCTGGCAATGACCCGCAAGCCGGCGCTGCTGCAACCCACCAGCAGCGAGAAGCTGATCTACGTGAATCCGCCGGCCCCCACCCCGGCGGCTGGGAATTTCTCCGGCCTGCTGGCGCAGGTGAACCCCCGCCGGATCACGGCGGGCTACTGATGGTGAACGGCGTTCAGGACCGCCGGCCGCGGCCGATCGCCCACCCCGGCCGGGGTGGAGCACGCCCGGTGGTGTCCTTCGCGCCGGTGCCCGCCGCTCGCCTGTGGCTGGTGTACGCGCTCCTGGCCACCGGTCTGAGCGGCCTGGCCCTACGCCTGGCCTGGGTGCAGGTGATCCAGGGGCGCGAACTGCTGCAGCGCGCCCGCGCCGTGCAGACCCAGACGATCACCCCGATCGGCAAGCGCCGCACGATCGTGGATCGCCAGGGGCGACTGGTGGCCCTCGATGAGGAGCGCTTCACCCTCTGGGCCCACCCGCGCTACTTCGCCTTCCCCGGCGACGACATCGGTCGGCTGCGGCCACCGCTGGATGTGGCCCGCCACCTCTCCTCGGTGCTGGCCCTGCCGATGGCCGATCTGGTGCGGGCCATGGAGGGCCGCAAATCGGGGGTGAAGCTGGCCACCGATCTCGACCCCGAAACCGCCCAGCGGGTCCGCAACCTCGGCATCAGCGGCCTCGATCTCGAGCCCTATCCCCAGCGGGCCTACCCCCAGGGGGGGCTGTTCGCCAACGTGGTGGGCTTCCTCAACCTGGAGCGCGTGCCCCAGGCCGGCCTGGAGCAGAGCCGCGACACCGACCTGCGCCGCCACGAGGCCACGCGCAGCATGCGCCGCGGCGCCGATGGCACTCCCCTGCCCGATGGCCTCCGCGCCGGCGTGATCTACGGCGACGACCTGCGCCTGCAGCTCACCCTTGATGCGCGCCTGCAACAGGTGGCCCAGCTGGCCCTGAGCAAGCAGGTCAAGCAGTGGAACGCCAAGCGGGGCGTGGCGATCGTGATGGATGTGCGCAACGGCGAGCTTCTCGCCCTGGCCTCCACACCCACCTACGACCCCAACAAGTTCTGGAACTACAAGCCGGGGCTGTTCCGCGAATGGTCGGTGCAGGACCTGTACGAACCGGGATCCACCTTCAAGCCGATCAACCTGGCGATCGCCCTGCAGGAGAACGCGATCGATCCGGCGGGCAAGGTGAACGACACCGGCCAGCTCACGATCGGCGGCTGGCCGATCTTCAACCACGACCGCAAGGGCAACGGCGTGATTGATTTCCCCACGGTGTTGCAGGTGTCGAGCAACGTGGGGATGGTGCAGGCGATGCGCCGCGTCAAGCCGGAGAAGTTCTGGCACTGGCTGCACACCCTGGGCATCGACGCCACGCCGGACACCGACCTACCCGGCGCCCAGGCCGGCCAGCTCAAATCCCTGGAGACCTTCCGCACCCAGCCGATCGAACCGGCCACCGCCGCCTTCGGCCAGGGGTTCAACCTCACCCCGCTGAAGCTGGTGCAGCTGCACGCGATGCTGGCCAACGGCGGCCGTCTGGTGAGCCCGCACATCACCCGCGGCCTGCGTTCCGGCGACGATCTGGCGCCGCCGCCGCCCGCCTCCGGCGTGCAGCTGCTCAAACCGGAGATCGCCCAGACGGTGCTCAACTGGATGGAGACCGTGGTGCAGACCGGCAGCGGCAAGGGAACCGCCATCCCCGGCCATCGCATCGGCGGCAAGACCGGCACCGCCCAGAAGGCGGAGAACGGCGTCTACATCCCCGGCGCCCGCATCACCAGCTTCGTGGCCCATCTGCCGATCAACGATCCGCGCTACGTGGTGCTGGTGGTGGTGGATGAACCCAAGGGCGGCAACGCCTATGGCTCCACGGTGGCGGTGCCGGTGGCGCGCCAGATCATCGAGGCGCTGCTGGTGATCGAGAAGATCCCGCCGACGCTGCCGGTCCGCAAGCAGGCCCGCGCCTGATAACCGGTTGGTGACAGAGGGTTCTGGAAGGGAAGCGCCTGGCTAACTTGAGCCCACCTGCGGGGCCCTGAATGGCCAATCTGCTCGATCAACTGGCGGCGATGACCGTGGTCGTCGCCGACACCGGCGATATCGACGCCATCCGCCAGTTCACGCCCCGCGACGCCACCACCAACCCCTCGCTGATCCTGGCGGCGGCCCAGATCCCCACCTACCAGAGCCTGATCGACAGCGCCCTGAAGGAATCGCGCGATGTGTGCGGCTCCGGTGCACCGGCCGAGGAGGTGGTGCGCGAGGCCCTCGATGAGATCTGCGTGATCTTCGGCCGCGAGATCCTGAAGATCGTGCCGGGACGCGTGTCCACCGAAGTGGATGCCCGCCTCAGCTTCGACACCGAGGCCACGATCACCAAGGCCCGCAAGCTGATCGGCCTCTACCGCCAGGCTGGCATCAGCCGCGATCGGGTGCTGATCAAGGTGGCCTCCACCTGGGAGGGCATCAAGGCCGCAGAGGTGCTGGAGAAGGAAGGCATCCACTGCAACCTCACCCTGCTGTTCAGCTTCGCCCAGGCGGTGGCCGCGGCCGAGGCCGGCGTCACCCTGATCTCCCCCTTCGTGGGGCGCATCCTCGACTGGTACAAGAAGCACACCGGCCGCGACAGCTATCCCGGCCCGGAGGATCCCGGCGTGGTGTCGGTGACCCAGATCTTCAACTACTTCAAGACCTACGGCTACAAAACGGAGGTGATGGGCGCCAGCTTCCGCAACATCGACGAGATCATCGAGCTGGCGGGCTGCGATCTGCTCACCATCTCACCGGCCCTGCTCGATCAGCTGCGCAGCACCGAGGGCGACCTCCAGCGCCGCCTCAACGCCTTCGATCCCGCCCCCACCGAGCAGCAGATCCACCTGGATCGCGCCGGCTTCGAGGCGATGATGACCCAGGACCCGATGGCCACCGAGAAGCTCGATGAGGGCATCCGCGGCTTCAGCAAGGCGATCGAGACCCTCGAGGCCCAGCTGGCCCACCGCCTCGGCGAACTGGAGGGAGCCAGCGCCTTCCAGCACGCCGCCCAGGAAATCTTCCTGCTCAACGATCTCGATGGCGACGGCTGCATCACCCGCGAGGAATGGCTGGGCAGCGATGCGGTGTTCGACGCCCTCGACACCGACCACGACGGCCGCCTGCTGCCGGCCGATGTGCGCGGTGGCCTTGGCGCCACCCTGGCGTTGAGCGGCTCCTGAAGCCGCTCTTCACCCGCTTGCTGCACACTGGCCCCATCCACCCGCCCGTCGCCGTCCGTTGAACGCCCTCGACACCATGCGCGCCCTTGCCAGCAAGGGTGAGGTGATGCAGGTCGCCGCCGGCGACCTGGTCTTCCGCTCCGGCGAGACCGGCGACTGCATGTTCGGCCTGCTCGAGGGCAGCGTGGAACTCAGCTGGAACGAGCAGAGCGGCCATGAGGTGATCAAGGCCGGTGATGTGTTCGGCGCCGGGGCGCTGGTGACACCGGAGCACCGCCGCTACGGCAACGCTCGCGCCATCGAGAACTCGAAGGTGCTGGTGATGAACCGCGAGAAGTTCCTGTTCGCCGTTCAGGAATCGCCGATGTTCGCGATCGAGCTGCTGGCCTCGATCGATCAGCGCCTGCGCCAGCTCAAGGACTGCACCAAGCTCTGATCAGGGCGTCAGCCGCGCTGGAACAGCAGGCGTTTGATCACCCGCTGGGCGATGTCCCCGTAGCCCATCTCTCCCGAGAGGATCTGGGCGATGCGCTGCGGAGCGGTGGGGCGCTTGATGCCGATCTGATAGCCCACCTTCGGCACGCGATAGAACACCTGGGCGATGCGACGGCCCCAGGCCATCGAATCGCCCCACTCGCGGCGCATCGTGGCGCTGTAGCCGGCCAGGGCCTCGCTGGCCGCAGCCGCATCGCCGATGGCGCCCTGCTGCAGGGCTGCCAGGCTGCGGTCCACCGCCTCGGCGGCGCGCACCCCGCTGAGCAGGGCCGGCCGGAGCCCCTCCGCCAGGAAGGGATCGCAGAGGGAGGCAGCATCACCCACCACCACCGCGCCGGGCACGTGCAGCGGATGGTGGCCGTCCCACACCCGCAGCGGCGAGACCCGGCGCACGCCGGCATCGGCGGCCAGGCCGAGGCTGGGCAGCAGCTGGGCCAGCACCGCATCGGCATCGGCGGGTTCGCGGCCCACGAAGGTGCCCACACCGATGCTCCAGCCGTCCTGGCGGGGGAAGGCCCAGCTGAAGCCATGCCGCACCAGGCCGAATTCGAAGCGGGCCGTATCGGGCTCCAGCACCGGCGCCTCCACCTCCACGGCCACGGCGGCGGCGAAGCGCGGCCGGGCCGGCCCCAGCCCGAGGGAGGC
>JBEGQE010000193.1:0-3824 GCA_041181145.1 Cyanobacteriota bacterium
CCACGATCAGCGGCACCGGCAGGGAGCCGGCCCGCAGGCCCCGCTCCTGGCCGCCGCCGTGCAGCTGGGGCGCCAGGGTCAGGCTGGGGTCGCAGCGCAGCAGGGCGCCGACGCCGGGCGGACCGCCCAGCTTGTGGCCGCTGAGGCTGAGCAGGTCGATGCCCAGCGCGCGGGGCGCCAGAGGGATGTGGCCCACCGCCTGGGCGGCGTCGCAGTGGAAGCGGATGCCATGGCGCCGGCAGAGGTCGCCGATGGCGGCCAGCGGCTGCAGCACGCCGATCTCGTTGTTGGCGGCCATGGCGCTCACCACCAGCGTGTCTGGCCCTAGGGCGGCCTCCAGCCGGGCCGGATCCAGCAGGCCGTCGTCTCCCACGGGCAGCAGGCTGAGGCGGAAGCCATGGCGCTCCAGGTAGCGCAGCGGATCGAGCACGGCCCGGTGCTCGGTGGCCAGGCTGATCAGGTGGCGCCGGCCGCCGCCGGCCTCCAGCTCCGCCTCCGCCAGGCCCTTCAGGGCGAGGTTGTTGGCCTCGGTGGCGCCGCTGGTGAAGATCACCGCCTCGGGCTCCACCCCCAGCCCCGCGGCGATCTGGCCGCGCCCCCGCTCCACCGCCGCCGCCGCCAGTAGCCCCGGCCGGTGCAGGCGGCTGGAGGGGTTGGCGGCCCGCTCACGCCACCAGGGCGCCATCGCCTCGAGCACCGCCTGCCTGCAGGGGGTGCTGGCCTGGTGGTCGAGCTGGATGACGGGATCACTCATGTGCGCCCATGCTGGCAAGCACCTCCGTTCGCTTGCCCCGATGGCCCCTGCCCGCCGGCGCGCCGCCCTCGGCCTGCTTGTGCCGCTGCTGGCGGGCCTCGCCCTGCCGCTGGCGGCGGCGGCGCAGACCTCGGTCGGGGCGCCCGATCCCCTCAACCCCTTCCGCAAGCCCCAGGAGCAGCGCCCGGAGGGCCTGGTGCTGCTGCGCGAGTGGGAGACGATGGAGGGCCCCCATGCCATCGGCGTCTACGACGCCAAGCGGGATGCCACGGACCCCAGCGCCCGCACGATCGTGGTCTGGCTGGAGGAACCCAGCGGCGTGAAGCTGGCGGTGGAAAGCCTGCGCTGCAGCCCGGAGGCGCCGATGCGCCTCACCCGCCGCGGCCGCGATCTGCTGATCCGCGAGCTCAACCCCGGTGGCACCATCAGCGATGCCAACCGCCTCGACCACCAGATCTGGTGGGCGGCCTGCGTGCCGGAGCAGGCCGGCAAGGATCCGGCCTCCCTGGCTGCCCTGGCCCGGCAGTTGGGGTACTCAGGGCGCCTGCGCGAGCAGGAGCAGGTCGTTCCCGCCCGCCCTCGATAGATTGCGGCCGCCGCCCCGTGCCGTTCAGCGGGCCATGAGCCTCGAACCCGACTCTCCGCTCGCCGACGTTGACCCGGCCGCGGCTGTGCCACCGCCCGAGCCGGCTCCGGCCCGGCTGTTGCTCGTGGACGACGAGCCCGGCCTGCGCACGGCCGTGCAGGCCTATCTCGAGGATGAGGGCTTCGCCGTCACCACCGCCGTCGATGGCGAAGACGGCTGGTCCAAGGCCCAGGAGCTCCTGCCCGATGTGGTGATCTCCGACGTGATGATGCCGCGCCTGGATGGCTACGGACTGCTGCGCAAGCTGCGCGACGACGAGCGCCTGGGCGGCACGCCGGTGATCTTCCTCACCGCCAAGGGAATGACCGCCGATCGCATCGAGGGCTTCCAGGCCGGCTGCGACGACTACATCCCCAAGCCGTTCGATCCCGACGAACTGGTGGCGCGCGTGCGCAACGTGGTGCGCCGCCAGGAGCGCCTGCTGGCGGAGGCCGCCCGCTTCGCCGATGCCGACATCGGCCAGATGGCCAAGCAGATCACCGAGATCCGCTCGCTGCTGGCCACCGGTGGCAGCGCCAGAAAGGCCCCCAGCGCCGTCCGCCATGAGTTCACCCCGCGTGAGGCGTCGGTGCTGCAGCTGGTGGCCGAGGGAATGATGAACAAGGAGATCGCCCGCCGGCTGGAAACCTCGATCCGCAACGTCGAGAAATACGTGAGCCGCCTGTTCACCAAAACTGGCACCGCCAGCCGCACCGAGCTGGTGCGCTATGCCCTCGAGCACGGCCTGGTTGAGTAGCGCGCCGGCCACCGCGTGTTCGGCTGACGCCGCTGCAGGCGACGCCCCATGGCAGCCGGCCGCCCTCAACGCCGGCCACATCTACCGCGATCGGGTGCGCGAGCCGGCGGCCAGCGCCCTCGCCTTCTACGCCAGTCGCTATCCCCATTCGGACCAGGCGGTGTGGGCCGAGCGCCTGGCCGCCGGCGAGATCCGCTGCAACGGCCGCAGGCTCCGGGCCGATGGGCCCCTGGTGCCGGGGGATCGGCTCACCTGGCATCGGCCCCCCTGGCAGGAGGCCGCCGTGCCGGTGCTGCAGGAGCGCGCGATCGTGTTCGACGACGGCGATCTGCTGGTGCTCAACAAACCCAGTGGCCTGCCGGTGCTGCCCGCCGGCGGTTTCCTGGCGCACACGCTGCTGGCCCAGCTGGAGGGCTGGGCCGGATCCGGCCGGCCGCGGCCGGTGCACCGCCTCGGGCGCTTCACCTCGGGGCTGCTGGTGTGTGCCCGCTCCTCCGCCAGCCGCGCCTGGCTGAGTGCCCTGCTGCGCGAGAGCAGCGGCCGCTGCGATGCCCCCGCGCCGTCTGCGTCGCCCGTGGGCTGCCACAAGCTCTATCGGGCCCTCACCACCTCCCTGCCGGCCGATTGGGCGATCGGCGAGTCCCGGCTGCTGGCCACCCCGATCGCTCGCCGCGCCCATGGCCGTCTCGGCCAGATCTGGTGCGCCGCCGCGCCGGACGATCCCTCGGCCCTGTCAGCGCACAGCACGCTCACCCTGCTGGAGCGCCGCCCGGGCAGCTGCCTGGTGGCGGTGGCGATCGCCACCGGCCGCCCCCACCAGATCCGCATCCACACCGCTGCCCTCGGGGCTCCCCTGCTGGGGGATCCGCTCTACCGGGCCGGTGGCAGGGCCGAGGCCGGGGCCCTGCCCGGTGAGGGCGGCTATGCGCTGCACGCCCATCGCCTGCGCCTGCTGCGCCCCGATGGTGGCTGCCTGGAGTTGGAGGCGCCGCTGCCGCCGCTGCTGCAGGGCGGCCCCCCGCTCGCTTCAGGCCTTCTCGAAGGCCAGCAGGCGTGAGAAGTAGAAGGGGGCCTTGTTGAGACTGCGGCGCTTGAGCACGAAGCCCGCCGCCTCGGCGGCCTTCACGATGCCGGCTTCGCGCAGGGTGTAGGCGCGGGTGGTCTTGCTGGGGCCCGGAAACAGCTGGCCGATGCCCTTGAGCAGGGCCAGCAGCGGCGTGTAGGGGGCGAAGCTCACGATCAGGTGCTGCTCGGCCAGCGAGGCCAGGTGGCGCACCATCTCCTCGGCTGGTTGCTGGGGGTAGTGGATGAACACGTCCAGGCAGATCACCGTGTTGTAGCGGCCGCTCAGGCTTTCCAGGTCGGAGGCCAGGAAGCTGATCTGCCCGGGCTGTACGCCGGCTTCGCCGGCCCGGCGCTCGGCCTCCTGCACCATCGCTTCGGAGAGGTCGGAGGCGGCGATCGAGCCGGCCCCCAGCTGGGCCAGCGGCAGGGTGAGGCTGCCCACGCCGCAGCCGGCGTCGCAGAAGCTGCGGCCCGCCAGGTTGCCCTGCTCCTGCAGCCAGGCCAGCACGTTGTCCACCGTCTTCTGGTGGCCGATGCGGATGTTGCGCTGCACCTTGTTCACATCGTCGGACTCGCTGTAGATGCGGTTCCAGCGATCGAAGCCGGTGGTTTCGAAGTAGCCC
>JBEGQE010000194.1:0-8599 GCA_041181145.1 Cyanobacteriota bacterium
GAGAGGTAGCTCTTCAACCAGAGGCGTAGACGCGGCGCAAGCTCCACGCAACAGCAGCGGCGGCCAATCGCACCGTAAACAGACCCTCACGCTTCGGCGACCGCCAACACCGCATCGGCGATCGCCGCTTTCTGCTCCGCGTCGTAACCCCAGCGGTCCAGGAACGCCACATCGTCCCCGCGGCCGGCCGTGGCGGCTTCCAACAGCGTTTCCAGCCGCGCCTTCACGGCCACCGGCTCCAGCAGCCGCAACAGTTCCGTGGATCGCCACTGCACCCGCTCGGAACCGGCCTGCTGGCCCGCATCACCGCTGCGCTGGTGGTGCAGGACCATGGCCGTGCTCATCGCCAGGTTGCGGGCCATGAGATCCACCACACCCTCTCCCGCCTGGCGCAGGGCCAGCACCACCGGGTCCGGCAGACGATCCAGCAGCGGGCCGTCACCCGCCAGCGAGACCACAAAGAAGCCACGGGCTCCATCGCGACTGGCCACCAGCTCGGCCACGCGATCCGCCAGCACCTCCTCGCTCAGTTCACCGTGCTCCCACAGCTGCAACCACTGGGCGGTGATCTCCATCGCCTGCTGAAACGTGGGTTCGAGAGGGGTCTCGCCCATGGGGCCATGCGGTGCCAAGTCCCCCTGAGCCTATGGAGGATGCCGCCACGGGCTGGCAGTGTTGAGGGATGAACGCCTTCCCGCCGCCCGACGCTGAAACCGGCCAGCTGCTGCCGATTCCCGATCCCGCCGAATCGGCACGGCTGCTGGCTGGCAACGCGGCCGGTCACGCCGCCGGCGAGGGATCGGCCAGCAGCGGCTATCGCTCCGGCTTCGTGGCCCTGATCGGCCGGCCCAACGTGGGCAAGAGCACCCTGCTCAACCAGCTGGTAGGCGAAAAGGTGGCCATCACCTCACCGGTGGCGCAGACCACGCGCAACCGCCTGCGGGCGATCCTCACCACGCCGGCGGCCCAGCTGGTGCTGCTCGACACCCCGGGCATCCACAAGCCCCACCACCTGCTTGGCGAGCGGCTGGTGAAAACGGCCCGCAGCACCATCGGCGATGTGGATGTGGTGCTGCTGCTGGTGGATGGCAGCCAGCCAGCCGGGCGGGGCGATGGCTACATCGTGGAGCTGCTGCGGCATTGCCGCGTGCCGGTGCACGTGGCTCTCAACAAGCACGACCTGGTGGATCCAAGCCAGGCCGAAGCGCTGGCGGCCAGTTACCGCGAGCTGCTGGAGGGCCGGGGCGACTTCGCCTCACCGACGCCGCAGCCAGCGCTGACCTGGCCGCTGCACCCGGTCAGCGCCCTCACCGGCGACGGCACCACCGCCCTGGTGGAGGCCCTGAGCGGCGAGCTGCCGCCGGGGCCCCATCTCTATCCGCCCGATGCGGTGAGCGATCAGCCGGAACAGCTGCTGATGGCGGAGCTGATCCGCGAGCAGGTGCTGCGCCACACCCGCGAGGAGGTGCCCCACTCGGTGGCGGTGAGCATCGATCGGGTGGTGGACGACGGCCCGCGCACCGCGGTGCTGGCCACCGTGCTGGTGGAGCGCACCAGCCAGAAGGGCATCCTGATCGGCAAAGGCGGCCGCATGCTGCGCACGATCGGTGCCGGCGCCCGTCTGCAGATGGAGAAGGTGTTCAGCGGGCCGGTGTACCTGGAGCTGTTCGTGAAGGTGGTGCCGGGCTGGCGCCGCAGCGCCGCACGCCTGGCGGAACTGGGCTACCGCGGCGACTGAGAGAATGCCGCCCATGAGCGAATCCGCCAACGACGCCCCCGCGTTTCCGCCCGAGTCGATCGAGGCCTTCCTGCGCTTCTGCGCCGGTGAATGGATGAGTCTGCGCAGCCGCTTCGCGCTGGACACCCCGGAGGCTGGCGGCGGCGACGGCGACGAGTGGCACGCCAGTGAGCGCGGGGAGCTGGTGGTGGCCTACCTGGAGCCCGCCGCCGCCGACTCCCCCGGTGGCCTGAGCGTGGGTCCCAAGGGGGAGGCTCCGCGCCAGCTGGTGTTCGCCGGCGACGGCGCCTTCACGGCCAGCGACCGCCAGGGCCGCTGGCAGCTCTGGCCCGACGGCAGCCTGGAGCTCACCGTCAGCCACGGCGCGGCCGAGGTGCGCGAGCGCATCTGGTTCACCAAGCCCAACCTGCGCCTGCGCTCCACGGTGGAACACGACGCCGAGGGCCAGCCCAGCCGCGCCAGTTTCTGCTCGGAGATCCGCCGGGTCAGCCGCCCCACGGCGCCGGCGGCAGGCTGAAGCGATGCGGCTCGACGTGGTGAGCCTGGCCCCGGAGGCCTTCACGCCCCTGCTCAGCCTGGGGGTGATCGGCCGGGCCTTCAACGCCGGCATCGCCGAGCTGCACGTCCACAACCCACGCGATCACGCCACCGACCGCTACCGCAAGGTGGACGATGAGCCCTACGGCGGTGGCGCCGGCATGGTGCTCAAACCCGAGCCGGTGTACGCCGCCGTGGAGGCGATCCCCGTGCTGCCGCGGCGGCGGGTGTTGCTGATGAGTCCGCAAGGCCAACCGCTGCAGCAGGCCGATCTGCGTCGCTGGGCCGCTGCGTACGACCAGCTGGTGTTCCTCTGCGGCCACTACGAGGGCTTCGATGAGCGCATCCGCGCCCTGGCCGATGAGGAGGTATCGATCGGCGACTTCGTACTCACCGGTGGTGAGTTGCCGGCGATGACGATCATCAACGGCGTGGTGCGGCTGCTACCCGGCACCGTGGGCACCGAGGCCTGCCTGGAGGAGGAAAGCCACAGCGCCCTGCTGCTCGAGCACCCCCACTACACCCGGCCGGCCACGTTCCGGGAGATGGAGGTACCGGCGGTGCTGCGCAGCGGGGACCATGGTGCCATCGCCCGCTGGCGCGCCGAGCAACAGCAACAGCGCACGCGCGAACGCCGGCCCGATCTCTACGCCCGCTGGCAGAAGCAGACTGCTGACCAGCCATCACAGCCCTAGCCGGCGATGCTGCTCACCACCACCCCAACCCTGGAGGGGCGCCCGATCCGCCGCTACCTGGGGTTGGTGCACGGCGAGACGATCCTGGGAGCCAACCTGTTCCGCGACATCCTGGCTGCGATCCGGGATCTGATCGGCGGCCGCGCCCGCGCCTACGAAAGCACCCTCGAACGCGCCCGCGAGATGGCCCTGGACGAACTGAACAGGCGAGCCTTGCTGATGGGCGCTGATGCCGTGGTGGGCATCCGGGTGGATGTGGAGGTGCTGGGTCAGGCCGGCGGGATGCTGATGGCCTGTGCCACCGGCACCGCTGTGGAGCTGGAGAGCCACCCAGAGGCGGCGCCGCCGCCGCCGCCACTGCCCAGCCTCAGCCCTTTCCCTCCTGGAGGCCGCGCAGCGCGGTGAGCAGAGCCGCCGGGCTCTGGGGATCCACCATCAGCACGCTGCCACCGGGCGCGCTGGCCATCGCCTCGCCCATGGCCATCCAGTCGCCGGCCAGGAGCACCCGCATCGCCTCGGCGGCCTGGGGGTTGGCCTGCATCGCCGCGGCCAGGCGCGTGGCGGCATCGGCGCGGGCCTGGGCCAGCAGCGCCTGCTGCTTGGCCTGGGCTTCAGCCTCCAGCAGCAGGGCCTCCTGTTTGGCGCGGGCATCGAGCACCAGGGCCTCGGCCCGGCCGCGGGCGGCATTGAGCTGCGACTCCCGCTCGCCTTCAGAGCGCAGAATCGCCGCCCGCTTCTCGCGTTCAGCCGTCATCTGCTGCTCCATCGCCTGCTGCACACCGCGCGATGGTTGGATATCGCGCAGCTCCACGCGGGTCACCTTCACACCCCAGGGATCGGTGGCCTGATCGAGCTCCTTGAGCAGCGTTTCGTTCACCTCGCTGCGGGTGGTGAAGGTCTGATCCAGATCGAGCTTGCCCATCTCGGCGCGGATCTGGGTGAGCACCAGATTCACCATCGCCGCCTGCAGGTTGTCCACCGCGTAGTAGGCGCGGGCATGCTCGAGCAGCTGCCAGTACACCACCGCATCCACCTCGATCGCCACGTTGTCGCGGGTGATGCACTGCTGCGGCGGAATATCGAGCACCCGCTCCTTGAGCGATTCATGGCTCACCACCCGCTCCAGCACCGGCAACACCAGCGACAGGCCGGGCTGCAGTTGGCGGTCGTATTTGCCAAGCCGCTCCACCAGGCGCGACTGGCCGCCGCTGGTGACCTTGACGCTGTTGAGCCCAAGCGCGGCGAGCAGCACCAGCGCCGGCAGACCAAACAGGGCTTCCACAGCAGGGGGGCGGCGAAGTCGTTCCAGGCTAGGCAGCATGGCCGCATCCACCCACGGCCCCGCGCGCCGCTGCCATGGCCGCCCTGACCTGGTTCCTGCTGGCCCTGCTGCTGCTGGCGATCGCCCTGTTCGGCGCAGACTTCGATGGCCTGCTGCCGGCTGTGCTGGCCGCCCTTGCCCTGTCGCTGCTCAGCGCGTCCCTGCCGGGCCTGCCGCTACCGCTGCAGGCGCTGCTGTTCGCCGCACTCACGGCCGGCCTGCTGCTGGCGTTGCAGCGCTGGGCGCGGCGCCGCCGGACGACCGCCATTGCCGCCGGCAGCAGCAGCGACCGAGCCCGGGTGATCAGCGGATTCGAGGGCGGCCAGGAGCAGGGGCGTGTGTACTGGCAGGGCCAGAGCTGGGCGGCAATCAATCTCGAGACCGCCCAGCCATTGGCGCCGGGAACTGAGGTACTGGTGATGGGGCGCGACGGCAACCGGCTTCAGGTGCTAGCAGCGGAAGCGTGAACAGCACGCCCGAACAATGCAACCCGTGGCACGGGAAACAGCCAAAACGCACTTACACAGACTGCCGCACCCCCATTATTCCAAAACGGATTCAGTCTGCCGCCTTCACAAACTGGCCATCATTCGTGCCCGCTCCATACCAAGAAGCCGGATTGTTTGGCTCGCTAGGTCCAATGCACTGGTTCTTATACAAACCATAGTTAGTTGGAGACTCCAGCGAAAGCGGATAGGCCTCTGAGGGCACTGCCTTCAGGATGTTGCCGCCAACCAACGATTGACAAGCATCAGGCGAGAGAGACTCGAAGAGTGACATGGGATCCGCAGAGCAAGGATGGACAAGGGCCCACGGCAGGCATGTGTTGGGCTGGGTGATCCCCGACCTATCCTGCTCGTGCAAGGTTCTGAAAGCAGGAGCTGGCATGGTCCGGCATCCTGCGAAAGACAGGCAAGATAATCAAGCTTCTGAGGATGTACCCATGCCCCTGCGAATCGGCAACGGCTACGACATCCACCGGTTGGTGCCGGGCCGGCCACTGATCCTGGGCGGCCAGCGGCTGGAACACCCGGATGGCCTTGGCCTCGATGGCCACAGCGATGCCGATGTGCTGGTGCACGCGATCATGGATGCCCTGCTCGGCGCCCTTTCCCTGGGCGACATCGGCAAGTACTTCCCGCCGGATGATCCGCAATGGAAGGGGGCCGACAGCCTGATGCTGCTGGAGCAGGTGGTGGCCCTGGTGGCGGAGCGGGGCTGGAACGTGGTGAACGTGGATTCGGTCGTGGTGGCGGAGCGGCCGAAACTCAAACCTCACATCACGGCGATGCGGGCCGCCATTGCGGAGCGGATGGGCCTGGAGCCGGATCAGGTGGGCGTCAAAGCCACCACCAACGAGCGGCTGGGGGCCGAAGGCCGCGAGGAGGGGATCTCCTGCCAGGCCGTGGCCCTGCTGCAGCGGCCATGAGGCGGGGTACCCCGAGCAGACGCGCCCCCTGGCTGGTTAGGGTCTGGGCCCTTGTGCTCAGCCTGGCGATGCTGCTGGCCGGCTATCCGGATGTGGCGATCGCCGCCTTCCAGGATCCCTCCGGGTCCTTCGATGTGGCCGTGGTGGAGCATCTGCGCGTGCAGGTGCCGGCCGAGGCCCGCGAGGCCTGGCTGGAGGCCGAACGGGGCAGCTGGGAGCCCTGGCTGCAGCAGCAGGACGGCTACCTGGGCCGCGATCTCTTCTGGGACGCTGAGCGCGAGGAGGGCACCTTGCTGATCCGCTGGGCCAGCCGCGACCAGTGGAAGAGCATCCCGGCCGCTGAGGTGGAGGCGGTGCAGGATCGCTTCGAGCAACTGGCCCGGGAGGCCACCGGCAAGCGCCAGGGCAACCCCTTCCCGCTGGTGTTCGAAGGGGAACTGGTCCCGGCCGCGTGAGCGGCGAAGCCCCCCGCGAGGCACGCCTCGACCTGGGTCGTCGCCAGCGCCTGGGGATGGTGGAGGCCGTGTGGGGCGAGCACAAGAGCCCCGACCAGCTGGCCCCGATCCTGCGCAGCCTGCAGGAGCGGGGTGAACTGGCGCTGGCCACCCGCGTGGATGCCGCCAAGGCCGAGGCCGTGCGCCAGCGGCTCGAACCGATCGAGGGCCTGCGGCACCACGCCATGGCCCGCTGCCTGACCCTCGGAGAGGCGGCACCGGCGCGGCCCGAGCTGGGGGAGGTGGTGGTGCTCAGTGGCGGCACCAGCGACCGGCCGGTGGCGGAGGAGGCGTGCCTGGCTCTGCACTGGCATGGCATCGCCTGTGAGCTGGTGCTCGATGTGGGAGTGGCCGGCCTGCAGCGGTTGCTGGATCAGCTGGAGCGCCTGCGGCGTGCCCGGGTGCTGATCGCCTGCGCCGGCATGGAGGGGGCCCTGCCCACCGTGCTGGCGGGCCTGCTGCCGCAGCCGGTGATCGGCGTGCCGGTGAGCGTGGGCTACGGGGTCAGCGCCGGTGGCCTGGCGGCGCTGAACGGCATGCTGGCCAGCTGCGCCCCCGGCCTCACCGTGGTGAACATCGACAACGGCTACGGCGCGGCGATGGCCGCCCTGCGGATCCTCAGCAGTGGGGGCGCAGCGGCCCGTTGAGCGGGCGCTCCAACTCGAGCACCGCCTCCAACCAGCGCCGCATCGAATGGGGAAGCCGCCCCTGCTCGTAGCGGTCGAGCGCCTCGAGCAGCACCGGGGTGTTCACCCACTGGGGCGAGCGAGGAGCCATCACGGCCGGGCAACTGTGCCGCAGTGTGCTGGCGGCTCCGGGGACGAGCAAGGGGTTCAGCCTGTTGCAGGCTGAGACTGCCGATCCGCTTCAGGCTTGCTCAGAGCTCCTCGGCGTGGCGGCCCAGCCAGGCCAGCTCCCGCACCCGCTCCTCGCTCTCGACACGATTCAGTTGGCACAGCAGCGCCTGCAGATCACTGCCCGCCAGCTCGCCATTGGCCAGCCATTTCATGGCCCGGGGCTCAGGACGGCGTTCAGGGCGGCGTGAACAGGGCGACAAATCGGACGACGAGAACCAGTCTGCTCAAGCTACAAATCGAAGCGGCCGCCACAAGCTCCGCGCAGCACATTGGAGCGGAAGAGTTTCTGTAATTGGTCAATGCTTGAGCAAAGCTGAAGGCGCGTCGGTGTCGGCGCAGCTCCTGGCCTGGGTTCAGAGGTGGCTGAGGTTCGGATAGGCCGTAATCAGCTCATCGGCACTGAGCACCTCGCCGGCACCCTCGGGCTGCCAGATCACCTCCAGGGCCAGCAGCTGGTCGGCGGGCACCGCGCCCAGCTGGCGCAGCACCTCACGCAGATCATCGGAGCTGGACACCGTGCGGAGGTTGAGGCGGCTGCGGCTGGCCAGCAGCAGGGTGACGGCGATGTAGTCGCTGGTGGCATCGGCATCGCCGGCCCGGCCGTGGGCGCCCTGATCGACGCGGCCGCCCACATTGCTGGTGAGCTCGGCGCTGAGCTTGCTGCGCTCGGTCATCGACAGGCGGTTGAAGGTGGCCTCCGCCGCCTGGAAGGGCACCTGACCCACCTCGGCGTTGGCATACACCCACAGATCGGGGTGGCGCAGCAGGGCCAGGGTGCTCTCCTGCAGCACCCGCTGCAGACCGGCACTGCTGCCGGTGTCGGAGGCGGCGGCCAGGCTGCGCAGATCACGCTGCAGCTCCCGCGCCGTGGCGAGCAGCCCCACCTGCACCTGGGCGATGGCCACAGGTCCATCGGGCTGGTAGCGATCGATGTCCCCACCGCGCATGCCGGCGGGCAGGGTCTGACCGCCACCGCCGCCACCGCCGCGCAGGGCATTCACGAACAGCCCCACCACGGCCATCAGCACCAGGAAGCCGAACAGGCCGCCACCGCCGCCGAAGAAGAACGGCACGATGAACGGGAAGCCGATGCCACCACCGCCGTAGCCGCGTTGCACGCCACCGCCATAGCCACCGCCATAGCTGCGGCTGCCGCCATAGCTGCGCGGCATCGAGGGCGCTGAGCGGAAGCTGCCGCCACCGATCCGACCACCACTGGCGGCCTGGCTGGGCAGGGGAGCCGTCAGCAGCACGGCGCTGAGCAGGGTGCACACCACGGCCGGCACCATCAGGCCGCTGACCACACGGTTCAGCAGACGGGGCATCAGCAGAGTGGGCATCAGCAGGCGGGGCAGACGCAGAGAGACGGGCTGATCAGCCAAGGCGCGACGCCACTTGGGATAGGTAGAAATCTAGGAACCGCCCCCCACGATGGTGACCACCTCCAGGGCATCGGCTTCCCGAACCGCCTGGTCGGCCCAGCGGGCCCGCGGCAGGATCGTGCCGTTGAACTCCACCACCACCAGCT
>JBEGQE010000195.1:0-3379 GCA_041181145.1 Cyanobacteriota bacterium
TCGACAACCTGGCCAACCGCCGCGCCCACTACAACTCCACCGGCCCCGAGATCTGGCAGCAGACCGGCGGCCGCGTTGATGCCTGGGTGGCGGCCACCGGCACCGGCGGCACCTACGCCGGTGTGGCGCTCTACCTGAAGGAGCAGAACCCCGCCGTGCGCTGCGTGCTGGCCGATCCCCACGGCAGCTCCCTCTACAGCTGGGCCACCCAGGGCACCCTGGCCAGTGAGGGCAGCTCGATCACCGAGGGCATCGGCAACAGCCGCGTCACCGCCAACCTTGAAGGGGCTCCGGTGGACGATGCCGTGCGCATCGCCGATCAGGACGCGCTGGACACGATCTATCGCCTGCTCTGGCAGGAGGGACTGTTCCTGGGCGGCTCGGTGGGCATCAACGTGGCGGCTGCGGTGGAGACGGCGCGGCGCATGGGCCCCGGCCACACGATCGTCACGGTGCTGTGCGACAGCGGTGATCGCTACCGGTCACGGCTTTATGACGACGCCTGGCTCAGCAGCAAGGGCCTGCATCAACCTGTGCGCGCAGCCTGAACCCGGCGATGAGCAGCCCGGTGCCTGGGGATCGGATCGGCGAGCGCTACCGGCTCGAGGCGGAGCTGGCCCGCGGCAGCCAGGGGCGGCTCTGGCGCGCCAGCGACACCCTGGCCGGCGATGCCCCGGTGGTGCTCCGCCAGCTCGGCGCCGAGCAGCAGGCCCTGCAGGCCCACTTCCGCAGCCTCTGGCCGCGGCTCCAGGGGCTGCTGCACCCGCAGGTGCCGCGCTTCGGTGAATGGATCGAGCAGGGCGGCGAGCTGTGGCTGGTGCGCGAATGGCAGGAGGGTCGCACCATCGCCGAGCTGCTGCAGGGCCGCCGCGAGCGGCAGCTGGTGTTCGGTGCGGGCGAGGTGCTGCTGCTGCTGCGCCAGCTGCTGCCTGTGCTGGCGGCGCTGCACAGCCAGCAGCTGCTGCATGGCGATCTGGCCCCCGCCAACCTGCTGCGCCGCGAGCGCGATGGGTTGCCGGTGCTGCTCGATTTCGGCCTGGTGCGCGGCACGGCCCAGCGCCACGACGGCCAGGGGCCGATCGGTGCCACCCCCGGCTACGGCCCGCCGGAGCTGAGCCGCGCCGAGCCGGCCGAGCCCTGGATGGATCTCTACAGCCTGGGGGTGCTGTGCCTGGTGCTGCTGAGCGGCGAGGAGCCGGCCCAGCTGCTGGATCCGGTCAGCCTCGCCTGGCGCTGGCCCGCCGCCCTCAGGGCTGAACCGGGGCTGCGCCAGGTGCTCGAGCGCCTGCTCAGCGCCGATCCCGGCCAGCGTTTCCGCTCGGCGGCCGCGGCCCTGGAGGTGGTGCAGCAGCTGCCGATGCCCGACAGCACCGGCCCGGTGCCCCGCGCCGATCGCACCCTGGTGCTGGTGCCGCCCCAGGCCCCGCCGGCCGCCGCCCCCCCGGCGCCGCCCCTGCGCAGCCGCCAGCTGCAGCGCGAGCAGGAGGCGGAGGGTCGCCTCTGGCCGGTGGCGCTGGCCCTGGTGGTGTCCGCCGTGGTGGGCACGGGCCTGGGCTGGCTGCTGCTCAGCCGGGGCAAGCTGGCCGGCCCCAGCGCCGGCAGTGCCCTGCAGCTGCCCAGCAGCCTGCCGCCGGCGGAGGTGGATCAGCGCCAGCAGCTGCTCAACCGCCTGCGGGCCCTGCAGATCGATCGCGGCTGGTTCCTGAAGCTGGTGGACGCCAGCCTGCTGGCCCAGTACCCGGAGCGCGGCGGGCGCCTGCCCGGCGACAGCCTCGATGACGCCCCCCTGCGCAAGGTGTGGAACGAGCTGGCCGAGGAGTGGCTGAGCCGGGTGGAGCAGCTGCCGCTGGAGCTGCGCACGCGCCTGGGCAGCTTCAGCAACGGCGACTGGCGCCGCCGTCAGGCCGCCCTCACCGCCCAGGGCCTGAGCGCCTCGGTGGTGGAGCAGTTGGTGTCCGGCAGTGCCCAGAACCTGCTGCCCGGCCGCTCGGTGGGCGACATCCCGCCGGAGCCGTTCCGCCAGCTCTGGTTCGCCGCCGCCGAGCAGGGCCTGGCCAACGTGCGCATCGAGCCGATCGTGGCCCGTCTCGGCCAGACCTCGGTGGTCTCCGCCTCGGTGGAAGCGGGTGGCGCCCGCCTGTTCCCGATCCGTCTTCCCGGTCCCAGCCGCCTGGCGCTGGGGGTGAACGGTTCACCGCTGATGCAGATGACCGTGTTCGGCGCCGACGGCCGGGTGCTCGAGGCCCGCGGTCCGCTGCGGGTGGTGAGCCTCAACGGCATCCGCCGCTCGCCGGTGCAGCTGCTGGTCACCAACGAGGGGGTGGCGCCGGCGCTGATCACCCTGTCGCTGCGGCCGGATCCGCTGCCCGAACCCGCCGCGGGCGACCAGCCCGTTCCCGGCCCGGGCCCCGTGGTGCCAGCGCCGCGCCAGCCCTCCCAGCCGGAGGCCCTGCCAGCGCCGGAAGCGGCGGACACCCCGCCGGCGCCGCCGGACCCGCCCCCGTCGGTCAACTGAACCGGCTCAGAAGCGGGCGATGGCGGCCTTGGCGTCCTTGATGTCCTGCTTGCGCCGTTCCTCCTGGCGCTTGTCGTGCAGCTTGCGGCCCTTGCCCAGGCCGATGGTGGCCTTGATCCAGGAGCCCTTGAGGTGCAGGTTGAGCGGGATCAGGGTGAGGCCCTTCTGCTCGAGGGCCACCCGCAGCTTCTCGATCTCGCGGCCGTGGGCCAGCAGCTTGCGCACCCGCAGCGGGTCGTGGTTGAAGTAAGCCCCCGCGTGGCTGTGGGGCGAGATGTGCACGTTGTGCAGCTGCAGTTCGCCCTTGCGGATCAGGCAGAAGCCATCGCGCAGGTTCACCTGGCCGGCGCGGATCGATTTCACCTCGGTGCCCAGCAGCTCGATGCCGCACTCGAGGGTTTCGAGGATTTCGTACTGATGGCGCGCGAAGCGGTTGTCGGCCAGCAGCTTGTTGGCGGCATCCCGCAGGGCCTTGGCGCTCTTCTTGCCTCCGCCCTTCGCCATGGTCTGCGCGGATCGCCGCCCTGCTCGCTCCCCCGACCCTAGGGATCTCCCGGCCGCCCGCCGCCCCCGGTACCCTCGAGCGATGGCGATCGTCTCCTCGGGATCCGGCTCAGACGGCGGCAGTGGCCGCGGTCTCGCCCCCGGCACCCCGCGGCAGCGCCTGATCGATCCGGTGGTGAGCCCCCAGGATCTCCAGGGCGCCGAGGCTGATGCCGTTGCCCCCCCATCCCGGGAGGATTCCCTGCGCCCCCGCCGCCTGGCGGACTACATCGGCCAGAGCGAGCTCAAGCAGGTGCTGGGCATCGCCATCGAGGCCACCCGCGCCCGCGAGGAGGCCCTCGACCACGTGCTGCTCTACGG
>JBEGQE010000196.1:0-2989 GCA_041181145.1 Cyanobacteriota bacterium
GGCTCGGCGATCACCTGGAAATACCCCAGCTGCGTGCTGCAGGGTGCCGATTCCGTGGGCGAGTTCTATTCGGTGGCCCTCACCAACAACCGCCAGCAGGCCGACACCGGCACCAAGATGATTCACGTGGGGCCCCGCAGCCGCTCCACGATCGTGAGCAAGGGGATCAGCGCCGGCCACTCTGCCAACAGCTACCGCGGGCTGGTGCAGATCGGCCCCAAGGCGGTGGGTGCCCGCAACTACAGCCAGTGCGATTCGATGCTGATCGGCGACCAGGCGGCCGCCAACACCTACCCCTACATCCGCTCCCAGCAGCCCCAGGCTTCCGTGGAGCATGAGGCCAGCACCTGTCGCATCTCCGAAGATCAGCTCTTCTACCTGCAGAGCCGGGGTATCGGCTTTGAAGAGGCGGTTTCGATGATGGTGAGCGGCTTCTGCCGCGATGTGTTCAACCAGCTGCCGATGGAGTTCGCCGCCGAGGCGGACAAGCTCCTGGCCCTCAAGCTGGAGGGTTCGGTGGGCTGAGGTCCGCCCCGCCCCTGGCTGGCTCGCTTACGGATCCCGATGGCCGGGGCCCGATCCCGTCATCTCCGTTCTGTCTGTTCTTCCTCTCGCCCGCTTCGTTTCCGTGATTCGCCCCGACGCCCCCGTACTGCTTGAGATCCGGGATCTGCAGGCCCGCGTGGAGGAGAAGGCGATCCTCAAGGGGGTGAACCTCACCGTGCGCGCCGGTGAGATCCATGCGGTGATGGGCCGTAATGGCAGCGGCAAGAGCACCCTCTCCAAGGTGCTGGCCGGCCACCCCGCCTACACCGTGACCGGCGGCAGCGTGACCTACCGCGGCGAGAACCTGCTGGAGATGGACCCCGAGCAGCGGGCGCGCATCGGCGTGTTCCTCGGTTTCCAGTACCCGGTGGAGATTCCCGGCGTCAGCAACCTCGAGTTCCTGCGCGTGGCCACCAATGCCCGCCGCGCCGAGCAGGGCGCCGAGGAGCTCGACACCTTCGCCTTTGAGGATCTGGTGCGCGAACGGCTGCAGGTGGTGCAGATGGATCCGGCCTTCCTCGAGCGCTCGGTGAACGAGGGCTTCAGCGGTGGTGAGAAGAAGCGCAACGAGATCCTGCAGATGGCGCTGCTGGAGCCGCTGGTGGCGATCCTCGATGAAACCGACTCCGGCCTCGACATCGATGCCCTGCGCATCGTGGCCGGCGGCGTGAATCAGTTGGCCAGCCCCGACAACGCCACCCTGCTGATCACCCACTACCAGCGCCTGCTTGATGCGATCACGCCCGACTACGTGCATGTGATGGCGGCGGGCCGCATCCTGCGCACGGGCGGCAAGGAGCTGGCGCTGGAGCTGGAGCAGCGCGGTTACGACTGGGTGGACCAGGAGCTGGCGGCCCTTGAGGCCGCAGCGCCTGTGCCGGCGGAGGTGGCCTGATGACCGCCAGCCTCACGGCACCTGCCACCGGCCTGGCGGCCTGGACCCGCGACTGGCTGGCGGCCCTGCCCGCCCCCAGTGGCGACCTGGCCGCGGTGCAGCAGCGGGGGCGCCAGGCCCTGGCCGACCTGCCGGTGCCCGGCAGCCGCCAGGAGGACTGGCGTTTCACCGATCTGGGCCTGCTGGCGCAGCTGCCGCCCGCCCCGCCATCGCCTGAGGGCAGCACCGCAGCCGCAGCCCACGACTGGCCGGCGCCTGAGCCCGGCGTGCTGCGCCTCTGCCTCGACGGCCAGCGCGATCCCTTGGCGGGCCTCAGCCTGCCCGAGGGGCTGCGGCCCCTCACCCCGGCTGAGATCGCCCAGGGCCTGGGTCACACCCTGGCGGCCACCGGCTGTGAGCACCACTGGCCCGTGGAGCTCAACCACGCCGCCGCCGGCCGCGTGCTGGCCCTGCGCGTGGCCAGCCGCAGCCGCGTGAAGCTGGAGTTGCTCACGGCCGCCCCTGCGGGGCTGGCGCCCCTGCGGCTGCTGCTGGTGCTGGAGGAGAAGGCCGAGCTGGAGCTCAGCCAGCTGCTCCAGGCCGATGCCGCCGGGCTCACCAGCCTGGTGCTGGAGGCCCACCTGGCCCGCAGCGCCCAGCTGCAGCATGGGTTGGTGGCCCTCGGCCATGCCGATGCGGCCCTGCTGGGCCACCTGGCGATTGAGCAGGAGCCCGAGAGCGCCTACAGCCTCACCGCCGTGAGCAACGGCTGGGGCGTGGCGCGTCTGGAGCCGCGGGTGCTGCAGGTGGATGGCCAGGCCGCCACCACCCTGCGCGGCCTGCAGCTGGTGGACGGCCGCCGCATCGCCGACACCCATAGCCACGTGCGCTTCAACGGGCCGGAGGGGCAGCTCGATCAGCTGCACAAGGCCGTGGCCGCCGGCCAGGGCCGCAGCGTGTTCAACGGTGCCGTGCGCGTGCCCAGGGCCGCCCAGCGCACCAACGCGGCCCAGCTCAGCCGCAGCCTGCTGCTCTCCGATCGCGCCCGGATCGACACCAAGCCTGAGCTGGAGATCGTGGCCGACGATGTGAAGTGCGCCCACGGCGCCACCGTGAGCTCCCTGCAGACCGACGAGCTCTTCTATCTGCAGAGCCGCGGCATCGGCTCCGACCAGGCCGCCGGTCTGCTCAAGCGCGCCTTCTGCGAGGAGGTGCTGCGCGAGCTGCCCGCCGCCGCCCGGGCCTGGTGCCCGTTCGAGGCCCTGCAGCTGGAGGCGGCATGACCAGCACGCTCCCCGCCACCCCCCCTGTGCAGAGCGCAGCTGTGGCCGCAGCCAGCGACGGCAACCTGGCGGCCCTGACCAGGCCCGATTTCCCCCTGCTGGCGCAGACCGCCTGCCTCGGCCAGCCGCTGATCTATCTCGATCACGCCGCCACCAGCCAGAAACCGCGCCAGGTGCTGGAGGCGCTGCAGCACTACTACGACCACGACAACGCCAACGTGCACCGCGGCGCCCATCAGCTGAGCGCCCGGGCCACCGAGGGGTTTGAGGGCGCCCGCGCCAAGGC
>JBEGQE010000197.1:0-6653 GCA_041181145.1 Cyanobacteriota bacterium
CGCCGGGCTGCAGCAGCGCCAGGAACACGGCGAAGTTGGCCTGGGCGCCGCTGTGGGGCTGCACGTTGGCCCAGGCGGCACCGAACAGCTGCTTGGCCCGCTCGATCGCCAGCTCCTCGATCGCGTCCACGTGCTCACAGCCGCCGTAGTAGCGCTTGGCGGGCAGACCCTCGGCGTACTTGTTGGTGAGCACCGAGCCCTGGGCCTCCATCACGGCGCGGGAGGCGAAGTTCTCCGAGGCGATCAGCTCGAGGTGGGTCTGTTGGCGGTCCAGCTCGCGGTTGATCAGAGCCGCGATGGCGGGATCGCCGGCCGCCAGGGAGGTGTTGATGGCCGCGCCGCTGGAATCCGCCATGAAAGGCCGCTGAGTGGACCCCGATCGTAAGAAACCGACAACTCCCCAACCGGCGGCCGGGGCCGACCAGGCCGGAAACCGGCCAAGAAAAAAGCCGCCCCCTGGGGGACGGCTGGGTGTTAGGCGCGCCTGGAGAGATTCGAACTCCCGACCCTCTGATCCGTAGTCAGATGCTCTAATCCGCTGAGCTACAAGCGCCCGCGCCTGCCCTGACATTGTGCCCATACCGAGGGCCCACCCGTCAACAAACCCCTCCCTGATCCCCGATGCCGATCCGCTGGTACGGCCCCGCCAACCCTGAGGACCCCACCTACCGGCACTTCAGCCGGATCGTGAATCTGGTGCTGCACGCCATGGTGTTCGCCGCCGTGAACAGCGGCCTGTGGTTCGTGCAGGGCCTGCGCCAGCCCTGGTCCCATCTGGCCTGGGTCACGGAGGCCTGGGGGGCGCTGGTGGTGCTGCAGCTGCTGGCGGTGCTGCTGCTCCGCCCCCGGCCGGACGCGCCATCCTGAGGGCAGCCGCCGCCCTGCCATGACCCTCTCCCCCAGCGAGATCCGCGAGCTGCAGCTGCACATCGCCGATCGGCTCTACATCCAGGTGGGGGGCTGGCACCTCTATCTCGGGGACGCCGGCCTGGCGGAGGCCCTGGCGATCGAATGCGCTGCGCGGCTGGATCAGGGTGCGGGGGTCTGCGCCCGCCAGGCCCTGGAGGCGGTGCAGGTGCCGATCGGCGGAGGCAGCAGCCGCCTGCCGCTGGCGCGCCTGGTGCCGCCCGGCCAACTGCAGGATCTGGAGGATCTCCTGGCCAACCACGGCTAGGGTTGCGCCCTCCCGCCGCCGCCCCGTGCTGGTCATCGAGGTCACCAATGCCCGCGAGGTGGTGCGGCAGCGCATCGGCCGGCTGGGCAGCCGCCTGATCGGCAAGGTGGTGGATGCCGAAGCGCAGGTGGAGAAGGCGCTGATGCAGGAGATGCAGAACGCCTTCCGCGACTTCGGCATCGAGGCGCGCATCTATTCGATCGACGGGCCGGCGATGGTGGGCCGCAGTCACCTGGAGATCCCGGTGCAGGTGCGCGAGGAGCGCACCATTCAGCTCTGAGGCGCTGATTCAGCGCAGGCCGCCCAGGCGGGCCGGAACCCGGCCGCGCAGCTGGCGCAGCAGTTGATCCACCTCCGGCACCTGCGCCGCCGCGGCCACCAGGCCGTACACCAGCAGCGCCGCCGCACTGGCCAGGCTGCACTCGATCAGGCGGCCGAGCAGATGGCCCGGCCAGCGCACCAGCGAGGCCAGGCCCCAGGCCACCAGCCCCGCGGCCACCGCGGCCAGCAGCAGCAGGGCGCTGTCGCGTCCCCACTGGCGCAGCGGCAGGCCGCCCAGGCGGCCCTGCAGGGCCAGCAGCAGCCCCAGGCAGGTGATCAGGTTCACGGCCACCGTGGCCATCACCAGGCCCGACGCCCCGAAATTGACCGGCAGAGTCTGCAGCGCCCAGGGGGTGGGTCCGCCCACGAACAGCCAGCAGAAGAGCGCGTTCAGGCCAATTCCCCCCAGCGACCAACGGAACGGGGTGACGCCATCACCGAGGGCATAGAACACCCGCACCAGCACATCGCGGGCCAGGTAGGCGGGCATGCCGATGCCATAGGCCATCAGCAGCTGGCCCACCAGATCGGCGGCCTCGCTGTTGAAGGCGCCGCGTTCATAGATCAGAGCCACGATCGGCACGGCCAGACCCACCATCAGCGCCCCCAGCGGCAGCATCGAGGCGTTGGAGAGCATCAGGCCCTGGCGGATGCGGGCGATCAGCGCGGGCCGGTCCTGCGGCGCGGTGAGCCGGGCGTACACCGGCAACAACGGCACCAGCAGGGCATTGGAGAGCAGGCCCAGCGGGGTCTGCACCAGCAGGTTGGCGTAGCCCAGGCCGGCCGCCGCGGCCGGCATGCCGGAGGCGAAGAACAGCGACACGAACACATTGATCTGCAGCATCCCCGAGGAGAGGGTGGCGGGGCCCATCACCTTCAGCACCTCGCGCACGCCGGGGTCCTTCCAGTCCCACACCAGCTGGAGCTTGTTGAGCCCTTCGCGGCTCAGGGCCGGCAGCTGGATCAGCCACTGCAGCACCGCACCGACCGTGGTGCTCGCGGCCAGCACGATGCCGCCGAGCACGGCGGTGGAGGGCGAGAGGATCGAGGCGCCCAGCTGCCACCAGAGCAGGGCGATGCCCACGATCACCGCCAGGCTGGAGAGCAGCGGGCTCACCGAGGGCAGCCAGAACACATCGGCCGCATTGAGGGCCCCGAAGCCCAGGCCGATCAGGCCGGCAAACAGTGCCATCGGCGCCATCCAGCGCAGCTGCAGCACGGCAATGTCGTGAATCTGCGGCGTCAGGCCGGGCCCGAGCAGGGTGATCAGCGGATCGGCCAGCAGCACCAGCAGGATCGTCACCACGATCAGGCCAGCCCCCACCAGGGTGTTGATCGCAGCCAGCACATGGGCCCCCTCCTGGCGGGGCCGGCGGGCCAGCACGCTCACCATGGCGCTGTGGAACGGGCCGTTGATGCCGCCCAGCAGGATCAGCAGGAAACCCGGCAGCACATAGGCGTAGTTGTAGGCGTCGTAGGCGGCGCCGACGCCGAAGGCCGCCGCGATCACCTGCTGGCGCACCAGGCCGGCCAGTTTGCTCAGGGCCGTGGCCACCGCCACGATCAGGGCGATGCGGCGCAGCGAGCGACCACCGCCGGCAACAGCACCCCCACCGGCCAGGGCCTCGCCCTGCGCTGGCTCGTCCTCGACGCGGGGGGGACGCGGTTCAGCCATCCGGTGCGGAGCCTGAGGGGGAGAGCGGATTCTTGCCGGTCCGGGGCGGCGCGCAAGCCACCATGGCGCCAGCTCCGCGACTCGACTGCCCATGCCGGTCCCCGCCCCGTCCGCAGCACCCCGGGTGCTGCCGCTGGCCGACCTGCACGAGGGCGTGCTGCTCAAGCGCTACAAGCGCTTCCTGGCCGATGTGCAGCTGGAGTCCGGCGAGCAGGTGACCGCCCACTGCGCCAACACCGGCCCGATGACCGGCGTGCTGCAACCGGGCGGCCGCGTGCGGCTGCGCCACGCCCCCTCGCCTACGCGCAAGCTGGCCTGGAGCTGGGAGCAGGCCGAGGTGCCGGGCGCCGATGGCCGGCCGGTGTGGGTGGGCGTCAACACCGCCCTGCCGAACCGGCTGGTGCGGGCGGCGGTGGAGGCCGGTCTGCTGGAGCCCTGGCTGGGGCCGATCGGCGCGGTGCGCCCGGAGGTGGCCTACGGCGCCAACCGGCGCAGCCGCATCGATCTGCTGCTCACCCCGGCCGAGGGTGCGCCGGATCCGCGGCCGATCTATGTGGAGGTGAAGAACACCACCTGGACCGCCGGCGATCTGGCCCTGTTTCCCGACACCGTCACCGAACGGGGCCAAAAGCACCTCGAGGAACTGATGGGCGTGCTGCCTGCGGCCCGCGCCGTGCTGGTGCCCTGCCTCAGCCGCGCCGATGTGAACCGCTTCGCCCCGGGCGACAGTGCCGACCCGCGCTACGGCGAGCTGTTCCGCCAGGCCCTGGCCGCCGGGGTGGAGGTGCTGCCCTGCCGCTTCGGTTTCGGCCCCACCGGGGTGGACTGGCTGGGGGTGGTGCCGGTGCAGGAGCGCCAATCCTGAGCCCCAGGCCCCATAGAGTTGACCTCCCCCGTGCCCGCCGCCGTGGATACCCGCGCGTTCAAGCGATCGCTGCACCACTCGGATCGCTACAACCGCCGCGGCTTCGGCCTGGGTGAGGAGGTGGCGGGAAGCCTGGAGCAGGCCTACCAGAGCGATCTGATCGCCAGCATCCGCGAGAACGGCTACCAGCTGCGCCATGGCCGGCTCACGGTGCGCCTGGCCGAGGCCTTCGGCTTCTGCTGGGGCGTGGAGCGGGCCGTGGCGATGGCCTACGAAACCCGCCGCCACTATCCGAGTGAGCGGATCTGGATCACCAACGAGATCATCCACAACCCGTCGGTGAACGATCACCTGCGCGAGATGAACGTGCTGTTCATCCCCGTGGATGGCGGCGTGAAGGACTTCTCGCAGGTGGCCAGCGGCGATGTGGTGATCCTGCCGGCCTTCGGCGCCACGGTGCAGGAGATGCAGCTGCTCAACGAGCGCGGCTGTCACATCGTCGATACCACCTGTCCGTGGGTATCGAAGGTGTGGAACACCGTGGAGAAGCACAAGAAGCATGCCTTCACCTCGCTGATCCACGGCAAGGTGAAGCACGAGGAGACGCTGGCCACCAGCTCCTTCGCCGGCACCTACCTTGTGGTGCTCGATCTGGCCGAAGCCCAGATGGTGTGCGATTACATCCTCGGCAAGGGCGATCGCGAGGCGTTCATGACGCGCTTTGCCAAGGCCTGCTCGCCGGGCTTCGATCCGGACCGCGACCTGATGCAGGTGGGCGTGGCCAACCAGACCACGATGCTCAAGAGCGAAACCGAGGAGATCGGCCGCCTGTTCGAGCGCACGATGCTGCAGCGCTTCGGCCCCGCCGCCCTCAACGACCACTTCCTGGCCTTCAACACCATCTGCGACGCCACCCAGGAGCGCCAGGACGCCATGTTCGCCCTGGTGGATGAACCGCTCGATCTGATGGTCGTGATCGGCGGCTACAACTCCTCCAACACCACCCACCTGCAGGAGATCGCCGTCAGCCGCGGCATCCGCTCGTTCCACATCGACACGCCGGAGCGGATCGGCCCGGGCAACTGCATCGAGCACAAGCCGCTCGGCGCCGAGCTGGAGCGCGTGGCGCCGTTCCTGCCCGAAGGGCCCCTGCGGGTGGGCATCACCTCGGGCGCCTCCACCCCGGATCGGGTGGTGGAGGACGTGATCAGCCGCCTGATCAACCTGGCCGACGCCTGAGGCCGGCCATGGCCGGCGCGCTGTCACATCCGCTGCGATCCGCCGGGGGTCGCGCCTTTACATTCATTCATCAGCGTCGCCCCCTGGGCGCACGGGAGTCGGGAACACGTTGGCTGCAACCGGGTTGACTGCATCAGTGACCACGTCCGTCGCTTCCGCTGACAGCAACCCTGACGGCCTGGCACCGGCCTTGCGCCACAGCGATGACAGCCGCGTGCGCTGCTACCGCAGCCAGTTCGCCGACGTGATGGAGATGCGCGCCCCGGCGCACACGGTGGCCGCCTACCTCGATCGGCACGAGGGCTGGTTCCGCCGCTGTGCGGCGCCGATGCAGGTGAACGGGCTGGAGCGCAACGGCTATGTGCTCACCCTGGGGCGGTTCGGCAACTTCGGCTTCGAGGTGGAGCCCACGATCGGCCTCGAGCTGCTGCCCCAGAGCGAGGGGGTGTACCGCATCTGCACCGTGCCGCCCGAGCGGTTCCAGCCGGGCCTGCGGGAGCTCTACGACGTGGAGTTCAACGCCGCCCTGCGGCTGGAGGAGCAGAGCGCCGATGCCCCGCTCACGGTGGTGCGTTGGGAGCTGGATCTGGCCGTGTGGATCCGCCTGCCCGCGGTGATCGGCCTGCTGCCCGAGAGCCTGGTGCAGAGCAGCGGCGACCACCTGTTGCGCCAGATCGTGCGCCAGATCTCGCGCCGCCTCACCTGGAAGGTGCAGGAGGATTTCCACGCCACCAACGGCCTGGAGTGCCCGCCGCGGCGGCGGGCCCAGTTCTGAACGGATCGCGGCCCGGGGCTGGCCCGGCGATCAGGCCGGGCGGTTCTCCCAGATCTTGTTGACGATCTGCATGCCGGTGAGGGCCTGCCAGAGGAACAGGGTGACCACGCTCATGTTCAGACCCACGTGGATCTTGCGGGCGATCAGATTGCCCTGCTGCATCAGGGGCGAGAGGGCGGCCGCCAACACCAGCAGGGTGGTCATGGCGACGCCCACCAGCAGGTGCGGGCCCACGAACAGCTTGCCGTTGTTGAGGTAGGTGACGGCCATGCCACCGAACGTGCCGAGCACCATCACCGCCAACACGGCACTGCCATAGAGGTAGTGGCGTTTAGCGAAATGCCCTTTGATCAGGGTCTTGCGGGTTTCGGCATCAGCGGTGCGGGTTTTCTTGGCCTTGATGCCCAGAAACATCGCGTAGCCGCTGAGGGCCAGCAGGGCCCACATCGCCAGCGGATGCAGGAAGTTGAGGTTGAAGGCGATAGCTTCCGGCATGGGGCGCGGGCCATGAACTGCGAACTGCTGGCGAAGCTAGTTCAGGGCCGCCTGAGCCAGCGGAGCGCAGGCCTCAGTGCAGGAAGTGCCGGCGGCCAGTGGTCACCAT
>JBEGQE010000198.1:0-3230 GCA_041181145.1 Cyanobacteriota bacterium
GTGCCCACCGTGATCACCTGAGGGGCGGCAGCACCCACCAGGCCCGCAGGGCGCCGACCAACAGCAGGCCCGCGAAGGTGAGCAACATGCCGCCCTGCTGCCCCACCACGCTCGACACGTAGGCCACCGCCATCGCGCTCACGGCCATCAGGCAGGCGCCGCCCACCAGCAGCTGGCGCCGCCGGGAGTTGCCGGGCAGGGGCACCCGCAGGCTGGCCAGGGCCACCAGGCCGTACACCAGCAGGAACGCCAGCACGGCGAATCCACCGAACAGGCCGAAGATCTGGCTGATGTTGAGCTGGCGCTGCACCACCACGGCCCCACCGGCCAGCAGCGGCAGGCCCGCCGCCAGCAGCGCCCGGGCCGGGGTTCCGTAGCGGGGATGCACCCGGGCCAGGGCTGCGGGCAGCAGGCCCTGTTCGGCCAGGCCATAGCCCAGGCGCGCCAGGGCGGTGAGCGCCCCCAGGCAGGTGCCGAACAGACACAGCACCGCGCCCACCTTGATCCACTGGCCGGCACCGGGGATGCCCATCCGCTCCGCCAGGGCGCTGAGCGGATCAAGGCTCTGGCGGGCCGCCGCCGGCAGCCAGGCCAGGCCCTCCGGCAGAAAGGCCCCCCACACCATGAACAGCACCCCGGCCAGCAGCACCGCGATGCGGATGCTGCGCGGCACGGCCCGCTCGGCATCCATCGCCTCGCCACCAAGATTGGCGGCGCTCTCAAAACCGATGAAGCTCAGCACCGCCACCATCAGGCCCGAGCGCACCTGGGCCGCCGTGTCGTTGAGGGGATTGATCGCCCGCAGATCGGCCGCCCCCCAGCCGTGGCGCACGATCACCACGGTGAGGGCCAGGATGATCAGGGCCGAGATCGATTCGGTGAGCAGCATCGTGCGGGTGGAGAGCTGCACATCGCGGCGCGCCAGCTCCAGGCAGCCCAGCCCGCCCAGCAGGTAGGCCAGCAGCGGCGGCGCCTGCCAGCCCAGGTGCAGCAGCAGCAGCTGGAGGAAAAAGCCGAAGAAGAGCAGGCAAGCCACCAGGGTGGCGCCGTAGCCGAGCAGCAGCGCCCAGCTGGCGGTGGCCCCGAGGCGTGCGCCCAGCCCCGCGCCCACATAGCCGGCGATGCCGCTCGGGCTGCCCGGCCGCCGGCGGAACAGCACCAGGGTTTCACCCACCAGCAGCACCAGCACCAGCGCCAGGGCGTAACTGATCCAGGTGGCGCTGCCGGCAGCGCGCATCGCCTGGGGAATGTTGAACACCGCCGTGAGCGTGAGGCCCACGGTGCCCACCGCCTGGGCGGTCACCTCCAGCGGCCCGAGGCAGCGGCGCAGGCCAGCAGGGGCGACAGGGCTGTCGGTCATGGGGGAGGCAGGTCGTCAGGGTCGCGGCTGCGGGCCACCGCCGCCAGCTGCCGCATCACCTCGCCCCAGGCACCGCAGCAGCCGGCTGCCACCACCACCACCAGCGCCCGCTCCAGCGAAGCCTTGGGCAGGGCACTGCCGGGCGCCTCCGCCGCACGGCGTCCCAGGGCCAGCAGCAGCGCCGCCAGGGCCGAGAACACCATCCCAGCCAGCAGGACACTGCGGCGATCCAGGTGCCGCTGCGCCGGTTCGCGGTAGCCGGGGGGATGGGGCAGGGGCATCGCTCAGGCACCGGGCAGCTCGGGCGGAGCCGCCTGGCTGGCTGGGAACCAGTCGGCCTCGAGGCGCTTCATCAGCACATAGAAGGCCGGCACCACGAACAGGCTCATCACGGTGGCCACCAGCAGGCCACCGAAGATCACCGACCCGATCGAGCGCTGGCTCATCGCACCGGCGCCACTGGCCACCACCAGCGGGAAGAAACCGGAGAGCGCCGCCGAGGCCGTCATCAGGATCGGCCGCAAGCGCGATTGCGCCGCCCCCATCGCCGCCTCCACCGCCGGCAACCCGGCTTCCATGCGCTGGTTGGCCAGGTCCACGATCAGGATGCCGTTCTTGGCCGCCAGGCCGATCAGCGTCACCAACCCCACCTGGGCGTACACATTGTTCACCTGCTGGTTGAGCACCAGGAACAGCAGAGCCCCCAGGATCGCCAGCGGCACCGTCATCAGGATCACCAGCGGGTCGATGTAGCTGCCGTACTGGGCCGAGAGCACCAGATACACCACCACCAGGCCCAGGGCGAACACCAGCGCCGCCAGGGAACCGGCCGCCACCTCGGAGCGGGTCAGCGCCGACCAGGCCATGCCGATGTTGTTGAAGCGGAGCTGGTTGAAGCTGCGGATGAGCGTGTCGATGGCCTGGCCGCTGCTCTTGCCGATCGCCTCGAAGCCCTGGATCAGCACCGTGCGGTCGAGGTCGTAATGGCTGATGATCGGCGGGGCGCTGTCCAGCCGGATCCGCACCAGATTCTTCAGGGGGATCAGTGCACCGGCACTGTCGGGAACATAGAGGTTCTCCAGGTCATCGATCAGCTCGCGCTTCTCGCCCTCGGCCTGCACATACACCTGGCGGTACTGGCCGTTCTCGTAGGTCTGGTTCACGAAGGACCCACCATTGATCGCGGCGAGGGCCTTCATCGCCGTGCCGAAATCCACATTCAGCGAGGCCATGCGATCGCGATCCGGCTCGAGCCGCCAGGCCGGTGCATCGCTCACGAACTGGGAATACAGGTTGTAGTAATCACCGCTGGCCTTGGCCGTACCGATCAGCTGATCGGCCATCCCCAGCAGTTGCGTGAAGCTGTAAGCGCCGTTGCTGAGGTCGTTGAACTGGAACGAGAGGCCGCCCTGGGCACTGAAGCCCGGCACCGCCGCCGGCGGCTGGGCGATCACCCGCGCCTCGACAATCTGACTGAACTGCTGGTTCAGCCGGGCGATCACCGCCTTGGCGGACTGATTCGCCGCCGTGCGCTCCTCGATCGGTTTCAGGCCGAAGAAGAACAGTCCCTGATTGAGCGCACCACCGTTGAACCCGGCGCCACCGATGAACTCGCCGCTCACCACCTCCGGCTCCTTGGCCAGAATCGCGCGGGCCTGATCGGCCACGCGCATCGTTTGCTCCAGGGAGGCCTGCGGCGGCAGCTGAATGATGCCGAGGCCATAGCCCTGATCCTCGGTGGGCACAAAGCCGGTGGGGATCGCCACGAAGGCCAGACCGGTGAGCACGATCCCGCCCAGCACCGCACTCACCAACAGCCGGCGCAGGCGGATCGCCTGCTCGAGCAGGCGCGCATAGGCGGCCGCCATGC
>JBEGQE010000199.1:0-3136 GCA_041181145.1 Cyanobacteriota bacterium
GCCGCCAGGCGCCCCAGGCCGCTGCCCTTCGGCACCACGGCACGGCGGAAGCCAAGGCGCGCCGCCTCCTGCAGGCGGGCCTCCAGCTGACCCACCGGGCGCAGCTGGCCGCCCAGGCCCAGTTCCCCCACCAGCACCGTGCCGGGCGGCAGGGTGAGATCGCGGTAGCTGGCCACCACCGCGGCGGCCACGCCCAGGTCGGCCGCCGGCTCCTCCACCTCCAGGCCGCCGGCCACGGCGAGGTAGCAATCGAAGCGCGACAGGGGCAGCCCCAGGTGCTTCTCCAGCACCGCCAGGATCTGATGCAGGCGGTTGGTGCCGATGCCGGTGGCCGTGCGCCGCGGGCTGGCATAGCTGGTGGTGCTCACCAGGGCCTGCAGCTCCACCACCAGGGGCCGGGTGCCCTCGCAGGCCACGATCGTGGCGGTGCCGGCACTGGGCTCATCGCCCCCCAGGAACAGCTCGCTGGGGTTGAGCACCTCCGCCAGCCCCTGGCCGCGCATCTCAAACACCCCCAGCTCATGGGTGGCGCCGAAGCGGTTCTTCACCGCCCGCAGCAGGCGGTGGCTGGCGAAACGGTCGCCCTCGAAGGTGAGCACCGCATCCACCAGGTGCTCGAGCACCTTCGGGCCCGCCAGCATCCCCTCCTTGGTGACGTGGCCCACCAGCAGCAGGGCCGTGTCCTGGCGTTTGGCGATGCGCGCCAGGGCCGCGGCGCACTCGCGCACCTGGGCCACCGAGCCGGGGGCGCTGGCCAGCTCCCCGTCGTGCAGGGCCTGGATGCTGTCGATCACCGCCACCGCCGGCCGCAGGGCCTCCAGCTCCTGGAGCACCAGCTCCAGATCCGTTTCCGATAGCAGCTGCAGGGCGGAGGAAGCGCCAGCCTCGCCCCCACCCTCCGTCACTGCCTCAGCCAAAGCCTCAGTCACCGCCTCGCCATCCAGCTGCTCCACGAGGCGCCGCCAGCGCAGCTTCACCTGCTGGGCCGACTCCTCCGCACTCACGTAGAGCACCGAATGGCGGCGGGCCATCGCCTGGGCGCTCTGCAGCAGCAGCGTGCTCTTGCCGATGCCGGGGTCGCCGCCGAGCAGCACCAGCGAGCCGGGCACCAGGCCACCGCCCAGCACCCGATCGAGCTCGCCGTAGCCGCTGGCCAGGCGCTGCAGCGGCCGCTCCCCCACCGCCTGGATCGGCTCGGAGCGGCGCGGGGCCGCCGGCATCGCCGCCGCCGCCGCCGCGGCCACCGGCCGGCGCCGGCGGTTGTCGGCCGCCGGGGCGGCCTGCTCCACCAGCGAATTCCAGCTGCCGCAGCTGGGGCAGCGCCCGAAGAACTGCCGGCTCTGGGCGCCGCAGCTCTGGCAGATGTAGGTGCTGGTGACGCGGGCCAAGGAGAAGGTGTATGAAGAAAGGTGGCTTACGGTGAACCCGCAGGCCGTTTGACCTTGTTCAGTAGGTCGAACTACTTAACCCGTCGGATCAGCGTCGTGCAATGACGGCCACCTCCGCCTCCGCCTCCTCCGCCTCCGCGAAGGAGACGATCCTGGTCGTCGATGACGAAGCCAGCATCCGCCGCATCCTCGAGACCCGGCTCTCGATGATCGGCTACCAGGTGGTCACCGCCTGCGATGGCCAGGAGGCGCTCGAAGCCTTCCGGCGCACCAGCCCCGATCTGGTGGTGCTCGACGTGATGATGCCCAAGCTTGATGGCTACGGCGTCTGCCAGGAGCTGCGCAAGGAATCGGACGTGCCGATCGTGATGCTCACGGCCCTCGGCGACGTGGCCGACCGCATCACCGGACTGGAGCTCGGCGCCGACGACTACGTCGTCAAACCGTTCAGCCCCAAGGAGCTCGAGGCCCGCATCCGCTGCGTGCTGCGCCGGGTGGAGAAGGAGAGCGGCGGCGCCGGCATCCCCAACTCCGGCATCATCCAGGTGGGCGACCTGCGCATCGACACCAACAAGCGGCAGGTGTACCGCGGTGAGGAGCGGATCCGCCTCACCGGCATGGAGTTCAGCCTGCTGGAGCTGCTGGTGGGCCGCAGCGGTGAACCCTTCAGCCGCGGCGAGATCCTCAAGGAGGTGTGGGGCTACACGCCGGAACGTCATGTGGACACCAGGGTGGTGGATGTTCATATCTCCCGGCTGCGCTCCAAACTGGAGGACGACCCGGCCAACCCCGAGCTGATCCTCACGGCTCGCGGCACCGGCTATCTGTTCCAGCGCATCGTTGAAGCCGTTGCCCCCGAAGCCCACTGACGTCCCTGGTTCGAGCGCAGCCGCCGGCAGCGGTGGCCGCCGCGGTCGCCCGCGCGCCATCCGCCGGCTGGTGATCTGGTATCGCCGCAATGCGGCGGTGACCTCGCTGGTGGGCACCGCCTCCGCCGCCGGCAGCGTGGCCGGCTCCATGGCCGGCTCGGTGGTGAGCACGGCGGGCTCGGTGGCCGGCAGCGCCGCCGGTGTGGCCGGAGCGGCCGCCAGCGCCGCCGCCAATGTGGCCAACACCACCGTGCTGCAGCCGCTGGTGTTCGATCCCCTGCGCCGCCTGCAGCAGGGGGTGGGTGGCAGTGAAGGCGAGCCGATTCACGACGCCGATCGCCTCTGGGTGGCGGTGGACGGCATGGGCGGCGACCATGCCCCCGGCCCGATCCTCGAGGGCTGCCTGCGGGCCGTGCGCCTGCTGCCCGTGCGCGTGCGCTTCGTGGCCGAAACCGCCGTCGTGGCAGCGGCCGTGGCCGAGCTCGGCCTGGCGGAGGAGCTGGCCGATGCCCAGCAGGCCGGCCTGCTGCAGCTCGTGGCCAGCGGCCCCTCGGTGGGCATGGACGAAGAGGCCACGGTGGTGCGCAAGAAGCGCGACGCCAGCATCAACATGGCCATGGACCTGGTCAAGGCCGGTGAGGCCACGGCCGTGTACTCCGCCGGCAACTCCGGGGCCGTGATGGCCTCGGCGATCTTCCGGCTGGGGCGGCTCAAGGGCATCGACCGCCCGGCCATCGGCGCCCTGTTCCCCACCAAGGACCCCGAGCAGCAGGTGCTGGTGCTCGATGTGGGCGCCAACATGGACAGCAAGCCCGCCTACCTGCACCAGTGGGCGCTGCTGGGCAACATCTACAGCCGCGATGTGCTGCAGGTGCGCGA
>JBEGQE010000200.1:0-10003 GCA_041181145.1 Cyanobacteriota bacterium
GCAGGGCCTTCCCCATGGCCAAGCCCGCCAAGAAATCCGGCGCCAAGAAGACGAAGCGCAATGTGCCCAACGGTGTGGCGCACATTCAGAGCACCTTCAACAACACCATCGTTTCGATCACCGACACCACCGGTGAAGTGATCTCCTGGAGCTCCGCCGGCGCCAGCGGCTTCAAGGGAGCCCGCAAGGGGACCCCCTTCGCCGCCCAGACCGCCGCTGAGGCCGCTGCCCGCCGTGCCCTTGAGCAGGGCATGCGTCAGATCGAAGTGCTGGTGCGTGGCCCGGGTTCCGGCCGTGAAACCGCCATCCGTGCTCTGCAGGTGGCCGGTCTGGAGATCACCCTGATTCGCGACGTCACTCCCCTGCCCCACAACGGCTGCCGTCGTTCCAAGCGCCGCCGGGTCTGATCCCAGGCGTAGCCGTGCCCCGGTTGGGCGTCCTTCCTTCTGAGCTTCAGACCGTGTTGCAGTACCAGATCGATCGGGTTGAACACCAGGTCGCCGACGACCGCTCCCAGACGGGTGTGTTCGTCATCGGTCCCCTTGAGCGGGGCCAGGCCATCACCCTCGGCAATGCCCTGCGCCGCGTGCTGATGGGTGCCCTTGAGGGCAGTGCCATCACCGCCGTGCGCATCGCCGGTGTGAACCACGAGTACGCCACGGTGCCGGGCGTGCGCGAGGACGTGCTCGACATCCTGCTGAACTGCAAGGACGTCACGGTCAGCAGCCGCAGCCGTGAGCTGGAGATCGGTCGCCTGGTGGTGAGCGGTCCCGCCACCGTCACCGCCGCTGACCTGCAGTTCTCCTCGCAGGTGAGCGTGATCGACGGCGACCGCCCGATTGCCACCGTGGCCGACGGCCACAGCCTCGAGCTCGAGGTGCACGTCGAGCGTGGTGTGGGCTACCGCCCGGTGGATCGCCGCGCAGAGGACACCGCCGCCATCGATCTGCTGCAGATCGATGCCGTGTTCATGCCCGTGCGTCGCGTCAACTACTCCGTTGACGAGACCGCTGTCGGCGAGGGTGGTTCCGCCCGAGAGCGCCTGCGCCTCGAGATCCAGACCGATGGCTCCGTCACCCCCGACGACGCCATGGCGCAGGCCGCCAACCAGCTGATCGCCCTGTTCCAGCCACTGGCCAGCCTGACCATGGCCGATGAGCCCGGCCTGGAGCCCGAGCCCTCCGCTGAAGCGCAGATTCCTTTGGAGGAGCTGAACCTTTCGGTTCGCGCCTACAACTGTCTGAAGCGTGCCCAGGTCAACTCCGTGTCCGATCTGATGGGCTTCAGCTACGAAGATCTCCTGGAGATCAAGAACTTCGGCTCCAAGTCCGCCGATGAGGTGATCGAGGCCCTCGAGCGCATCGGCATCTCCCTGCCCCAGAGCCGCACCAGCGCCTGATCCAGGGCGACCCCGCGAGCGATTTCACCCCCGAACCCACCCCCTGACCCGCCATGCGCCACCAGTGCCGAGTCCCCCTGCTGGGACGCCCCGCCGACCAACGCAAAGCGATGCTGCGCGCACTCACCACGCAGCTGATCCGCGAAGGTCGCCTCACCACCACCAAGGCCCGCGCCAAGGCGCTCCGCGATGAAGCCGAGCGGATGATCTCCCTGGCCAAGGACGGCAGTCTTGCCGCCCGTCGCCGCGCCATCGGCTACATCTACGACAAGCAGCTGGTGCATGCCCTGTTCGACAAGGCCCAGGAGCGCTACGGCGATCGCAACGGTGGTTACACCCGCATCATCCGCACCGTGCCCCGCCGTGGCGACAACGCCGAGATGGCGATCATCGAGTTGGTCTGAACCCCGGTCCACGGGCTTGTTGTCTCTGGTTCCGTCTTCTGCCGCCCCGGGTTCCCCACCTGGAGCGGCTTTTTGCTGCGTGCCTCGCCGCCATCACCCGCGCCGGTGCCCCCGCACCGCTGTCAGCGCGCTTCCGTCCCCGCGTTGATGACCCGTTCCGTGTCCGCGTCCGCCCCCCTGCGGCGCATCGCCCTCTGCCTGCAGTACGACGGCAGCGCCTACTGCGGCTGGCAGCGTCAGCCCCGCGATCCGAGCGTGCAGGAAACGCTGGAGGCGGCCCTGGCCCAGCTGGATCCCCAGCGACCGGCGGCGGTGGTGGCGGCCGGTCGCACCGACAGCGGTGTGCACGCCGCCGGGCAGGTGGTGCATTTCGATGCCGCCGGTCCAATCCCCCCCCATCGCTGGCCGGCCGCCCTCAATGGCCGCCTGCCCGCCAGCATCCGCGTGCGTGCCGCCGCCGCCGTGCCGCCCACCTGGCATGCCTGCTTTTCCGCCTGTTACCGCCGCTACCGCTACACCCTCTACAACGGGCGCACCCCCAACCTGTTTCTCGCTCCCTGGAGCTGGCACCGCTATCAGGTGCGTCTCGATGAGCAGGTGATGCGCCACGCCCTGGAGGGCATGCTCGGCCGCCATGACTTCGCCGCGTTCGAGCGGGCCGGCAGCAGCCGCTCCCACTCGGTCACCACCCTGCAGGAGGTGAGTGTGGTGCGGCGCGGTGACCTGATCGAGGTGGAGCTGCAGGCCTCCGGCTTTTTGTACGGCATGGTGCGGCTGGTGATGGGGCAGCTGGTGGCCCTGGCGGAGGGTCGCCTCGATCTGGCGACCTTTGAGCGCCGCTGGCGCCAGGCGGCCCGCGAGGAGGTGAAGGAGGCGGCTCCGCCCCAGGGGCTCTGCCTGCTGCGGGTGGGCTACCCGCACGAGGTGTTCCCCAGGGGCGCCTGGTATGATTGCCAACCGCGGTATTTGCTGGAGTGTTCTGACGCTCCGCCGCCTGGCCCGATCAGCTGAGAAGCCGATCCCGCCGGCGGCGTCTGTCAGATCACACTGCCGGTGCCGGCCTGGGCTCGCCCCATCGGCCGCACGGCAGCCAGTGAGAAGGTGAGGCCCCTCGGGGCCTGCCAGGTCTGTCCCCAGCTGGGGGCTTGCCCGCTTCGATGCGCCCGCTCCCCTCTCTTGCGCAGGTCATCCCCAGGGATGCCGGCAGGCGAAGCGGTAGGGTCGCTCCACGAGCTTCAGTCACCCGGTTCCGGGTGGTCCCGCCGTTCCCTGTCCAGACCCTGTCCAGCTCCGTTCGAGCACCACGCCGTCGTCAGCTCTGACGCCAGGCCGGTGCCCCGGACGAGCGCTATCCGATCCGGCCCGCCGGTGCGATGAACAAGACCCTCGTCCCTCCCCAGGATTCCTCCGCACGCCAGTGGTATCTGGTTGATGCGGAGAATCAGACCCTCGGCCGCCTCGCCAGCGAAGTGGCATCGGTGCTGCGGGGCAAGAACAGCCCCAACTTCGCCCCCCACATCGACGCCGGCGACTTCGTCGTCGTGATCAACGCCGAGAAGGTGAAGGTGAGCGGCAACAAGTCCACCGAGAAGGTCTACCGCCGTCACTCCGGTCGCCCGGGTGGCATGAAGACCGAGACCTTCGCTCACCTGCAGGCCCGCCTGCCCGAGCGGATCATCGAAAAGGCCGTCAAGGGCATGCTCCCCCACAACGCCCTTGGTCGCCAGCTGTTCCGCAAGCTGAAGGTCTACAAGGGTGCTGAGCACCCCCATGCCGCCCAGCAGCCCAAGGCCCTCGCGCTCGATCCCGCCGCTTCCGCCCAATGAGCACCAACTCCGTCGTCTACTGGGGAACCGGCCGTCGTAAGACCGCCGTCGCCCGTGTGCGTGTGGTTCCCGGCACCGGTGCCGTGACCATCAACGGTCGCCCCGGCGACAACTACCTGAACTACAACCCCGCCTATCTGGCGGCCGTCAAGGCTCCCCTGCAGACCCTGGGTCTCGCCGGCGAGTACGACCTGCTGGTGAACGTGCGCGGCGGTGGCCTCACCGGCCAGGCGGATGCGATCAAGCAGGGAGCGGCCCGTGCCCTCTGCGACCTCTCCACCGAGAACCGCAAGCCCCTCAAGACCGAGGGTCACCTCAGCCGCGACCCCCGCGCCAAGGAGCGTCGCAAGTACGGCCTGAAGAAAGCCCGTAAGGCTCCTCAGTTCTCCAAGCGCTGATCCCTTTCCCTTTCCTCATCAGCCCCCACCCCTGCCATGCCGAAGGCCGACATTCATCCCACCTGGTATTCCGATGCCAAGGTGATCTGCAACGGTGAAGTGGTGATGACCACCGGCTCCACCTCGCCTGAGATCCACGTCGACGTGTGGAGCGGCAACCACCCCTTCTACACCGGCACCCAGAAGATCCTCGACACCGAGGGCCGTGTGGACCGCTTCATGCGCAAGTACGGCATGGGCGGCGCCGATGCCAAGGCCGAGGCGGCCAAGGCCTGATCGCCCCAGCGCCCCGTGCGCTGGCGATCCGCGCCCAGTCCCCGTTCCATCGGCTGTCGATCCAGGCTTCGTACGAACGCCTGATGGCAGCCCCCGGCCGGATGCTCCTGGGCATCCGGCTTTTTGCTGCCCATTGCCCCAGCGCCCCCCGCGGCGTTGCCCCGTGCCGCCATGGATGCCTCCTTCCTGCGTGAACGGCTGGAGACCGCCAGCCGCACTTTCGCCACCCTGGAGCGCCAGCTGGCCGATCCGGATGTCGCGGCAGATCCGGCGCGCCTAGAGCCGATCGCCCGTGAACGGGCCCGCCTGGAGCCGCTCGTGCATGGCCACCAGCAGCTGATCGAGTGGCGCGAACAGGAACACCAGGCACGGGAGCTGCTGCGTGAGCACCGCGGCGACCCGGAGATGGAGGCGCTGGCCCAGGAGGAGCTCGCCTCTCTGGCGCCGCGCATCGCCGATCTCGAGCAGGAGCTCACCCTGGCGCTGCTGCCGCGGGATCCCCGCGATGAGCGCAGCGTGATGCTGGAGATCCGCGCCGGCGCCGGCGGTGACGAGGCCGCCATCTGGGCCGGTGATCTCGCCCGCATGTACGAGCGCTACGCCCAGGGCGCGGGCTGGCGGGTGGAGCCGGTGAGCGCTTCCGAGGCCGAACTGGGGGGCTACAAGGAACTGATCCTCTCGATCCGCGGCGAGGGCGTCTACAGCCAGCTCAAGTTCGAGGCCGGCGTGCACCGCGTTCAGCGGGTGCCGGCCACGGAATCCCAGGGCCGCGTGCACACCTCCACCGCCACGGTGGCGGTGATGCCGGAGGCCGATCCGGTGGAGGTGCAGATCGATCCGGGTGATCTGGAGATCAGCACGGCCCGCTCCGGGGGGGCCGGCGGCCAGAACGTGAACAAGGTGGAAACGGCGGTGGATCTGCTGCACAAGCCCACCGGCATCCGTGTGTTCTGCACCCAGGAGCGCTCGCAGCTGCAGAACCGCGAGCGGGCGATGGAGATCCTGCGCGCCAAGCTCTACGAGCGCGAGCTGGCCGCCGCCAATGCCGAGGAGCGCTCCGCCCGGTTGGCCCAGGTGGGCACCGGTGATCGCAGCGAGAAGATCCGCACCTACAACTACAAGGACAACCGCACCACCGATCACCGCCTCGGGCGCAACTTTGCCCTGGAGCCGGTGCTGCAGGGGCAGCTGGCTGATCTGATCGGCGCCTGCATCTCCGCCGATCAGCGCCGCAAGCTCGAGCAACTGGCCGAGCAGGTGGCTGGCGCTTAGGCCGCCTCCCAGCCCTGCACGTATTTCGCCCACTCGCGATGGCTGCCGTTGGCCATCTGGCGCTGGGCTTCGAACAGGGGACCGCTCAGGGGCCGCAGCGGTGGCCGGGCCAGCACCATGCCCGCTTCCCGGGGGGTGCGGTTGCCCTTGTTGACGTTGCAGCGCAGGCAGGCGGTGGTGACGTTGTCCCAGCTGTGGGGGCCGCCGCGGCTGCGTGGGATGACGTGATCGATCGACAGGCTCGCTGCGCTGCTCCCCGAGGTGGTGGCACCACCGCCGCAGCCGCAGTACTGGCAGCGGTGGCCGTCGCGGTGGAACAGGTTGCGGCGGGTCAGGGGCAGGGGGCGGAACGGCACCCGCACGAACTGGCGCAGGCGGATCACACTGGGCCGGGCCAGGCCTGGCCGCAGCAGGGCGCCGGCATCGTGCTCCAGCCCCTCGGCCTTTCCCTTGAGCAGCATCACCGTGGCCCGCCGCCAGCTGGTGACGTTCAGCGGCTCATAGGACGCATTGAGAACCAGAACCTGACCCATGGGCGCGGTGCCCCTGGCAGTGCCGTGGATTGGCGTCATGCTAAGGGGGCTGCACAACCGCTTCTGCCGTGCTGCCTACGCTTGGCTGATGTCTGATCGCTGATGCCAGATTCCTCGCCCGCCCGTCCCCCGGGGGCCACGCCCTTGCCCCGGCCCCATCCGCGTCAGCGGGCCTGGGTGGAGGTGCAGGAGGCGGCGATCCGTGCCAATGCCGCGGCCCTCTGCCGTCACCTGGCCCCGGGTGCTGGTCTGATGGCGGTGGTCAAGGCCGATGGCTACGGCCACGGTGCCGTGCCGGTGGCGCGCGCCGCCGCCGCCGGCGGGGCCAGCTGCTTCGGGGTGGCCACCCTCCAGGAGGGGGTGGAGCTGCGCCAGGCGGGCATCGAGCATCCGGTGCTGGTGCTCGGCAACCTCACCCAGCCCGAGGAGCTGCGCACCTGCCTGCACTGGCAGCTGATGCCCACCCTCAGCGGCATGCGCGAGGCGCTGCTCTGCCAGAACCTGGCCAGCGGCAGCGGCCGCCGGCTGCCCGTGCACCTCAAGCTCGACACCGGCATGGCCCGCCTCGGCGCACCCTGGGCGGAGGGGCCCCGCCTGGTGGCGGCGATCGCAGGCCTGGAGGCCGTGCGGCTGGAGGGGGTGTACTCCCATCTGGCCGATGCCGACGCCCCCGGCGACGGGGAGGATCCCCTGACCCGCCTGCAGCGTCAGCGCTTCGAAGAGGTGCTGGCGGCGCTGTGGCAGCAGGGGCTTGATCCCGGCTGCCGTCACCTGGCCAACTCCGCCGGCACCCTGCGCAGCCCGGCCCTCCACTACGACCTGGTCCGCGTCGGGCTGGCCCTCTACGGCCACCGCCCGGCCGCCCACCTGGGCACCGGCCTCGACCTGCAGCCGGCGATGCGGGTGCGGGCCCGCGTCAGCCTGATCCGGGAGGTGCCGGCGGGGGTGGGTGTGAGCTATGGGCACCGCTTCATCACCCGCCGCCCCTCGCGCCTGGCGGTGGTGGGCATCGGCTACGCCGACGGCGTGCCGCGTCTGCTCTCCAATCGCCTCGAGGTGCTGTTCGGTGGTCGCCCCGTGCCGCAGGTGGGCGCGATCACGATGGATCAGCTGGTGCTCGATGCCACCGACGCGCCCGAGCTGGAGGCCGGCAGCATCGTGACCCTGCTGGGGGATGACGGCGACGCCCGCATTGATCCCCAGGCCTGGAGCGAGCCCTGCGGCACGATCCCCTGGGAGATCCTCTGCGGGTTCAAACACCGGTTGCCGCGCCTGCTGGCCCCCGCCGACGCTCCAGACCGGCTGCCCGGGAGCTGATAGGCTCTGTGGGCCGCTGGAGAGGTGGCTGAGTGGTTGAAAGCGGCTCCCTGCTAAGGAGTTACAGGAGGCAACTTCTGTCGAGGGTTCGAATCCCTCCCTCTCCGTTCTGAATCCAACCCGAACGACCCCGGTGGGCGCAGCGCCTGCCGGGATCGTGGGTTGGGTGCCTCAGGCCTGTGGACCTTCGCTTGCTGGGCTCAGCAGCCGGCAGAGTTCCGGCAGCAGCGCCTCGTCGGCGGCGCAGGCCCGGCCTTCGCTGAAGGCCACCAGCAGGAAGGGTGCCCCCTCCGGCGGTTCGCAATAGGCCGCGTCGTGGCGGGCCTGGCTCATCCAGCCAGCCTTGCTCCACAGCACCGAACCCTCCGGTAGCCCGGCACCCAGGAACCCGTCCACCTGGTTCTCCGGATCGGCGGCCCGGGCGGCTGGATCGAGGCTGCGCTGCAGCAGCTCCTGCAGGCGTGCATCCGCCGGCGGCGACACCATCGCTCCGCCCATCACCGCATGCAGCACCCGCGCTGTGAGGTCGGTGCTGAGCCGGTTGCGGTTCTCCAGCTCCACGCCGTAGGACTGGCGCTCGCGGCCGTAGGGCCCGTCGCCCCAGGTTTTCTGGCAGGCGTTGCAGCCGCTCCATTCCGGCCAGTTGAGGGCGGCAAACCAGCGGTTGATCAGCTGGCGTTGCCGGCTCCAGTGCGCGAAGGCCTGCGGCGGCAGCTCCGGGCCGCTGGCCGTGCCGGTGAGCAGGTCCACCACCAGGCCGGTGGCATCGTTGCTGGAGTCGCGGATCATGTCGGCCAGGGCACGGCGCAGCTCTGGGCTGTCGTCGATCAGCTGGCGCTGCAGCCAGGCCTCGGCCGCCGCCGCGTACAGCAGCTTCACCACGCTGGCCGGGTAGCGGGGCTGCTGCCCCTGCCAGCTGGCCCCGGCCACGGGGTCCTGCCAGAAGCCGGCGCCATCGCGGCAGGTGGCGGCGCGCTGGCGCAGGGGATGCGCGTACACCAGCCAGGTGACGGACAGATCGCGGCGGAGCTGTGGACGACCCTCGGCCGCAAGGGTCTCGATCACCTGCTCCAGCCGCTCCTGCAGAGCCCCGTCCGGGCAGTAGAACGCCATCGCAGCCAAGGTGAGCCATGGCGACATTAGGCAGATTGGCCGAAGGCACACCGCTGGCCCCGGAGCTGGCGCTGCCGGGCAGCATCTGGCGCCTGGGCGCACCCCTGGATCTGTTCAGCCACTGGCGCGGGCCGGGGCTGGCCACCCAGGCGGCGGCGGGGCGCGTGCTGGAGCTGCTGGAGACACCCGTCGGCTGCCCCCGTCTGCGGGCCCGCCTGCTCGAAGACGGTTACCCCGGCTGGGTGGAGCGGCCATCCCTGCTCGGCCATGCCTTCGCCAGCGCTCCGCCGCGGCCGCGGCTGCTCGATGCCGCTGCCATCACGGCGGCGATCCCAACGGTTCTGGCCTTCGCCGAAGCGGCCAGCCAGCAGCCCAATCGCTACCTCTGGGGCGGCAACCTCGGCCCCGACTTCGACTGTTCCGGCTTCATCCAGGCCGCCTTCGCCGCCGCGGGCATCTGGGTGCCGCGCGATGCCTACCAGCAGGAGCGCTTCTGCCAGCCGGTGGCCGTGGCCCCCGGCCAGTACGCCCTGCTGCGTCCGGGTGATCTGATCTTCTTCGGGCGGCCCCAGCGCTGCACCCATGTGGGTCTGTATCTGGGCAGCGGCCGTTACCTGCACAGCTCCGGCCGTGACCACGGCCGGGACGGCCTGGGCCTCGACGGCCTCGATGCCCAGCTGCGGGATCCGGTCAGTGCCCACTACCGCGCCGAACTGCGCGGCGCCGGACGCGTGGTGCGCTGCCACGACGGCAGCACCCTTGCCTGAGTGGGCCCGCCCGGGGGCCTCGCCTAGGGTCGCGATCAGCAGGCTTGCAGGAATGCCCGAGCTCTCGATCGTGGTGCCCCTCTACAACGAGGAGGAGAGCCTGCCGCTGCTGGTGGAGAAGCTGCTGGCGGCGCTGCGGCCCCTGGGGCGGAGCTTTGAGCTGGTGCTGGTGGACGACGGCTCCAGCGACCGCACCGCCGCCGTGCTGCGCGACCTGGCGGCGACCACTCCGGAACTGGTGGCGGTGCTGCTGCGCCGCAACTACGGCCAGACGCCGGCGATGTCGGCCGGCTTCGATGCCAGCCGCGGCCGCGTGATCATCACGCTGGATGGCGACCTGCAGAACGACCCGGCCGACATCCCGATGCTGCTCGCGCAGCTGGAGCAGGGCTTTGATCTGGTGAGCGGCTGGCGCCATCAGCGCCAGGACAACGCCGTGAGCCGGCTGCTGCCCAGCAAGATCGCCAACCGGCTGATCGCCCGTGTCACCGGCGTCCAGCTGCACGACTACGGCTGTTCGCTCAAGGCCTACCGCCGCGAGCTGGTGGAGGACATGAACCTCTACGGCGAGCTGCACCGCTTTTTGCCGGCCCTGGCCTTCATCGAGGGCGCCCGCATCAGCGAGGTGAAGGTGAACCACAACGCCCGCCAATTCGGGCAGAGCAAATACGGGATCGATCGCACCTTCCGGGTGCTGA
>JBEGQE010000201.1:0-3546 GCA_041181145.1 Cyanobacteriota bacterium
TCAGCACCCGATCGGGGTCGGGGAGGGCGGCGAGGGCCTCGGGGGCCCGGCCCTCCTGGATCCCCGCCGGCCGCACCCCCAGCCGCTCGGCATTGGCGGCGATCAGACCGGCCGAGCCCCCTCGCTGCTCCAGAAACCAGCCCGCCAGGCCCGGCCGCAGCCGCAGGGCCTCCAAGCCCACCGAGCCCACGCCGGCGCCGATGTCCCAGAGCACGCCGCGCTCGGGCAGCTCCAGATCCGCCAGCAGCTGAATGCGCACCTCGCGCTTGGTCATCAGACCGGGGCGGTCGGCGTGCTGCAGGAACAGGCCATCATCGAGGCCGAACAGGGGCAGGGCCGCAGGATCAGCCACCGGCGCCAGGGGCTCGGCGATCAGCAGCACCAGGTGCAGCGGGTCGAGATCGCTCGGCAGCGGCGCCGACGCCGCCAGCCGCTGCACCCGCTCCTCGGGGTGTCCCAGCCGCTCGCACAGCCACACGGCATAGGCCGCCTCGAGGCCGGAGGCGCGCAGCAGGCGGCGCACCGCCTCCGCCCCACCGCGGCTCGGATCGGTGAGCACCGCCAGCGCCGCCGGCCGCTTCTGCAGCGCCGCCGCCAGGGGCTCGGGGTCGCGGCCGTGCAGGCTGATCCAGTCGGCGTCCTGCCAGGGGCGGCCGATGCGGGCAAAGGCCAGCTGCAGCGAGCTGGGGGCCGGATGAAAGCGCAGCCGCTCGGCCCCGAAGCGCTGCAGCAGCAGCCGGCCGATGCCGAACCACAGCGGATCACCGCTGGCGAGCACCACGGCAGAGCGGCCCTGGGCCAGGGCCTGCTCCAGCACCGGCCAGGCCTGCTCCGGTTGATCGGTGGCCACGACCTCCGGCACCCCAGCCGCCGGCCCCACCAACCCGAGCGCCTGCTGCGCGGCCCACCAGGGCTCGAGATCCGCCAGCAGGCGCCGCGGCCCCGCCACCAGCTGGGCCTGGCGCACCAGTTGCGCGAGCGGCACCGGCAGGGCCGCCAGGCCGCCGGCATCACTGCCGATCACCTCCAGCCGCACCGGCCCAGCCAGATCGATCGCCACCACTGGCGCCATGATGCCCCCGCGCCACCCCTGCCGCCCGATGGGCGATCGCCGCCAACGCGTGCATGAGCTGCTCGTGGCCCTGCTGGCCCAGCAGAAGGACCTCGACCTGCTCGACGGTGACCGCACCGGCACCCTGGCGGCAGCCCAGGCCAACCCGGCCGGCTGGCTGGAGCGCAACCGCCGCATCCTGCAGCGCTACCAGGCGCTGGTGCGCTCCGCCGTCACCCTCGACGCGCTGGTGGATCAGGAGGTGGGGGAGGAGCCCACGCCGCACTCACCTTCAGGCCAGCTCTGACAAGCTGGCCCCACCCTTGGCTGCCCGATGGCGCGCTCCGGTCTGTCCGCCCTGAAGTCCCTGCTGCGCCGTGCCGGTCTGCGCCGCCCCGGCAAGCGGCACGCCACACCCTGGCAGCCACCCGCCGCCAGCTGGAGCCGCCCCTTCGGCCTGGGTTGGGCGAAGCCCTACACGGTTCGCTACGCCAGCAACCTCGACGACGGCCCCAACCACGGCATGCCGCTGGGGGGCTTCGGCGCCGGCTGCATCGGCCGGGCGCCGGATGGCAGCTTCAACCTCTGGCACCTCGATGGTGGTGAGCACTGGTTCGGAACGCTGCCGGACTGCCAGTTCGCCCTCTACGAACACAACGGCACCGCCAGCCGCGCCCACGCCCTGGCCGTGCAGCCGCAGGCCGATGCCTCCCGGCCGGATGCGGGGACCCCTCTGCAGGCCTGGAGCTGGTATCCGGCCAGCACCGCTGAGCACCCCACCGGCACCTACGCCGCCCGCTACCCGCTCAGCTGGACGAGCTACGCGGGCGTGTACGACGCCGAGGTGCGCTGCGAAGCCTTCAGCCCGATCCTCCCCGGCGATTACCAGCGCAGCAGCTATCCGCTGGCGGTGTTCGTGTGGACCCTGCGCAATCCCACCCGCCGCCCCCTCGATCTGTCGCTGCTGCTGAGCTGGCGCAACACGATCGGCTGGTTCACCAACACCGACCCCTCCGCCTCGGTGCATTTCCGCGATGACGGCAGCCCGGAGCACACCTACGTGCCGGCGATCGGCAGCACCCGCGGCCAGCGCAACCGCTGGGTGGAGCAGGACGGCCTGCGCGGCGTGCTGCTCGAAGGCGAGCGGAGCACACCGATCCGCGAAGGCCAGGGTCAGTGGTGCATCGCCACCGATGCCGCGCTGCCGGGGGTGACGATCCAGCGCTGCAGCCGCTGGAACCCCGCCGGCGACGGCGCTGAGCTGTGGGAGTCGTTCGCCCGCGATGGCTCCATCCCCGACAGCGACAACGATCGCTCCAGCACCGAGCACGACCCGGCCAGCGCCGCCCTGGCGGTGCGCTGCCGGCTCGAGCCGGGCCAGAGCATCGAGATCCCGCTGGTGATCAGCTGGGACCTGCCGGTCACCGCCTTCGCCAGCGGCTGCCAGAGCCTGCGCCGCCACACCGATTTCTTCGGCGCGGAAGGCACCAGCGCCGCCGCGATCGCCGCTGAAGCCCTGCGCGACTGGCGCACCTGGCGGGCCCAGATCGAGGCCTGGCAGCAGCCGGTGCTGCAGCGCAGCGATCTGCCTGAAGCGCTGCGGATGGCGCTGTTCAACGAGCTCTACGACCTGGCCTCAGGCGGCACGCTCTGGACCGCCGCCTCGCCCCTCGATCCGGTGGGCCGCTTCGGCGTGCTCGAGTGCCTCGACTACGCCTGGTACGAGAGCCTTGATGTGCGGCTCTACGGCTCCTTCGCCCTGCTGCAGCTCTGGCCCGAGCTGGACAAGAGCGTGCTGCGCAGCTTCGCCCGCGCCATCCCCGCCGCCGACCCCACACCGCGGCCGATCGGCTGGTACTTCACCCAGGGCAAGGGCCGCGTGGAGGCCGCCCGCAAAGTGGCCGGCGCCACCCCGCACGACCTGGGCGCCCCCAACGAGCGCCCCTGGGACGCCAGCAACTACACCGCCTACCAGGACTGCAACCTCTGGAAAGACCTGGCCAGCGACTTCGTGCTGCAGGTGTGGCGCACCTTCAAGCTGGCGCCCAGCGGCGAGGACCTGCGCTTCCTCGCCGACTGCTGGCCCGCCGCCGTGCAGGCCCTGCGCTACCTGAAAACCTTTGATGCCAACGATGACGGCCTGCCGGACAACGGCGGCGCCCCCGACCAGACCTTCGACGACTGGCCGCTGAAGGGTGTGAGCGCCTATTGCGGCGCCCTGTGGATCGCGGCCCTGGAAGCGGCCCTGGCGATGGCACAGCAACTCCAGCTCGCCATGGGGCTGGATACGTCGAGCGAGCAGCGGCAATTCAGCGGCTGGCTGGAGCAATCGCGCGCCAACTTCGACCCGCTGCTCTGGAACGGCGAGTACTACAACATCGATGCCGAGAGCGGCACGCCGGTGGTGATGGCCGATCAGCTCTGCGGCGATTTCTACGCGCGCCTGCTGAACCTGCCGCCGGTGGTGGCCGACGAGCGGGCCCGCAGCAGCCTCA
>JBEGQE010000202.1:0-5238 GCA_041181145.1 Cyanobacteriota bacterium
AGCTACAAGGGCATGTGGAAGGTGGGCCGGGTTGGATTTGAACCAACGTAGGCAGAGCCAGCGGATTTACAGTCCGCCCCCATTAACCACTCGGGCACCGACCCGAACCACACCCCAAGAACTTACCAGCCGGTGGGTCTGCCGCTGGCCCCGCTCCCTACGATCGAGCCAGTGGAGGCCGGATCAACGGCGCTGGCGATGCGGGTGCTGCTGTTGAACGGGCCCAACCTCAACCTGCTGGGCCTGCGGGAGCCCGGGCTGTATGGCGCCGACACCCTTGAGGCCATCGAGGCGGATCTGGGCCGCCAGGCCCAGGGGCTCGGCGTGGAGCTGGACTGCTTCCAGAGCAACCACGAGGGCGCCCTGATCGATCGCATCCATGCCGCCCGCGGTGCGGTGGACGGCATCCTGATCAATGCCGGGGCCTACACCCACACCTCCATCGCCCTGCGCGATGCGCTGCTGGGGGTGGCCATCCCCTTCGTGGAGCTGCACCTGAGCAATGTGCACGCCCGCGAGCCGTTCCGCCATCACTCCCAGTTGGCCGACAAGGCCCTGGGCGTGATCTGCGGATTCGGGCCCGCCAGCTACGGCCTGGCGCTGCAGGGGCTGGTGGCGCGGCTCCGCCGGGAGACCCCGGCATGACGGCTCTGCTGGAGAACCCCACGGCCCGGGTGAAGTGGCTTGCGGCCCCGAGCAGTGCCAGCTGGCTGGAGCAGGCCAATGCCCGCCCGGATCTGGTGCTGATCGATCACGCCCACTGCGAGCGCAAGGCCGCCGGTGTGGCCCTGCAGCTGATGTTCCGCTACCCCTCGGACGAGGGGCTGGGGGCGGCGCTCAGTCCCCTGGCCCGCGAGGAGCTCGAGCATTTCGAGCTGGTGCTGCAGCTGCTGCAGCGTCGCCGGATTGCCCTGCGTCCTCTGCCGGCCCCCGGTTATGGCGCCGCGCTCACGGCCGCGGTCCGCCGGGGGGAGCCCCAGCGGAGGCTCGATGCCTTCCTGGTGGCCGGCCTGATCGAGGCCCGCAGCCACGAGCGCATGGCCCTGCTGGCGGCCCACAGTTCCGATCCTGAACTGCGCGCCCTCTACGGCGAGCTGCTGGCCAGTGAGGCCCGCCACTTCGGTCTGTATTGGTTGCTGGCCGAGGAGCGCTTCGGCCGGGATGCCACCGTGGCCCGGCTGCAGGAGCTGGCGGAGGTGGAGGTGGAGGCCCTCAGCGGCACCCTGGCCGATCCGGAGGCGGTGCGCATGCATTCGCCGGGGGTGGCGCTGGACCACCAACCGCCCCGGATCCGATGAAGAACCGCTTGCTGCGCCTCTCCTTGCTGCGCCTGTCGTTGCTGCTGCTGAGTGGTGCGGTGGCCTGTGGAATCCTCTACCGCTGGATCGGCGTTCGGGTGGAGGCCAACGGCCTGCTGCGGGAGCCGTTCGCCCTGATCCCGATCGGCTACCTGCTGGCCTTCGCTGGGATGGGCACCGGGATCGCCGGGCTGCTGGGCCTTTGGCTCCGCCAACGGCGCTGATGGCGGTCTGCCGCCGTTGATCGTCAGTCCAGCAGCGGATAGCGACCGGCGATGGCATCGCCGGTGAACTGGGCCACCCACCCTTCGGGATTGTCGAAGAAGCGGATGGCGCAGAAGCGGGGGCGGCTGCCCATGTCGAACCAGTGCCGGGTGCCGGCGGGCACGCTGATCCAGTCGTCCGCTTCGCACAGCACCTGCAGCACCTCCTCGCCGATGTGCAGGCAGAACAGGCCGCGCCCTTCCACGAAGAAGCGCACTTCGTCCTCGCTGTGGGTGTGCTCGGCGAGGAACTTCTGGCGCAGGGCGTCGCGATCGGGGTGATCCGGGGTCATCCGGATCGCATCCACCGTGGGGTAGTTGCCGCGGCCCTGCACCTGCCCGATCTCGGCGGCGTAGGCCGCCAGCACGGCGTTGGCATCCGCGCCGGCGGCGAGCTCGGCGTGGGCCGGCCAGCGCTCGAAGCCGATGCCCCGCGTCGCCAGCTGCGCGGCGATCAGGGCCGGGTCGCTGCTGGCCAGGGTCGGCAGCGGCTGCTGGCCCGCCTGGGCCTGAAAGATCTGCAGATGGCTCATGGCGGCTCGGGGCAAGCGTCCTTCAACCTAGAAAGGGCGCTGCAACGGCCCCGCCGGTACCGGAAACCTTGAGCACGGCCGATCTGCTGCGCGCCCTCACGCCGGAGCCCGGTGCCACGGTGCCGGCCGCGCTCACCCTGGTGGGGGTTGGCCCGGGCGATCCGGAGCTGCTCACCGTGGCGGCTGTGCGGGCGATCGCGGCCGCAGCGGTGGTGGCCTACCCGGTGGCGCGACCGGAGGCTGAGGGGATGGCGGCCCAGATCGCCGCGGCCTGGATCCGGCCTGAGCAGCGACGCTTGCCGCTGCTGTTCCCGATGGTGGCGGAGGCGGAGCCGCGCATCGCGGCCTGGCACGCCGCTGCCGAGGCCCTGGCGGCTGCCGTGGCGAGTGGTCAGGCGGTGGTGCTGCTGTGTGAGGGCGATGCCTCCCTGTACGCCAGCTGCTCCTATGCCCTGCTGGCCGTGGCCGAGCGCCATCCGGCCTGCCCTGTGCGGGTGGTGCCCGGGATCACGGCGGTGGCGGCGGCCGCGGCCGCCGCGGCAGCGGCGGGACTGGCCTGGCCGCTGGCCCTGCAGCAGGAGAGTCTGCTGATCCGCCCCACCCCCGACACCCCCGAGGCCCTGGAGGCGCTGCTGCAGCGCGCCGCCGCCGAGGGCACCGTGCTGGCGCTGCTCAAGCTCGGCCGGCGCTGGGCCTGGCTGCGGCCGCTGCTGGAGCGCCGCGGGCTGCTGGAGAGCAGCCTGTTCGCCCAGCGGGTGGGCTGGCCCGATCAGCTGCTGGCGCCGGCGGCGCGGGTGCCGGCGGCGGAGCAGCCCTACTTTTCGCTGCTGTTGATCCGCCAGGGCTGGCCGTCGGTGCTCCCCTGAGCCAGGGTTTGCAGCGGTTGCGCTGCAGAGCGATGACGGCGATCGACTGGTTCGCCCTGCTCCACCCCGTGCTGGTGATCCTGTTCGTGTATCCGGTGGTGGGGGCGACGATCCGGCTGGGGATCCTGGTGCGGGAGCGGCGGCTGGGTGTCACCCAGCAGCTGCCGGCCGTGAACCGTGAGCACGCCGACCACGGCCGCTGGGTGACGGCCGGTGTGGTGGTGGCGGTGCTGATCGCGCTGGTGTACAGCTTCACGGCCAAGGCTCTAGACACCAGTGGCGCCCTGGAGGGCGGTGCTGGCCGTGTTGGGCTGCTGGCTCTGGCCTCGGCCGGCACCCTGGTGGCCCTACTGGCGCTGCTGAAGGTCAAGGCTCCGTCGCTGCGGGCCTGCTTCGGCCTGCTCACCTGGGCCGGATTGCTGGGGCTGGGGGCGCAGCCGGAGATCTGGCGCCTCTCCGATAACCCCTTCAGTGGCGCGTTCTGGAGCTCCCACTACTGGAGCGGGGTGCTACTCACCGGCCTGTTCCTGTTCACCCTGGCGGCCCGGCCAGAGATCAGCCGCCAGCCGCGCTGGCGCCGCCTGCACATCGCCGCCAACCTGCTGGTGCTGGTGCTGCTGGCGGTGCAGGCGATCACCGGGACGCGCGACCTGCTGGAGATCCCCCTCAGCTGGCAGAAACCGGCGATCTACCGCTGCGATTTCCAGCGGCGGGTGTGCCCGGAACCGGCCCCAGCTGCTGTGGCACCAGGCTCAGCCGCTCAGGCTGGTGTCCCCAGGCTGGCCTGATCAGCCGGGCCAGCAGGGCCCCCAAGGCCCGCCATTCCGGGGGGGCCTGCCGCTTGGGCCACCCCTGCGGGCGGCTGTAAAGCCAGGCGATGAACGCCTCGCGTGCCGGGAGAGCGCCCTGGCTGGTGGCCCACCGCAGCGTGTGGCTGGAGGCCATGGCTGGCGCGGATTCCAGTGGCAGCAGCGGCAACGCTGGGCCGCCTGGCCCGTTGAGCTGCAGCTGATCCAGGGTCCACCCCTCGCCCAGTGGGGGTGGGTTCACCAGCACAGCGCCCCGTTCGCTCAGGGCGTGGACCCTCACGCTGCACCGCTGGGGCAGGCCCTGGGCATCCCGCGCCTGAAGCGTGGCCGGCAGGTTCAGGGCCAGCCAGGGGGTGGGGTCGCCGGCGGGTGGGTCCTGGCAGGCCCGCAGGGCCACCACCAGGCCGAGCAGGGTGAGGCCGCCCCACACCAGGCCCAGCCAGTCGCCGGCGCTGCTGCCTGCGCCAGCCGTGAGCTGGCGCAGGATCCACACCAGATTCAGGCCATTGAGCCCGAGCAGCACCAGCAGCGGCGCCGCCAGCACAGGTGCGATCCCCCCGCGGCCGTGCTCGCGGTGTTTGGGGGTGATCCGAAACGGTTGCACGCGGCCCCAGAGGCTGGCCAGCACCGTGGCGGCCAGGGGGATTGCCAGGGCCCAGCCGGGCAGATCCGCCAGCAGGGCATGGCGGCTGCCGCGGTTGAGCCAGCCGGTGCTGAGCAGCAGGGCGATCCACAGGGGCGCCAGCAGGCTGAACACCGCTGCGCTGGTGAGCTGGATCGGTGTGATCCCCAGCAGCCCGATGCAGAGCGGCATCAGCAGCAACAGCAGCCGCGGCACGGTGTTGAACCAGTGCAGCGCCCCTTCCAGATAGGCCAGCCGCTGGCCCCAGCGCAGCCCCCGCAGCCGCAGCGGGCCTTGCCGCAGCCGCAGGGCCTGCAGGGTGCCGGAGGCCCAGCGCTGCCGCTGGTGCACGAAATCCAGCATGGTTTCGGCGGCCAGGCCGGCGCTCAGCTTTTCGCCGAGGTAGCGAAGCCTCCAGCCCCGGGAGGCGAGCACCATGCCGGTCACCAGGTCTTCCGAGATGGCCGGCTCCACAAAGCCGCCCACGTCTTCCAGGGCGGCGCGGCGCACCAGGAAGCTGGTGCCGGCGCACACCACCGCATCCCAGGCGCTGCGCACCGGTTCGATCCAGCGGTAAAAGCTCTCTTCATCCGGCAGCAGCCAGGCCTCCATGGCCAGATTGCGCATCACCGGATCGGCATTGAGGAAGTGCTGGGGCGTCTGCACCAGCGCCACCTGCGGATCGAGCAACAGGCCGATCGTGCGCTCGAAAAAGTGCTGCTGGGGCACAAAATCCGCGTCGAACACCGCCACCAGCTCGCCGCTGCCCAGCGGCAGCCCGGCGTTGAGGTTGCCGGCCTTGGCGTGGCGCCGCTGCGGTCGGTGCTGGTAGCCGGCGCCGTAGCGG